>MIQB01000163.1 GCA_002890585.1 Tannerella sp. oral taxon 808
CGACCTGCGCATGAGTTGGCGTTAGTCATTGAACCCGGGCGTGATGCGGAAGCCGTAAGTCTGCTTTATTCCCTTTACCGTTATAAGTGCCCCGTGAAGATCTGGGCAGCGAAGAACAGTCCCTTGGGGCGCGTCGGTGCACGCACCATCCACGGCATCCCCCTGATCGACGCCACGGACAACAACTTCTCCGAGGCGGGCAAGAACATCAAGTGGATGGCTGATAAGATCGTCTCCGCCACGGCGCTCCTGCTGCTCTCGCCCGTCTACGCCTACTTGGCCCTTGGCGTCAAGCGCAGCTCACCCGGCCCCGTGCTCTTCCGGCAAGAGCGCATTGGTCGCGGTGGCCGTCCCTTCACGATCTATAAGTTCCGCACGATGTACGTCGGTGCTGACCGCCGTGGCCATCGGCTCACTCAGCACGATGATGATCGCGTGACGCCCTTCGGCCGCTTCCTCCGCAAGTACCGCTTAGACGAGCTGCCGCAGTTCTGGAATGTGCTCATTGGCGACATGTCGCTCGTTGGGCCGCGGCCTGAGCAGCGGTACTACATCGATCGGATCGTCCGCACTGCGCCTTACTTTTATTTATTACACAACGTCCGCCCCGGCATCACCTCGTGGGGCATGGTCAAGTATGGCTATGCCGACACGGTGGAGAAGATGATCGAGCGCCTTGACTACGATATCCTTTATTACGAAAACATGTCCCTCGCCCTGGATATCACCATTCTGATATATACTGTAAAGACAGTGGTCACGGGCAAAGGGGTGTAGGAAGTTACGAGTGACGGGTTACGAGTTACAAGTGCCTGTTACTCGTAGCTCATCACTTGTAACTTGTAACCTGTCACTTGTCACTAACAACCCTCACATGACACACGAAAACCGTTTCTATCGCTTCCTGCTCTGGCGTGAGCGCCACATCAAGGAGCGCAACTTCATCCTCATCATCAGTTTCCTTGTCGGCATCGCTGCCGCCACGGCTGCCCTACTGTTGAAGTTCCTCATCCACACCATCCAGCAGTTGCTCTGGGCCAACATCCGCGAGGGCGCCAACTATTGGCTGCTGCTTTACCCCATCATTGGCATCCTGCTCTCCGGCCTCTTTGTCTACTACATCGTCCGCGACGACATCAGCCACGGCGTCACCAAGATTCTCTACGCCATCTCGCAGCGCAAGAGCCGCATCAAGCCGCACAACATGTGGAGCTCGCTTGTGGCCAGCTCACTGACCATCGGGTTCGGTGGATCCGTCGGTGCCGAGGCGCCCATCGTGCTGACCGGCGCCGCCATCGGATCGAACCTCGGCCGACTCTTCCGCATGGAGCAGAAGACACTCATGCTACTCGTCGGCTGTGGCGCCGCAGGAGCCGTGGCGGGCATCTTCAAGGCCCCGATCGCTGGCCTTGTCTTCGTCATCGAGGTGCTCATGCTCGACTTGACGATGACGTCCGTGCTACCCCTGCTCATCTCGTCCGTCACGGCCGCCACCATGTCCTACATCTTCTCCGGCACTGAGGCCATGTTCCAGTTCTCGCAGACGGAAGAGTTCGTCATGGAGCGCATTCCGTATGTGCTGCTGCTTGGCATCTTCTGCGGCCTCGTCTCGCTCTACTTCACCCGCGCCATGATCCGTGTCGAGGGGGTTTACGCCGGTTTGCCCCACCGCTGGCAACGCTTCATCCTCGGTGCGGCCATGCTCAGCATCCTCATCTTCCTCTTTCCCCCGCTCTACGGCGAAGGCTACGACACGATCGACGCCCTCCTCGACGGCCGCTTCCTCGACCTGATGGATCAGAGCCCCTTCCACGGCATGAGCGGAGGCTATTGGGGCATCGTCATCTTCCTTGGCCTCATACTCCTTATGAAAGTCTTTGCCTCGGCGGCCACCAACGGCGGCGGCGGTTGCGGCGGCATCTTCGCGCCGAGCCTTTATATCGGTTGCATCGCTGGCTTCTTCTTCTCCCATGTGCTCAACTACTTCGGCTTCCCCGTCGATCTGCCTGAAAAGAATTTCGCCCTCATGGGTATGGCTGGCACCATGTCGGCCGTCATGCATGCCCCCTTGACGGGCGTCTTCCTCATCGCCGAGCTGACGGGCGGCTACAACCTCTTCCTGCCGCTGATGATCACCTCCATCGGCTCCTACGTCACCATCCGTGCCTTCGAGCCCCATAGCCTTTACTCCATGCGTCTGGCGCAGAAAGGCGAGCTCCTGACGCACCACAAGGACAAGGCCGTGCTGACGCTGATGACCGTCGGCAGCGTGATCGAGACCGACTTCATCCCCGTACACCCAGACATGACCCTCGGCGACGTCGTCAAAGAGGCCATCGCCAAGAGCCCCCGCAGCATGTTCCCCGTGGTCAACAGCGAGGGCGTACTGTTAGGCCTCGTCTTGGTGGACAACATCCGCAACATCATGTTCCGCCCCGAGCTCTATGAGCGTTTCCGCGTCTCCCGCTTCATGGTTTCCGCTCCCGCCAAGATTATCAACGACATGCCCATGGAGAAGATCATGCACATCTTCGACGACACCAAGGCCTGGAACCTGCCCGTGGTCGACTCCGAAGACAAATACATCGGCTTCGTCTCCAAGTCGAAGATCTTCAACGCCTATCGCGAGGTGCTCGTCGACACCTTCACCGGCGACTGATCCGCGAAGCTATGGTCAACCGGAAATGGTTTGCATACCATTTCATTGTGTGTAGTGCCCCTTATGCGATAGCTCCCGCCCCTTTACCCACGTTCCGAACCACCCCCCGATACGTCCTGAACCTATCGACACTACGTTCCGAACGTACCCGGACCACGTTCCGAACCTATCGAGACCACGTTCCGAACCTATCGACACCACGTTCCGAACCTATCTGCACCCTGTTCCGAAGCCCCCATCGATACGTCCTGAACCTATCGAGACTACGTTCCGAACGTACCCAGACCACGTTCCGAACGTATCGATGACCACCTCGGAAC
>MIQB01000164.1 GCA_002890585.1 Tannerella sp. oral taxon 808
CTTCGGCGACGCGGGATTGTTGATGTCGAGCGTGAAATCGTTGCCCGTCATCACCCAATAAAGCGCGGGCGAAATCATGCGCGAAAGCGGGATTTTGGCGCTAGCAAGTTGGCCATAGGCTAAGCACCCGGCGCCTTGCCATTTGTTACAATGGTAGGTTTCAAACGCAAGGGGAACTACCGAACCGCTATTTGAATGACAGAAAAACATTAGCAGTATGTTCTGCATGTCATCACAAAATACATTCGGGGAGAAAGTTAGACTGAATGATAAGGTGGAGAGCCGTGTACGGGGAGACCTGTATGCACGGTTCGGAGGCGAGTGCTTGGAAACCTTTGTCGTAAAACTCACGCTTGACCTCATATCCCTTTTTATTTGTGTATGGTATGGAGAACACGCCGTTCTTCTTATACTTCGCAATAATTTTCTTTTTTGAAGTAGTGTATTTGGCGGCGTATGTCTTGTACATACTATACTCCATAATGTGATAGAACGAGTCAATAACCGGGCTGTTGTTCGCTATCGAGTAGTAGTTATAGAACCCCATGATTTCAGCGTTATATTGGCTTATAATCTCCAAATCATCAAGACATCTCATATATGAACGACCTTTTGGCTTCCAAACCTCTTTCCCATTTTGCCTGACAATCTTTACAGCATCATATTCAAGAAGTTTCTTTCTCATCGTCTCAGTTGTTACATATAAGACAATCTTGTGGTCTAATGACCTTGTCAAATGACCGTTCTTGTCTCTGCGTGCATCATTGGACTTTCGCACAAAAACATCATATCCAAGAAATTTGGCATGTTTTCTTGCATTGGTAATCAGCGTTTTTTCATCAGATAGTTCCAATTTCAATTTGTCGGCCATAAACTGCTTTATGTCCTCTTTGATTTGGATGCAATCTTGTTTACTGCCAATTACTCCAATCAGAAAATCATCCGCGTATCTTATGTATTTCAGTCGTTTGATACGATCATCCATTTCATTGGCGGCAGGATAGTTCAGTCTCTCTTTGACAATTCCTCTTTTCCCCTTATTGAAGTGCTTGATGTAGGCCTTGATATACTTATCAAACTTGTCAAGGTAGATGTTAGCCAATATGGGGCTGATGATACCACCTTGCGGAGTTCCACTGTATGATTTGTGGAATACCTGATCTTCAATATATCCTGCATTCAGGAACTTTCTGATGAGTCGAAGAAATCGCTCATCAGAGATTCTTTCTGACAGAATGGCTATCAGGATTTCGTGGTTTATGTGATCGAAGAAGCCTTTGATGTCTCCTTCAATAAACCACTTCGTACCGTTGAATGACCGTTGAATGCTTGAAAGTGCAGTTTGCGGACTTCGTTGTGGTCTGAAACCATGCGAAGTGTATTCAAAACTGCCCTCGTAAATAGCTTCTAAGATCATTCTGACAACCTCCTGAAGAAGTTTGTCCATAAATGAGGGGATACCTAGAGCGGCCTCTTCTTCCCATTTTTCTTCGGAATATAAACTCGCTGTGAGGGTTTCGGCTGATACGTCTCATTTTTAAGCGTATCAATCAACTGCTCAATATGGGACACACTGAAGCCGTCAACGGTTTTCCCGTCAACTCCCTTTGTCATATTGCCTTGTTTGGCATATATGTGCTGGTAGGCTATGTAGTACATCTCATCATTAAACAGTATCCGATACAAACGTTCAAACTTGTATTCCAAGTCGGAACTATGTTGCGTCAGACTGTTTAATATCTTCTCTGGATTTCTTTTCATGTCTCTCACATTTTCCGAGATTGGACATTAAACGATAAAGCTGCTTCCCTTCGCCATGTACAAGGCTTTCCCTTGCTCAGACTACTTACGGAAGCTCTGTTGCCCTATGGGTTTCCCCACTTAGGCAATCCCCGTTAAAGCATATAATAACTATTGGCATGATAGATTGTCGGATACGACTTTCGTCCTTTACTATGTATGTAGTTGCTCTGTGATAAGTTCTTTTGCCCGATCGACCTCCAGGGAGAAGTTGGGTATCACAGCATAACGTCTGTAACTGTCTTCCGTTAAGGCTTAACCATCGAGCCGCTCGGACTATCGTTCAACCAGTATAGGCTTTATCCTCATATCTATCTTTTCACCTCGCCACCCGGGGTCAAGACTTGACAGTTCGTCCACTCGTGGCTTTTCCGACATGCTACACTCCCCATCGTCTTTCGTTGAATGGATAAGTCGGCTGGTGATAGGTTATTATTTCAAAGAACACGAACCTAATAGCTTGCCAAAGCTATATTTATTATATGCCCTTACGGGCGCACTTGGAGCTGCTCCTGAGCGCCC
The DNA here is from genome assembly GCA_002890585.1 of Tannerella sp. oral taxon 808. Classification (GTDB taxonomy): domain Bacteria; phylum Bacteroidota; class Bacteroidia; order Bacteroidales; family Tannerellaceae; genus Tannerella. Next base: position 2,323 of record MIQB01000164.1, read on the forward strand.
CCTTCCCACGCGTCCATGAAGGGCGAGAGGTAGTTGGCCAGTTCGTCGTAAGCCGTCAGGATTGGGAAAATCTGCGCGTAGGGGCGGTTCAGGAACTCGACCGCATGTGGGAAGGTGCAATAGCGTCCACCCTCGTAAATTCTCAGGAACCAGATGATGGCCGCCAGCAGGATAATTGGTGATTCGACGAAGAAATCGCCTTGCTTTTGCACCCACGATTTGTTCAAATTGAGTAAGATGGTGTAGGCCGCTTCATAGGCGTCGGAGGTGTCTGTCATAAAGTCAGGATGGATCGGATTGCAGCGGTGCGAGCGGCGGGGATCGTCGAAGTTGATGACGAAAAATTGCGGCTTGACAGGGTACGCATCGAGGTGCTGACGGAGATGGTTATAGGCAATCTCGGACAGGTCAGGATATTTATAATCATAGACATACATCGCGAATCCTTTCTCAATCTGCTGCTTGATGTAGTTGTTTACGATGGCGTACGACTTGCCCGATCCGGGTGTGCCGAGCACCATCGTGGCGCGAAACGGATTGACGACGTTGATCCATCCGGACTGCCATTTCTTCCGATAATAGAAGCGCGTCGGGAGGTTGACGGAGTATTCGTTCGTCATCAGGCGGGTCTCCTGCATGA
>MIQB01000165.1 GCA_002890585.1 Tannerella sp. oral taxon 808
TGGCGGGCGGAGTGTGCGAGCCGATCGTTGATGCGGCGGGGGCGCCTCCACCGGCGACTTCAGCGCGGCCACCACCACCGACTTCTCTCGCGACGCCGAAGCAGCCCTCGACTACCTCCGCACCCGGCCGAAAGACATCGACCCGCGCCGCATTGGCTTCATCGGTCACAGCGAAGGCGGACTCATCGCCCCCTTGGTGGCCGCGCGCCGACCAGATGACGTGGGCTTCATCGTACTCCTCTCCGCCCCCGGCGTGCGCGGCGACAGCCTCCTGATGATGCAAAGCGACACCATCATGCGCCTCACCCAGCCCGACAGTATCCGCCAGGCCACGGCCAGCCTCAACCGCGCCGTCTTCGCCCTCCTCCAGCAAGACATCGCCGACGAGGAGGCCCTGCGCCAAGCCCTTGCCGACACCTTCCGCCGGGCCCTCTCCGAAGGCATCATCGCCGGCCCCATGCCGCACGAACAGGTGGAGCCACTCGTAGCCGCTGAGGTGCAGGAGGTATCCACGCCTTGGATGCGCGCCTTCGTGCGTCACGCCCCGCAGCCCGTGCTCCGTCAGGTCAAGTGCCCCGTGCTGGCCGTCTATGGCGGATCGGACGTACAAGTGCCTGCCGCGCGCAACCTGTCCGCCGTTCGCCAGGCCCTCGAAGCAGGCGGAAACAGCCGCGTTCGCACCATCCTGCTGCCCGGCCTCAACCACCTGCTCCAGCCCTGCCAGACGTGCCTCCCCGACGAGTACGGCAGCATACGCATCACTGTCGCCCCCGAAGCCCTCGAGGCCGTGGGAAGCTGGATCGAGAAGCAATAAGGGGGCAATGACTAATTGTCAATTATCAATGATTAATGATTAATGATTAATGATCGGGCGGTGCCATGCTGCCGTGTTCCCGGGATAATCATTAATCATTGACAATTAATAATTGGGCTCCCCCAAGTCTCCCCCTCATGACCTTCACCACCCCCGTCCATATCCCGCCGTCTCGCGTCTGCATCAGCTACGCGCACCGCATCACCCTCTTCGGATCCTGCTTTGCCGAAGCCATCGGCGCACGCTTAGTCGATGGCCTGTTTTGCGTGGACCTCAACCCCTTTGGCACACTCTACAACCCGCTCTCCGTAGCCACCGCCATCGAGCGGCTCTTAGCGCCTCGGCCCTTCACCGAAGCGGAGCTGATCCACCACGTCGACGCCTACCACAGCCTCCTTCACCACAGCGACTTCTCCGCCCCCACCGCCACGGAATGCCTCCGCCGCATCAACGATCGGCTCGCACACTCCGCCCGCCACCTTGCCGCGGCCGATCGCCTCATCGTCACCTTCGGCACAGCCTACGTCTACCGCTGGAGGGAGACCGGCGCCGTCGTCGGCAACTGCCACAAGCTGCCCGAACGATGCTTCACCCGCACGCGCCTCACCGTGGACGAGATCGTGCACACCTGGACGGCCCTCATGGACACCCTCCAACGCCAGCGCCCCACGCTGCAATGGCTCTTCACCGTCAGCCCCGTGCGCCACCTCCGCGACGGCGCCCACGAGAACGCCCTCAGCAAGTCCACCCTCCTCCTGGCCGTCGACCAACTCGTCCGCCGCTGCCCTGAGTGTGCCGACTACTTCCCGGCTTATGAAATCATGATGGACGAGCTGCGCGACTATCGCTTCTATGCCGACGACATGTGCCACCCTTCGCCCCTGGCCGTGCGCCACATCGGCGAGCGCTTCGAGGCCGCCTGTATGGATCCGCAGACGCGCCAGTGGCTCCGCCGGGCCGAAGCCATCCACCGCGATTTGCAGCACAAACCCTTCCACCCCGACAGCGAAGCACATCGCCGCTTCGTCGCACAAACTACGTTAAAGCTCCACCAGCTTCAGTCCGAGTTGCCGTGCCCGCCTACTTTTGAGTCGCATTTATCCACCTAACGATGAAATATAAGATTCAAGAGATCGCTCAGATCATCCGTGCGACGCATCGCACCCTCAACGACGGCACCATCGAGCGCCTGCTCATCGACAGCCGCATGCTCTCCTTCCCCGAGTCCACCCTCTTCTTCGCCCTCAAGACCCGCACCAACGACGGCCACCGCTACATCTCGGAGCTCTACCGCCTCGGGGTACGCAGCTTCGTCGTTAGCCACGAGCCGACCGAGGCGCGCACCATGCCCGACGCCAACTTCCTCGTCGTCCCCGACGTGCTGGCGGCTATGCAACGTCTCGCGGCTCACCATCGCGGGCGCTTCCAGATACCCGTCATCGGCATCACCGGAAGCAATGGCAAGACGATCGTCAAGGAGCTGCTCTATCAGCTGCTTCACGCCGACTTCAACATCGTCCGCTCGCCCCGCAGCTACAACTCGCAGATCGGCGCCCCCCTCTCCGTCTGGCAGATGGACGACCGGCACACCCTCGGCATCTTCGAGGCAGGCATCTCACAGCCCGACGAGATGGAGCGCCTACAACGCATCATCCGCCCCACCATCGGCATCATCACCAACATTGGCGAGGCGCACCAGGAGAACTTCGCCTCCGCCACACAGAAGTGCCTCGAGAAGCTCTCCCTCTTCACCGATTCCGACGTCATCATCTATAACGCCGACGACAACTTCATCGCCTCCTCGCTCGACAAAGCCTACCTCTCGCACAAGGCCGTGGGCTGGAGCCGCCGCGACTCCGAGGCGCGCGAAGGCGATTCGGTCATCATCTTCGGCCCCGGCCTGCCCGTCACCGAGATCGCCGACCGCCTCGGAACCATCCCCTACGAAGTCCTCACCTCCGTCTCTCCCCGCGTCAAGCGCATCTGCTACAAGGAGTGAGGGGGGGGGGAACGAAAAACGAAAAGGGATCCGAACTGAGACAGGGTTTAGAGATTCGCA
>MIQB01000166.1 GCA_002890585.1 Tannerella sp. oral taxon 808
CCTTGATGGAAGAAAAGAAGCAAAAGAAGATCAAGGCGTCAGGGACGCCGGCCAACATGACCGGGTGCTCTCGTAGGGGCAGTTCTTGTGGCCGCCTTCCCTCTCGTTACCGCCGCGGGGCGAAGGGCAGGAAATACCCCAGCCGCAGGGTGAAGACTTGCGGCGAGGCTTTGGAGAAGACGTCGCCGTGGCGGGTGCTGTAGAAGTCGCCGAGGGAATAGTAGTAGCGTCCCTCGAGCTGGAAGTGGCCGATCGGTGTGCGTAGCTCTACGCCCGGGCCACCGCAGAGGCCCCACGCGAACCGCTTCTCAGCGGCCATGGTGTGCTGATCGTTCGTCTTGTTTGGTGTGGCGCCGCGCAGGTTCTCGTCTGTGCTTTCGCCTAACAGTAGGCCGATCTGCGGCCCGAGGTTGAAGATGAAGCGCACGCGTTCGCTGCCGAAGTAGATGTGTGTCAGGAAGGGCATCTCCATGTAGTTCATACGGCGGATGTAGCGGTATTGTGGTTGTTCGTCGAAGCGCTCCTTCCAGCCGATCTGACGGAAGCCGGCCTCAAGCTGTAGGCCGAGATGGCGCTCCGTAATCCAACGTACAGCCACGTTGCCACCAAAGCCTTGCAGCATGCTCTGGTGCACTTTGGGTGAAAAGAAGACCGACGAATAGTTGATGCCACCTGTCACGCCTACGGCCCACTCTTCGCGGTATGCGGGGGGCTGTGCCTGCGCGCTGACGGGGCGTAACGGGGCAGACGCGACAATGGACACAAAAAGAAGGAGGGCGACGGCGACCCTCCTCCTCTTGTTGTCAATCACTTGTTCACGAAATGGGCTCATCATTATTCGCGTGTGATGGTGTTGTTCTTGTTGTAATGGACGATGTAGACGTTTTGATTCATGAAGCCGCCCCAGTTGCTCATCCGGTCGGAGTAGCTGAGGCCCATTTGCAGGCTGTTGTATTTCATTTTGCGGATGTTCTCCTCGAAGTTGGCGCCGTGTTTTTGCAGTGCGCCGATGAAGTACATGCCTGTGTCGAAGCCCAGCATGGCAAATCGCGGGTAGGTCTGCTGCATGCCTTTTTGGTAAAACGACTTGAACTTGGATGCGAAGTGCTTCACCTTCGATGAGCGCATGTTGGCGTAAAACGGCGTATAGATGTAGGTGTTCAGGGCGCAGAAGTCGCCCGTGAAATTCTTGTAGGTCTGCCAGTCAGAATATCCAAAGAGGGTCAGCTGGTAGTTAGACTTGCTCTGCGAGAGTACACGGAGGGTGGGGAGGATCTTGCCGAGCGCTTCTTTGGAGGATGAGGTGGGGATGATGACGTTCGGCTTTGTGGTGCTCAGGAGGCCTGTCAGGTCGTTGCTGAAGTTGCGGCTGTTGAACCCGATCTCTCGGCAGGTGATGCCTTTCTTTTTCATCTCGGCTTTGATGGCTTGGACGAAGTCGTTTTCGTCGTGATCGCCCTTGTCGCCAGTGTCTACGATGATGGCGTTGTAGCCCGACAGCACGGAGCAGGCGCGCGCCGCGGCGATGGGTGCGAGGTAGGGTTTGGGCGGGTTAACTTGGAAGATGAAGGCGTTGTCAGAGGTGAGTTTTTCCAGCTTTGAGGAGAGGGGGATGACGTATTTCACGCCCTTGCGGGATGCGTAGTCGGCGATCAGCTCGATCTGCTTGTCGGTCACGCCGCCGATGATGAGGTCGGCCGCGTTCACCTCGTCGGTGCGGAGCACTTCTTGTATCTTCTGTGTGTCGTCGCCGAGGTCATAGACCGTGAGGTCGATGGAGTAGCCCGTGCGGCGCAAGCTGTCGATGGCCATAAGGAAGCCTTCGTAATACTCCACAAAGCGCGATGCATTCTTCGTGTCTCTCGTTTGGAAGGGCAGCAGCAGGGCCACTCGGGCCACATCCACGCGGTTCACTTCGTTGCGGTAAGCCCGCATGGCTTCGATGTCGAACTCGGTCGATGGTGTGGCGGGTGTGGCTGCGGCTTCCTTCTTTGTCGGTACCTTGATCACCATGCCAGCGCGGAGGCCGCCGCTGAGTTGGGGGTTGAGGCTAATCAGTTCCTCGCTGGTGGTGCCGAAGCGTCGGCAGAGGCCATACATGGTCTCATTTTTTTTGATGGTGTAATTCTCTCCTGAGGTGGCGTCTTGTGGGTCGGGGCGGTTGGTGGCGGGCGGGATGCGGATGGTCTTTCCGACATAAAACGTGCTGACAGTGAGCCCCGGGTTTGCGTTCGTGAGGTCGTCAGGTGTGAGGCCGTAGCTTTTGGAGAGCGAGAAGAGCGTTTCGCCGCTGCGGATGGTGTGGCTCACAGGTGCAGTCTCGGTGGTGCGTGTCTGGCTGGCTGTTTGCGCTCCGCTGCGTGGGATCTTCAGGAGCTCGCCCTCGCGGATCTTGTCGCGGCTTTGGGGGTTCAACCGGTAGATGTCGCCCTCGCCCACCTTGTACAGGGCGGCGATGGAATAGATGGTTTGTCCGCGCTCTACGGTGTGATAGATGACGTTGTTGTCGCGCTCGTTGCTGGCTGCGACTTGCTTTCTACTGCCCTGCGCGGCGATGAAACAGCCTGGCATGCAGAGCAGGAAAGTCAGCAGATAGGGGTACAATCTATTCATAGTCAGTTAAAATTTATGCCCAAAGGTAAGCCTATTTGGAGTGTAGTCTTGGATTGATGCGGGTGGGGCTTGGCATAAACCGACGAGAAAAGCCCCAACCACGCCGCATTTTAACGTGAGTTCGACGTAAGAATGAGGTTCCTTACGTCCACACCATGTCTTTGTTAGAGTACTCGGGCGGACAAAATGTTTTCGGAAATGCTTGCGGGAATCCCGCAACGAACAAAAACTACTTTTTGG
>MIQB01000167.1 GCA_002890585.1 Tannerella sp. oral taxon 808
GAAGGGCCTACCCTTCCGCTCCGTTTTGACCTCCTCGGCCGTCACACGGAAACGCGCCAGCAGCAGATTCATCTCCCCGACGGACTGAAACGCGTACAGCCCGAGCACGTATTGCACAGCGGCCGCAACCTGCCGCTTGATGTCCCCCGCTCCGATCTCAACAGCTGACGGTTGGACAGAAACGCCCGCCTTCTTCCGACTGGGTAGTAGGCCGAACTTCGCCTCCAAAGCGTCCGTGATTCGTTTGCTGCGCCGCCGTTCGAAACGGTCGTTGATCTTCCGCCCCTCGCTGTCCACACGCAGCGAAACGATGTGGATGTGCGCGCGGGGAATGTCATTATGGCGGAAAACGATGTACGGCTGGGCACCGTACCCGAGCGCCTCCATGTACTCGCGGGCAATTCGCGAAAGCGTCTCATCTGATAGCTTTTCGTCCGGGTGCGGATTGAGTGAACAGTGGAAGACCGTCTTCTTTGTGCGGCACCGCTCCGGGATCGTCCGCAGCATGTCGGCGAGCACCTGTGCACGGCTATACCTCCCGTTCCGATCTTGAAAAAGCCCTTGCACAAGCAGCACGGAGGCTTCGTGTTTTTCCACCTTTTTGAAGTTGTAATCCAGCGCCGCAGCAAGGCGGGAGGGACTCGAAATCTTGGCGATCATCGGCTGCGAAAGTCTATGGTCAGGCGGACGGCCTCTTCCAGCAAGAGGACGATTCGGGCAGAGTAACGCTCCAATTTCTCGAGCAGTATGCGTGCCACTTTGTCAGAATGATAGCTATGGATAGCACGGACGGCTTGGTTATACAGCACGCCGATCTTGTGAATTTGCGCCGTCAGTTCGGAGAGTTTGCGGTAGTAATCGACGGCTGATTTATCCACTGCGATCACCTTAAAAGGCTCCCCCAGCAAGCGTGCGCGCACGAAGTCGGACTTCGTTTTTGCGCCTGATTTTTGGAAGAGATCGATGGCTTTTCGTTGGTCTTCAGAGACTGGCAGGCGGACGTGCCAATTGTCCCAATGCGGGTCGTTGTCTTTCATTTCGATTCGGTTTTTAGGTTGCGACTTTGGAGTGGACAGGCCCCCGGCCGGGGCAAGGTTTTTCGTGGTACAAACGACGGTTTGTGTCACAAAAACACACCTTGCCCGGCCTTTGGGCCGTATGCTAAAAAGGCAGCTCAACTCCGTAGTTTCAATTCGGCGGCAAAGCTATGATGACTCTGCAATCCGCTTGTAATAAGGGCTGTTTGAACTTCTTCCCGCAATTTCCCGCTGTATCCTTGAGGGGTCGGGAGTAACTGACCTACCGACTTACTTCGCCCTGGACTTACTGACTAACCGACTGACTTAGTGACTGACTGGCGGACTCAATGACCGACCGACTCAGTGATTGACTTATTGACCTGCTGACTCGATGACTTATTGACCTATCGACCTATTGATTCAGTGACTGACTTATTGACTGACTGACGGGCTCACAGACCTATCGACCTACTGACTTAGTGACCGACTCATTGACCAACCAACCTATTGACCGACCACAACGAGCTATGTCAGTCGATAAGTCGAAGCCTCACACAAGTAACACCCTATACCTTTATATATATGACGCAAAACACACCCGAAAGTCCCATCTATTTGGGCTTCGCCTCTCAAAAGGGAGGCGTCGGCAAAAGCAGCTTGGCCGAGGCCCTCGCCTCCATCCTTTACTACGAAAAAGGGATCCCCCTGTTGGTCGTCGATTGCGACGGGACACAGGAATCGTTCTTCAAACTGCGAGAACGGGAGCGCACACTCATCGAAGATTCCAAGGAGCTGAGCGACCAACTGATGGCGCACTTCACAAGGTTCGGAAATCCGGCCTACCCCATCATTCGCTCGCGTCCCGGCCGAGCCATTGGCGACGCGGAGGCGTTCCTCCGAAAGACCGACAAAACGGCAGCCTTGGTCATCTTCGACTTCCCCGGCCATGCCGGAGCGGAGGAGCTGCTCGAACTCTCTATTGGAATGGACTACATCATCACGCCCATCGAAGCCGACCCGCAGTCGCTCGTTTCCGGCTTCGCCTACGCGCAGACTATCCGCGACCTCGGCGTCAGCTTCGGCGACGCCCGCATTCGCGACCTGCTTCTCTTGTGGAACAAGATCAACCGAAGCGCCAATATGGCAGTCGTCGATCATTACACCCGATATGCCGCGGACGAATCGCTGAACCTCTTTAACGCCCGCATTTACCACTCCATCCGCTTCGCCCGCGAGCTGGGGCAAGGCGGCGTGAAAGGCGTCTTCCGCAGCTCCTATCTGCCGCCCGCCCGCGCGCTCCGTCTGCCGACGGGCATCGACGCGTGGGTCGAGGAGACGATCGAAAGGCTCCACTTGAATCCTGCCGCCGTATGAGTTCCATCCAAGAGAGGCGGCAGCAGATCCTGAGTGAGAAGCTCCGCGAGATGGGTGACATCGGCGTAAAGACACGCACGCCCGAGGAGTCGCCTTCCTTCGATCCGCCCGTAGATCTCGGGGCGATAGAGGATGCCCAGAAGCCGGAAGCGATCCCCGAAGGAACCGCGGCGGAACAGCCACAAGCCATCACCGAACAGGGGACCGCCCCCGCATCTCCGCCCAAAGACCCGAAACAGAGAGTAAAAAAGGACGAATCGACGGCAACGCCCGGGGTGTCTTTCGAGCAGTACAGCGCCCGCTTCCTCGTCTCCGTACGCACAGATGGCGGAAAGTCGGGCTTCACGATCCGCAGTGGCATCCTGCAATTGTTGCGGGACGTCCTGCGGGACA
>MIQB01000168.1 GCA_002890585.1 Tannerella sp. oral taxon 808
GAAGGGCCTACCCTTCCGCTCCGTTTTGACCTCCTCGGCCGTCACACGGAAACGCGCCAGCAGCAGATTCATCTCCCCGACGGACTGAAACGCGTACAGCCCGAGCACGTATTGCACAGCGGCCGCAACCTGCCGCTTGATGTCCCCCGCTCCGACCTCAACAGCTGACGGTTTGTCAGAAACGTCCGCCTTCCTCCGACTGGGGAGTAGGCCGAACTTCGCCTCCAAACTCCGCATGATGCGGGTGCTTCGGACATGCTCCATCGCGTCCCGGATCTTGCTGCCGTCGTGCCTGACCCGTGTCGAGACGAGGTGAATATGTTCCCGAGCGATGTCTCGGTGCTTGAACACGATGAAGGGCTGATCGCCGTAACCGAGGCGACATAGGTATTCGTGCGCGATTGTTCGGAGGCGGTCGTCGGAGAGTGGCTCATCGGGGCGAGGATTGATCGAAGCGTGAAAGACAACGTTTTTCGTCCGCGCGCCGCTCGGGATGTAGGCCGTCATCTCCCGAAAAACACGTTCGGCCGTCAGCCTTCCGTCTGCCGAAAGCTGCCCAGACAGGAGGATGTCGGCTTGATCCCGATCGACTTTCCGGAAGTTGTACGTGAGCGTTTTCATCAGGTCTTTGGAGGGCGGCGAGATCTTCGCAATCATCGATCAATCGTGCGAAAGGATTCGGTTAAGGCGATGACCCGCTCCTGCAATCGGTGGATGTCGGCCGCGTATCCCTCCAACTTACGAAGCATGACGACGGCCGTTTTCGGAGAGTGATACGTGTTGATGGCGCGGACGGCCTGATTGTACAGCACGCCGATCTTGTTTAGCGCGGCGGTGAAATCGGTTAGCCTGCGGACGAAGTCCTCGCGACTCTTGTCGACGATCACGACACGAAAATGCTCATCTAAGATGCGCGCACGGATGTACTCCGTTTTCGTGCGGGCGCCGGAGCGTTTGAAGAGTTCGATCAGCCGAAGCTGGTCGCGGCTGTCGGGGAGGCGGAAGTGGAAGGCGTCCCATTTTGGGGAGCGAACGGGCGTTTTCTTGGGTCGATTCATGGGGCTCTGGTTTTTCGTATAAGATCAGGTGGCGACTTTGGAGCCGAACCGCGCGGAGGCCGCTCCGGGGGCAAGGCGTTTTGTAGCACAAAACGGTTTTTGTAGCACAAAAACACACCTTGCCCGGCCTTTGGGCCGTGTGCTAAAAGGCAGCTCAACTCCGTGGTTTCAATTCGGCGGCAAAGCTATAATGACTCTGCAATCCGCTTGTAATAAGGCCTGTTAGAACTTCTTCCCGCGATTTCCCGCTGTATCCTTGAGGGGACGGGAGTGACTGACCTACCGACTTACTTCGCCCCGGACTTACTGATTAACCGACGGACTTACTGACTAACCGACGGACTGACCTATTGACTCCTTGACCAACCGACTTATCGACCGTCTGACTCAGTGACCGACTTATTGACCTATCGACTTACTGACTTATTGACCAACCAACCTATTGACCGACCACAACAAACTAAGTCAGTCGATAAGTCGATCCCCCGAATAAGTAACACCCTATACCTTTATATATATGATGCAAAACACACCCGAAAGTCCCATCTATTTGGGCTTCGCCTCTCAAAAGGGAGGCGTCGGCAAAAGCAGCTTGGCCGAGACTCTCGCCTCCATCCTTTACTACGAAAAGGGGATACCCTTGTTGGTTGTCGATTGCGACGGGACACAGGAATCGTTCTACAAACTGAGAGAGCGGGAGCGCGCGCTCATCGAAGATTCCAAGGAACTGAGCGACCAGATGAAGGCTCACTTCACCCGGTTCGGAAAGCCGGCCTACCCCATCATTCGCTCGCGCCCAATCCGAGCCATTGGCGATACGGAGACGTTCCTCCAAAAGACAGACAAAACGACAGCCTTAGTCATCTTCGACTTCCCTGGGCATGCCGGAGCAGAGGAACTACTCGAACTCTCCATTGAAATGGACTACCTCATTTCGCCCCTCGAAGCCGATCCGCAATCGTTGGCCTCTAGTTTTGCTTACGCGCGGACTATCCGCGACCTCGGTCTCAATTTCGGTGACGCCCGCATTCAAGACCTCTTTCTGTTGTGGAACAAGATTAACCGCAGCGCCAATATGGCCGTTGTCGATTATTATACCCAATATGCCGAGGACGAATCCCTGAACCTTTTCAATGCCCGCATCTACCACTCCGTCCGCTTCGCCCGCGAGCTGGGGCAAGGTGGTGTGAAGGGTGTCTTCCGAAGCTCCTATCTGCCACCCGCCCGCGCCCTTCGTCCGTCGACAGGCATCGACGCATGGGTTGAGGAAACGATCGAAAGACTCCACTTGAATCCCATCACCGTATGAGTTCCATCCAAGAGAGGCGGCAGCAAATCCTAAGCGAGAAGCTCCGCGAGATGGGTAACATAGGCGTGAAGACACGCACTCCAGAGGAGTCCCCCTTCTTTGATCCACCTGTTGATCTCGAGCCGGAAGTAGAGAATCGACAGAATCCGGAAATGATTCTCGAGGAAGCCGTGACAAAACAGCCTCAAGCCATTACCGAATCGGAAACCACCCCCACACTGCACCCCAAAGACCCGAGATCAAAAGCGAAAAAGGATGAGCTGGCGGCACCGGTTGGGCTATCCTTCGAACAGTACAGTGCCCGCTTCCTTGTTCCCGCGCGATCCGACGGTGGCAAGTCTGGCTTCACGATCCGCAGTGGCATCCTGCAATTGTTGCGGGACGTCCTGCGGGACA
>MIQB01000169.1 GCA_002890585.1 Tannerella sp. oral taxon 808
GATGATCTTGCGGTCGATCTCGAAGCCCAGCTTAGCCAGCTCTTCTGCTATTTGAATATTCGTTACCGATCCGAAGATCGTACCCGTGGAGCTCGTCTTGGCGCCGATGGTGAGCGATACGCCTTTCAGCTTCTCGGCCAGTGCTTCGGCCTCGGCCTTGATCTTGGCAATCTTGTGGGCGCGCTGCTTGAGCACTTCGTCCAGCACTTTTCGTGCCGAGTCTGAGGCAATGACGGCCTTCCCCTGCGGGATCAGAAAGTTGCGTCCGTAGCCGTCTTTCACGTGTACGATATCGTCTTTGTAGCCCAAGTTGGCCACATCTTCTTTCAATATGACTTCCATGTTCTGTTTCGCTTTAACGGGGGTTATTTCATCAAATCGGTTACGTAGGGCAGCAGGGCCAAGTGGCGGGCGCGCTTGACGGCCTGAGCCACACGACGCTGGAACTTCAGCGACGTCCCGGTGATGCGCCGGGGGAGGATCTTGCCCTGCTCGTTGAGGAAACGCTTCAGGAAGTCGGGATCCTTGTAATCGATGTACTTGATGCCGCTCTTCTTGAAGCGGCAGTATTTTTTCTTCTTCGTGTCTTTCGACATCGGGGTCAGATACCGCAGTTCAGACTGGGTGTTGTTGGCGGTGTTTGTCGTTGCCATGTCGTTTAATCCTCCTTTTTCGATGATTCTCTTTCTGCCGATTCTCTCTCTTTGGAAGCCTTCAGGCTCCTCCGCTTGGCCGCATACTCAGCGGCGAACTTGTCCTGACGGAAGGTCAGGAAGCGGATCACGCGCTCGTCGCGTCGGAGCTGCGTCTCCAGCACATTCACGGCTTCGGGCACGGCCTTAAACTCAAGCAGCCAATAGAAGCCCGTCGTCTTCTTGTCAATCGGGTAAGCCAGCTTTTTCAGGCCCCAATTCTCTTCGTTCACAATCTCTGCCTTCACTGTTCTCAGTGCGGCTTTCACCTTGCCTACCGTTTCCTTTACCTGGGTCTCAGATAAAACGGGAGTTAAAATGAAAACGGTTTCGTAACTGTTCATATAAGTATTACTACGCTTAAAAATTTACGGCCGCAAAGATAGATATTCAGCTTACCCACACAAGATCAGCCAAAAGGGCTGCTTTCATAGCTTTGCTGCCTCATTAATTACGGGATAAATATGAACCATATGCTCTCTCGCGGCGCCCTCCTGCTCGCAGCTTTTGCGATCGGTTTGTGTGCCCATGCTGGCGATTCGACAGCGCACCGCCCCTATACCTTATATTATATCGTGTGCTCCGGCGGCGCTGCGGATGGCCAGACTCCTTTTTGGATGGCCAGCCATACGCACGGGCGGATGCCTGCGGACATTTCCAGCGTCGGGGGGTATACGCAGGTGGGGGTGCAACATGCGGGGGCGCTCCCGGGTCATTGGCGATGGGGGGCGGGGCTGAGCCTTGTGGCTGCTGCGCCACGCATTCGTCGAAACGTCTTCGTGCAGGAGGCTTTTGCTGAGTTGGTATATCGCGACCGAATTGCGCTTAGCATGGGCAGTCGTGAGGGGAGCTGTGATGAGGCATTGGGCTATCCTGCTGGACCTGACCCGACGCTGAGTAGCGGCGACTTACTCCTTTCGACGAATGCGCGCCCCATCCCTGAAATCAATATCTATACGCCGCGCTTCATGGCTGTTCCGCTGACGGGCGGATGGCTGCATGCGGGAGGATACTTTGCTGTGGGGCGCTCGTTCGATACGGAGTATCTGCGCGCTGCCATCGCTGCGGATCGGCATTATGTGCAAGATGTGCTGTGGCATCGTAAGGCGCTTTACTTACAAGTGAAAGATCCGCGACCCCAGCCTTTGCCGCTTAGCTTCACGCTTGGTATCCGTCATGTGGCGCAGTGGGGCGGCACATCGACGCTGCCGAAGATGGGGCGACAGCCGCAGTCGCTGAAGGATTTTGCGCGTATTGTGCTGGGGCAGGCAGGGGGTAGCGATGCCACGGTTTCGGATCAGATTAATGTGCTGGGTAATCATTATGGCACGTATGATTTCCGCCTCGATTACGTCGGGGCGCACTTCGCTGTCGGGGCTTATTACCAGCATTTCTGGGAGGATCGATCGGGTATCGAGTGGTACAACGGATTGGACGGTCTCGCGGGTCTTCGCATTGATTTGCACACATTCCCCTACGTTAATCGCCTCGTGGTGGAGCACCTCTCGACGATGAATCAGAGCGGACCTTTCCATTTTATCCAGTATGACCACCGGAAATATCCCGGCTACGGCGGCGGGGCGGATAATTATTACAACAATGGGGAGTACACCACGGGCGCATCGTATTTCGGGCGGGCGATCGGGTCGCCGTTGCTTATCTCGCCCACGTATAATGCAGACGGCGCGCCGGGATTTCGTCACAACCGCATCCGGGCGTGGCACTTTGGCGCTGAGGGAGGCATTGCGGGGCCGTGGACATGGCGTACCCGACTCTCTACGATCCGCAGCTTTGGCACACCGTACGCCCCGACGTTGAAACCATTGAATAACACATCGGTGCGCATTGACGTGTGTTATGCCCTCCCTGACAGACACGCCTCCCGGCCGTCCGGATGGGAGTTTACAGCCACGCTGGCCGCAGATCGAGGCGACTTGTTGGGGAAT
>MIQB01000170.1 GCA_002890585.1 Tannerella sp. oral taxon 808
GCATCCGGGCGGATTCAATTATCAATGATCGATGATTACCCGGGTACCGCCGGGTTCGTGGGGGTGATACGGTTCATGTGGTGGCGCCGGGGCTGGGTTGGGGTTGCTCGGCGTCGTCGGGCTTCTTGGGCGGCTCCTCGGGGAGGTGGATGTCGTCGCCACCGCCGGGCTTTTCTGGCTCCTTGGGGCCCTCTGGCTCCTTGGGGCCCTCTGGCTGCTTGGGATCTTTGGGCTGCTTGGGGTCTTTGGGCTGCTTGGGGTCGGAATCATCCTTCTTTTTGGAGGAATTGATCACCTGCTCCTTGTAGCGCTTGACGACGACGTTCATCAGGTCGATAAAGGCGCCGAACTTGCTCTGGTCGCCGGTGAGTGCCAGGGCATTGACGAGCTTGACGAGCCAGAGGTAAGCGTCGTCCGAGGCTTGCCGAGCGGCTCGCAGGGCGCCGACCTCCTGCCCCACTCGCTCACGGTTGCGACCCATGAGCAGGGTGTCCACCTTCGTGTTAGCGGCTTTGAGGGCGTCCACATAGGGCTTGAGGTTCAACTTGTTCACGTCGGCCAGATACGTCGCTTCGCAGTCGCCCACAAGGTTGGTGATGGCGCCGGTCTCGCGCTCGAACTGCATGTCGGGATCGATACGATAATCCTTGATGAGCTGCTCGATGTGCTGTGCGGCCAAGGCCGTTTCGGGGTCGGGGTGGTTGAGGAGGCCCTTGACGGTCTTGCGAAAGCCCATGAAAAACTTGTCGCGCAGGGCATCTGCGGCGGCGATCTCGTCGGTGGCGAAGCTCTTCCTCGACCGGGCGTAGCATTCGTCTTCCTTCTTGAGCGCCTCGCCGAGCTTGTCGGCCGCCGCCTTGATATGCGTATCGGTCAGTAGCTCCGTCTCGGCGGAAATGTTCTCGTGCACATTCTTAATGAACTGATAATGTGCACCGTTGTTCATTCGGGTGAGATCTGTCCAGATGATTTCTTTCACCTCTGCGCCTGCTGGCGTCTTTGTTTTTCTTTCTGCCATAATTCTTTGGGTATTAAAAAAGATGCTGTTCTACATGCTAAAGATGTTTGCGGGAGTTCCCGCTGGGTCTCGCGGCATTTTCCGGGGCATTTGCGGGAGTTCCCGCAAGTCTCGCGGCATTTTCCGGGGCGTTTGCGGGAGTTCCCGCAAGTCTCGCGGCATTTACCGGGGCGTTTGCGGGAGTTCCCGCAAGTCTCGCGGCATTTGCCGGGGCGTTTGCGGGAGTCCCGCAAGTCTCACGGCATTTACCGGGGCGTTTGCGGGAGTTCCCGCTGGGTCTCGCGGCGTTTGCCGGGGATGCTCTTACCGGCTGCGCAGGTCTTATTCTGTGTGCCGGCTTCTTGATTGGCGATGCTGTATGCATTATCTCGTTCATCTTGATATGTCGTATACGTATATTCATTCGTGTGCCGTCGGGTGCGTTTTTGTCCGATTGCGAGGGCAAAGGTATGGGGGCGATTAAGGCACGTCAATACGTAATATTACGTACATACGTATGTTAATTGTCGGTGGTTATCCGGGGGGGGCTTGCGGCTCGTTGAATTGTTGAGATGTTGGGGCCAAAAGGCCCGTTGAATTGTTGAGATGTTGGGGCCTTGCGGCCCGTTGAATTGTTGAGGCGGGTACCCGGCCACGCCCAGGGTTTCGCCCTGCCCAGGGTTACCCCCTGGGCTATCGTCCGGCGGGCCTACAGCCCGGATTAAATCGGGTGCCCGGTTGCGCCCTGTAGGGGCGCCGGATGATAGCCAGGGGCGAAACCCCTGGAGGCGGATGGCCAACGATCGATGATTACCCGGGCGGGGTAGGGTGCGCGGAGGGGTGGTGCGTATACATTATATATATACACACACAGGGGGGGGCGCCCCCGATGGTTAAGGACGCCCCCTCAAAGAATCATATGTCAGCGGATGCGGGATGTGTTTGGTCCCCCCCCCCTTTACGATCACGCCCCTACACGGGCTGCGCGACCTCCGCGGGGCGTACCCTCTTCGGCTTGGGCGGACGGATGCGCCCCGGCCTGTGGCGGATCACCTCCGCCTCGGGCGAGAGCTTGAAGAGCTCCTCGTCGTCGCAAAACAGCGGTGCGTCGTCGTCGTAGATGTCATTCATCCGATCCTCGAACGCCATGGACTCGCGGATGAAGGACTCGTTTTCATTGATCTTCTGTGCGGGCGAATAGGAAACGAGGTATACGCTTCGCTTCTCACTGTATTCAAACCGGATCGTCAGCCAGGGGTAACGGCTGACCAAGTCCTCGGCATATCGCCGCAGGGCTCTTTCTACATCAAGGTCTTTCATAGGTCTCCAAAATACATTATCAGTTTAGTAATCAATTCTTCGGCCTGCTGCTTGCACGCCAAGCTCTCTTCCTGTGTGAACTGCCGTATGCGGTAGTCGGCATCGACCCTGGCCTCCTTCAGTTCACGCACAGCCTGGACGAACTTTCGCGCCTTCTTGGAATTGTTGATCCGCTGCTTGATCTGATTGATCAAGTATTTATGCGAACCCTTCCCGCCTGACTTCTCCGTCTGCTCTTCGTAAGAGAGGGGCTGCATGTCGGTGTGCGCCAAGACGTACTTCATATACTGGAACACGGCGTAATAGGCATGGTGAATGCTGGCCGTGTAATACTTCTCTTCCTGTTTGTTGATAAGGGTCTCCGCTGC
>MIQB01000171.1 GCA_002890585.1 Tannerella sp. oral taxon 808
GGCGATGCAGGGGCAGTAAAGCAAGATGAAGACGAGGAAGGATAGGGCTGAGCGCGGCGTGAAATCGCCTGAGGCGGCGAGCGTGTCGGAGAGTGTCGCCTCGTCCGCGTTGCTGTAGAGCACGCCCATCGTGCTGACGATGACCTCCTTCGCGGCAGCGCCGGAAAGCAGCGCCACGGTGGCCTTCCAGTTCAGGTGCATTGGAGCCATAACGGGCTGGAAGAACTTGCCAATGCGCCCCAGGTAGGAGTGCTCGTATTGCATTTCAGACTGTGCCGCGGGGCTGGCTGAGGCGTCGGGGGCGGTGCGGGGGTAATAACTCAGGAACCAAATGATGATGGAGATGAGGAGGATGACGCCGCCGATCTTCTTCATGTACTGTTCGCCTTTGTCCCACATGTGCTTCAGCGTGGCGCGGAGTGTGGGCAGGCGGTAGGGCGGTAGCTCCATGACGAAGGGCGTCTCGTCGGCCTTGAATACGCCACGGCGGAGCACGATGGCCGTGAGGGCAGCCATGAGGATGCCGAGGGCGTAAAGCGAAATCAGAACCGTGCCGGCTGAGCGCGAGAAGAAGGTGCCCACGAGCAGAATGTAGACCGGCAGGCGCGCGCTGCACGACATGAAGGGGTTGATCAGGATGGTGATCAGGCGGCTGCTGTGGCTCTCGATGGTGCGGGTGGCCATGATGGCGGGCACGTTGCAGCCGAAGCCCATGAGCATGGGGATGAACGACTTGCCGTGCAGGCCGATGCGGTGCATGAGGCGATCCATGATGAAGGCGGCGCGGGCCATGTAGCCCGAGTCTTCCATGAGCGAGATGAAGAGGTAAAGCAGCAGGATGTTGGGCAGAAAGACGGTGACGCTGCCCACGCCGCCGATGACGCCGTCGGCCAGCAGGTCGCGCAGGGGGCCCTGGGGCATCCATGTGCGGACGAGATCGCCGAGCCAACCGAAGGCGGCCTCGATCCAGTCTTGCGGGAACTGGCCGAGCTGAAAGGTGGTCGTAAACGTGAGCCACATGAGGAGGATGAAGATGGGGAAGCCGAGCCACTTGTGCGCCACGATGCGGTCGATGCGGTCGGTGGTGCGGTTCATGTCGTTGGCGCCGGGGGTGTAGGTTTTGCGGAGGGCGCCGGCGATGTAGCCGTATTTGCGGTCGATGACGGCGGCCTCGACGCTCTCGCCGAGCAGTCGGTTGAGCGCCTCTGTGCCTCGTTCGGCTGCGGCCCTCCACTCCGCAAAGGCTGTGCAGCTGCGCAGGGTGCGCTGTGCTTCGGTGTCGCCCTCGAGGAACTTCAACGCCCAGTAGCGTGGGGGGAACTGGTGGGGCAGGTCGTCGCTGTGTTGCATGAGGCGGGAGAGGGTGGCCAGCTCGGGCTCGATGGTGGTGCCGTAGTTGATGTTCACCTGGCGCTCCACGCGGTTGCGGCCTTCGAAGACGTCGATGATCGTGTCTAAGAGTGTACTGATGCCATCGCCGGTGCGGGCCACGGTGGGCACCATGGGCACGCCGATCATGCCGCCGAGCTTCGTATAGTTGAGTTGGGCGCCGCTTTTCCTTAACTCGTCGTACATGTTGAGGGCGGCGATTGTCGGTTGGCCGAGGTCGATGAGTTCGGTGGTGAGGTAGAGGTTGCGCTCGAGGTTGGAGGCGACGACGACGTTGAGGATCACGTCTGGGCGGCGGTCGAAGATGTGTTGGCGAACGAAGCGCTCCTCGGGCGAGTAGGCGGAGAGGGAGTAGGTGCCGGGCAGGTCGGTGATGTTGAAGCGATAGCCTTTGTAGGTGACGTGGCCCGTCTTGGCGGCCACGGTGACGCCGCTGTAATTGCCCACGTGTTCGCGCCCGCCGGAGATGACGTTGAAGAGGGACGTCTTGCCGCTGTTGGGGTTACCGACGAGGGCTATGTTGATCTCGTTCTTTCGTTTTACGGGTTGCGCGCTGTGGGGTTGGTTGGGTGGTGAGGCGGCGTCTGGGGTGTCTGCCTCGTCGTCGGGCAGTGGCAGGTTGGCTTCGTATTCGTGCATCACCTCGATCATGGCGGCCTCGCTGCGCCGGAGGGAGACTTCGTAGCCCATGACGCCGTATTTCACGGGGTCGTTGAGTGGGGAGTTAAGCAGCGAGGTGACCTTCTGCCCGCGCACGAACCCCATCTCAATAATGCGTCGGCGAAAGGCTCCGTGCCCCGATACGCGCACAATGACGGCCGAGTCGCCATTCTGTAAGTCCGATAAATTCATTGGATGATCATCATTTAAGTGGCGCAAAAGTATTTCTGCGCGCCCCTCGCTTAAATACCTAATTGTTGGGGGGTGGTGCCTTGTCCGCAAGCGGGTAAGGTGCCTCCCCCGGTGCGGGTAGGGTGCCTCCCTCGGTGCGGGTAGGGTGCCTTCCCCGGTGCGGGTAGGGTGCCTCCCCCGGTGCGGGTAGGGTGCCTCCCCCGGTGCGGGTAGGGTGCTTCCCCTGATTTTGTAGGGGCGAATCGCATTCGCCCCTACGAGGCGGCGGGGCATGATCAGGGCGTTGTGCCACCTCTTAAGCCTGCGTTGCGTCACCCACAAAGCCTGCGTTGTGTCACCCACAAAGCCAGCGTTGTGTCACCCACAAAGCCAGCGTTGTGTCACCCACAAAGCCAGCGTTGCGTCACCCACAAAGCCA
>MIQB01000172.1 GCA_002890585.1 Tannerella sp. oral taxon 808
TTGCGGGTTCCCTCGATGATGTCGTCCGATGAGCGCTTGCCCCACGCGTTGACGTGCAGGGCGGAGAACTTCTGCCCGAAGCCGATGGCGCCGCTGGGCTGGAGCTCGTAGACGACGTAGCCTAACGAGGCGTAGACGTGCATCGGGTAGCGGCCGCCGAAGTATCGGGCGTTGGGCAGGGTGCCGCCGTAGTAGAAGACGATCATGGGGTACTTCTTGTTCGGGTCGAAGTCGGGCGGCAGGTAGTAGAAGCCCTTGATTTCCTGCCCGTCGGAGTTGGTGAAGTTCCAATCCTTCACGGGCTGGAGCTTCAGCTGGGCCAGGTGCGCAGCGTAGGGATCGGCGATGCGGGTCGTCTTCTTCGTGTTCATGTTGTAGACGTAGGCGCGGGTGGAGTTCATGAGGCCTTCGCCGGTGTAAGCCATGACAGGCGCTTGGTCGGCGATGTCGAAGGCGTTCACCACGTCCTCCTCTGAGGGCATGCGGTTGAACTTCTTCGTGGCCACGTCGTAGGCGTAGACATAGACGTGGTCTTCGTCGGCCACCTCAAAGTAGATCGTCCGTCCGTCGCCACTCCATTTGGCCTTGGAGATGCTCGGGTTAAAGTCACGCGTGAGCGGCTCCACCTTCTTCGTGGCCACATCCATGAGGTACGCCTGCACATCGAAGCTATTGGCCGTCTGCCCCTCGCCGACATTCAGTCCGATGCCTCCGAAAGCCTCCGGTGCACCTAAGAAGAGCACCTTCCGTCCGTCGGGCGAGAACCAAGCCTCAGTGACATGCGCGTCGCGCTTGCAGAGCGTGTCGGTCTGCATCGTGTTGAGGTCGAGGCGGTAATAAGAGGTCACGGCGAAGGGTTGCTCGGTGATCGTTTCGTCCGAGATGGAGAAGAGGATCGACCGTCCATCGCGGGCGATATCATTCAGCGTAGCCGTGCGATCGCCAGAGGTCAGCTGCCTCGTCAAGCCCGTGGCGAGGTCGTAGCGATAGATGAAGGTCAAAGGCACAGGCCCGCCGGTGCGATCCGTAACGGTCTGCATGCGGTAGACGTCTTCCGTCTTTTTCGGCTCATCGCCTTTGCTGTAGAAGAGCGCCTTCTCGTCGGGCGAAAAGGTGACCCATTCATAGGGCACATCGCTGGCCAGCGTCTTCTCCTCGAGCGTTTCCGGGTCGATGGTGATGAGCTTGGCCACGTCGCCATCTTCCTTGGAGAGGTAGAACAGACGTTCGCTCTTCGGCATCCATCCGAGGGCATACTTGTCGTTATTGGACGCGATCGTCACACGCCTCCCAGTCTTAATCGAGTAGAGTTCTTTGGGGTAAGTCGAAGTCTCGCCGTGGCTGTAGGTATAAGTCAACAAGACATAGTTCCCCTTCGGCGACATTTCCGTGTTATACACGCGTTTCCCCTTAATGGCATCATCCAATTCAATCGGGCGCTTGCCACTCTCCCACACGCTCCACTGCATGTCTTTCCCATCTGTTGAGTCACGTTCAAGGGCGATTTTCAACGCCGGTTCCGTCTTTGCATCAGCCGGCCGCAGCAACTTAATCACCACGCGGTTCGTCTCCGGATATGGCGTCAATGTCGTAGACAGCTCCTTTGCCTCCTTCCTCCCCTCTTCCGACGTCGTTTTCGTTTCCACCGATTTACCATCTACAAACAACTCAGCCAGATCCGGTGTCATCACCTTCACCTTCAGCTTTCCATACCGATCTCCTCTCACATAGAAGGCAAACAACTGCACCGTCGCACCTTTCGCCGCCTTCCCAACCCGGAAGAACCCATCGGCATCGGCGTTATACTTCTGATTGAATCCCTCCTGTTCCGGTATGGTCAATCCCAACTTCAGGAGGTCCTCTGCGCTGAATGCATTCTTCTGTTGTTTCACGGAGTCCACATTGAGTGGCGACGGGATCTCTAACGGCGCCGTTGCCACAATCTTCTTCAACGTTTCACCCTGTGCAAAGCCGGTTGTTACACACGAGATAAACAGTAGAGCCACCAGCGATTTTCGCATCATCAAGTTTCTTTTCATCATGATATTTCTGTTTGTGTTTTTACGAATAGATAGGGGGAGTATGAAAAAAAAGCCGGCGGAAAAAGATCCGTCGGCTTTTCTCTGATATAGGTGTGAGATGGGACGCGCTTATTTGTTATCCGTGTTCATGATAACGACGCGGTTCCAAGCGTTCTCTGCATACGGCTGAACGGTGTCGCCCATCCACTCGATGGAGATGTTGTCGGACGAAACGCCATACTTGTCGATGAGGCGTTTGGCGACGGCTCTTGCACGTCTTTCAGAGATACCCTTGTTGTAATCCGGGTTACCCGTCTTCTTGTCAGCATAACCAACCAACTTGATCGGCAGGTTGTACTTCTTAGCATACTCAGCCGTGTTGAAGATGCTGATCTCTTGGTGCTTGTCGATTCTAGCGCTGTTCAGGCGGAAGTATACGACGTTCTCCATGTTCTCTCTCTGCTCAGAGGCCTCCGGGCACTTCGGGCATTCGGGGCAGAACTCCGGACGCTTGCTCAACTCTGCATTCTCTTCACGCAGACGATTGATCTGATCGTTCAGGTCGTTCAGCAGGTTGTAGTCCATCGGTTCGATTACCTCGAACTCCTTGCGACCCAAG
>MIQB01000173.1 GCA_002890585.1 Tannerella sp. oral taxon 808
CATTCCCCCTTTGCACCACTGTAGAGAAGAAATGCCCCAGACCTTTGAACAGCCTCAAGCGAAGTTGGCGCGGAAAAGACGAATGCGTCAACTCTCTTATTCTCTAAAGCTGCCAGCATCGGTCCCGACGGACCAATCGGCAAAATCGTGAGATCGGATTCCGCCTTCCAATTCATTTTTGCCGCGATAAAGCGAATAAGCATATCTGGCGAGCCGCCAGGCGTCCAACCGGCTATCTTTAAACCTTTCAAGGCACTCAATCGCATTTCAACGGGCATATTTTGATTGAGATGAAGGCGATCAGCAATCTCTTTTGAAACGACAATATCGCTGCCATACTCCTTGGTCACAACCGCGAAAGTTGACAATTTCTCACCCTTGGCAATTGCCAATGCGGCGGTCTGAGGCAATCCCACGTAAAACTGCACATTTCCAGAAATCGTTGCAGAAGCGGCGGCGCTACTACCTGCCAACTGGATGCTCTCAACGGTAAGGCCCTGCTTCTTGAAGAAGCCCTTGTCTTCAGCAACATAGAGGGGCGCATAAGCAAAACTGACACTGCCGATACCATAACGCAATTTTACTTCTTGCACGGTCAACGACGTCCCTGATTGCCAAGCCAAGATTATGGTTGCGATAGTTAGTGATATTAGCCTCATTCGCATGCCGCTTCCCCCAATAGACGAAATTGTTTTATATTGACACTTCTTGTGCCTCTAGACGACTTTGCCAGGGTGTAAGATAGATTTCCGCCACTCTTACTAGAGCATTGAAAATCATGCTAAGCGCAACGATCACTACTAAGGTAGCAAATGTGCCCGCAGTGTCGAACATGCCGGCCGTGTTGGCTAACAGAAATCCAAGGCCCTTATTCGTCGCCATCATCTCGCCAAGTATGGTCCCAATTAGGGCATAGGGAACTGAGAAAGCTGATGGCAGCACAACTTTTCGCATCAGGTCCATCTCATTGGCGCCCATTAATCTGAGGATAGTAATCTGATCGCGGCTCACGTTCCGGACACCAGAATAGGTGTTCAAAAACACCAGAAAAAACACAACGACCGCGACAAAAATAATCTTCATACTTGTATCAATGCCGAACCACAGCACAAAGACAGGCCCAAGTGCTACTTTCGGCATGCTGTAGAAGGCCATCAAGAAGGGATCAAGTACCTTGGCAACGACAGTCGCGCGGCCCAATAGCAGCCCGATCATAAGCCCGGCGCAACTTCCGATAACAAACCCGATGACGGCGACAAAAACCGTTGCTTGTAGATTCGTCATCAGCGTGCCGTCAGAAATCCATACCATTAATCGCGACGCGATATCGGTGGGCTTACTCAAATAGAATTCCAAATGGCGAACTCGCGATGCGTATTCCCAAGCAGCCAATATGCTCGCGGCGAGACATAGTCGGATCACAGCAAGTTTTACTGAAGCACTCATGATGCAGGGACTTCCGGCCTTAGATCAGGCGTGAGTAGCTCCCACAATCCATGCGCAAGTTTGAGAAATTGCGGATCGAACCTCAATTTCAGCAAATCCCTGTTCGGTGGCAAGTCCGTTTGAATAACCTGTGTGATGCGACCAGGTCGCTTACTGAAAACCATACATCGGTCAGCAAGCGCGATCGCTTCGTCCAGATCGTGCGTCACAAACACGACGGTTTTCCCAAGTCGGGCCTGTACTCTTAGAAGTTCGGTTTGCATTGCCAATCGCAGTTGGGCATCGAGCGCCCCGAATGGCTCATCCATAAGCAGCGTTTCCGGATCGCTTGCCAAAAGTCGAGCAAGTGCAGCTCGTTTGCGCATTCCTCCTGAAACCTGGTTTGGGTATGATGCCTCAAAACCGATCAAGCCTACGAGTGATATTAATTCATCGATCCGGTCGTTTCGCCGCCTTCGTCCGATTCCCTTAATTTCGAGTGGAACCGAGATGTTTCCGGCAATTGTTCGCCAAGGTAGCAAATGGTCCGCTTGCGTCATGTATCCAACTCGACGATTTATTTCCTGAACTTGATTGGTTCCATAAACAACTTTGCCGGACGTCGGTTTCATGAGGCCCGCGATCATGTTTAACAACGTAGACTTTCCACATCCTGACGGGCCGACAAGCGTTACAAACTCTCCAGATTTAATGCTTAGCGTAAGATCCGCAACGGCCTGAAAATCGCCATTCTGAGTCTTGAATGACTTTGATACATCCTCAAAACTGATCAGTGGAGCACCCAACGCTGCTTCCATTCCATTTTTTTTTGTGTGTGTAAGACAGCGTCAGGAGACATCTCTTGCATTAGCATAATTCAGCTATTCGAATTAGTATGGCTCAACCTCACCTTCGATTGTTGTCCTCAGCATTAAGCGACGCTCACCGGCAGAAAAATCAGTACGCGCATGCATGGAACATCGATTATCCCACACGAGTAAATCCCCCGGTTGCCAAATATGCTCGTAAGTCCACTCGGGACGCTCGGCCTGGTCATAAATTTGTTCCAATAACTGTGTTCCTTCGGCCTTCGCGGAATCGAGCCATCCAGTATTCCGCACCCATGAAGATACCAAGCGTAAGGCTGTTTACGTCAATCGGCTGATGACTGTGCGGATCGAAGGTCTTCCAGAGGCCGAAGGAACA
>MIQB01000174.1 GCA_002890585.1 Tannerella sp. oral taxon 808
ACAAGGGGTGCCCCTACAAACGCCCCGCATGTACCTGAGGTTTCGCCTTCAGGCGAGGCGGGACATCCACCCGGTATAATCATTCAGCAACCCAACAATTCAACAACTCAACATGCCTCCCAACGGCCCTACAGGCCGCGTGGGGGGCACCATCGATCCGGGCTGTAGGCCCAGATGATAGCCCAGGGTGAAGCCCTGGGGTTGCAGAGCGCAGGGTGACGGGGCGCACCGGGTATCCCCCATTTATTCGTGAAATCCTTTCCGCCCCCACCGCCCAGAGGGCGTTGCCTCGGGTGACTTTACATTTGCGCCCTTCAACATTTCAGATTTACACCTATGACAAAGAGAATGCTGCTTATCATTTGTATGGCTGCGCTGACGCTCCACGCGGCCAGTGCGCAATCGTTCCTGCGCTGGCTTGGGATTAAGCCGACATATCAGTTAAAAAACGAGCTGTCGATCAGCTGGGGATTAATCGAAAACCCGTTTGAGAACGACGACGTTGTGCCGATCAATGCCAATGGGCGCACGCTGGCTAATCGCTACGACCTTGGCCGCTACAGCTATGGCGACCGGATCCGCACGCAGGCCTTCTCGCTCGGCTACACACAGGAGCTGAGCCAGTGGCTCTCGTTAGGGGTGCAGGCGGCTTACTCGGGCGTCTTCCAAGACCAACGCCTCGCGGGCATGACCACCGACCGGCGCTATACGCACCGCTTCGCCCTCTATCCCGCCGTGCGCTTCACCTACCTCAACCGCCCGATCATCCGCCTCTATTCGGGTGCGGGGCTTGGCGTGGGCATGAGGTGGGAGCGCGACTTCTTCGAACATGAGGCGCGTTACCGCGTCTTCCCCACCGGGCAGGTGACCTTCTTCGGCCTCTCCGTGGGGCAACGGCTGTTCGCTAACTGGGAGCTGGGCTACGGCGTGAAGGGATACCTGACGTTTGGGATGGGGTATCGGTGGTAGTAGAGGGTAGAGATTAGAGGGTAGAGGGTAGAAACATGTACCCGTGCGGCCTGTAGGGCCGTTGGATGATAGCCCGGGGCGAAACCCCGGGCGGCGGATGATGTCCGAGGGCGGAACCCCGGGTGGCGGATGATGTCCGAGGGCGGAACCCCGGGTGGCCGGTACCCGGCATCATCATTCATCATCATTCGACCCACCACCCAGGGCTTCACCCTGGGCTATCATCCAGCGGCCCTACAGGCCGGATCGATGGTGCCCCCCACGCGGGCTGTAGGCCCGGGGGACGATAGCCCGGGGCGAAACCCCGGGTGGCGGACGATAGCCGAGGCGGAACCCCGGGTGACCGGTACCCGGCATCATCATTATTCATCATCATTCGATCCCACCACCCCACCACCCAGGGCTCTGCCCTGGGCTATCATCCAGCGGCCCTTCAGGCCGTATCACCGGGTGCCATCCATCCGGGCTGTAGGCCCGGGGGACGATAGCCCGGGGCGAAACCCCGGGCGGCGGACGATGTCCGAGGGCGGAACCCCGGGTGGCCGGTACCCGGCATCATCATTCATCATTATTCGATCCACCACCCTACCACCCAGGGCTTCACCCTAGGCTATCATCCAGCGGCCCTACAGGCCGCACCGGGTACATGCTTCTACCCTCTAATCAATGCACCAAGAGCGGCTTCTTGATATGCCGACTGTCGCCGTCGGGGTGGTAGAGGTCGACGTGGAAGATGTAGAGGCCAGCGGGGAGGCGGGCGCCGTCCCAACGGATCTCGCCGTCGGGCGTCAGCAGCTGGTTGTTGGCGATCTCGGCCGCACGCTTTCCGTCGGCGGTATAGACCGTTATGCGGCACCGATAGCCGGTCTTATCCATCCGATAACGGATCACATAATCGCGTGTGGCGGCGTCGTATTCCGGTTCGCTGATGGCCGTTCCGCCCTCGCTGTGGGACTGCGCCTCGGACTGCGAGTTCTTGTAACCCGGTGTGCCATACCCCACCTCCGCCACGGCCGATGTCCAGTTGTCGGCCTCCTGCGTGTCGCCGTCGGGAGTGATGCGCTCTAAGGCCACGCCCTTCCGAGTCTTGATGGCGTCAGCGTGCCATTTGGCGGAATAGCTCACCTCATCGACGACAGTGCTGTCAGCCTTTCGGAGCAAGACAATCGTGGCGCCTTGGTTATTCAGCGCAGGCAGTCTGAGGCGGCGGATGGCATCGGGGGCGGGTGTGCGGAAGTGTTTGAGTACGCCGTTGGGATCAGCGGTCAGGACGAGGTAGTCGCCCGGTGCGAGGGTCAGGGCGAGGGGTGCAAGCGGGTAACGTGTGCCGAGGTGCCCGTCGCCTTTACGCAAGGCGATGGCGAGGCCAGCCATCGGCAGCGCGCGGTCGGAGCGGTTGTAGAGCTCGATATACTCGCTGCCACCCGGCTGTGGGTCGAAGAGGATTTCGTTGATGATCACCTCCCCCGGCGCCACCTGCTCCGTCGTGTCGGGCTCACTCGGTTCACTCGGTACGTTGGGCGCATCCGGTTTATCAGGCTTCTCAGGTTCGTCTACGGTACCGTCCGAATTCTCCTCGCCCGGTGTGCCGCCGCGTGGATCGGAGCAGAGGTGCCACTTGTCGCCCTCGCC
>MIQB01000175.1 GCA_002890585.1 Tannerella sp. oral taxon 808
AGTTGACTAAGCGGAGCAGGCGGAGCTGGTCGGCGGCCTCTGAGTTGCCGGCGGGGAGGGCGCGGGCGGCCTTGTCGTAGAGTGCGGAGGCGGCGGTGGTGTTGCCTTCTAAGGTGGTGATGTAGGCTGCGCCGGCGTACCAGAGGAAGGGGTTTTGGGTCTTCTCTTCTGCGGCGATGCGCTTGATCAGGGCGGCGGCGTCGGCGGTCATCGGGTTGTTGCGCGGGTAGGCTTCGTACTGTGGTCTCTTCTCGGGGCCGATCAGGTTGTTGCGGTGCTCTTCTTTCTTGTTGATGATGCGGGTGAGGAAGAGGCCGAGATGGGGGCTGCGCGGAGGCATTCGCGCCAGTCGGCTTCGTCTTTCAGGGTGAAGGAGAAGGCGGCTACGGGGCGCATGGCTGGCAGGTGTTGGAAGACTTCGGCGTAGAGCAGGTTGGCGCGGCGTGTTTCGCCGGCTTTGCATGCGAGGCCGGCGCGGTAGCTGAGGGCGCGGTAGTAGAGGGTGTTGCGGGGCATGTCTTTCTCGACGCGGGTGAAGAAGCGTTCGAAGGCTGCGCGGTCGCCGGCATAGAAGAGTGCTTTGAGGGCTTGGAAGGCGTAGCGGTTCTTGATGAAGGCGTCCGTTTGGGCTTCGTAATCTTTTACCACTTCCGAGGCCAGCACGGCGGGCACTTTGGGGAGGGTGTTCTTCTTGTCTCCATAGCTTGCCCAGGGATCAATGGGGGTGCAGGCGTATTCGTCGACGCGGCGGGCGAGGCGGACGAAGCGGTCGAAGGCCGCGACGCGGGGATCGGTGGAGCGGGCGATGGCTGGTTGGTCTTTGCCTTCGAGCATGAAGGTGGCGATCTGCTCGCGGGTGATCTTACCGCCGAGGTAGGTGTGCCAGTCGGTCGTTACCTCGTCGTTGAAGCGGGAGGGGTGCTTGTTGTCGAAGCTGTTGTAGAAGGGGTAATCGATGTCGTAGAAGAGCGGGGTGTAGTCGGCCGCGTCGGTGAGCATGACTTCGGGTGAGAAGTTTGAGGGCTGATCGGTGTCCATTTCGAAGCAGGCCCAGGCCAGGCCGGCGGAAAGGAGGAGGAGGGTGCTAAAAACGGCGCACCAGGTTCTGAAGGAAATTGTTCTCGTGTTCATAGTTTATGTATGTAGATAAGTGATGTTCGTCGAGGTCGAAGAAGATGATTTCGTGGGGCTTGGCGGCGAGGTGGCGACTGAGGTCGTGGGCCATGCCGCGGAGGTCGCTGGCGGTGACGGCTTCGATCTTCACGTGGTCGCCGGCGGTATAGTAGCGTCCGCCCTTGATATTGGAGTGGCGTACGAGGATGATGTTGGAGCCGGGAGTGGTGACGAAGTTCGTGTCCTGCTCAAAGTCGGCTCGGGTGATGCGTTCGATGAGGGTTTTGACGTGTCCGTTGGCGTCGGAGTGTACGCCCCAGGCGTAGAGTGGGAGGGCGACGTCAAGGGGCAGGGGGTAGCGGCGGAGGCTGGGGATGTAGCGGGCAGCGATGTGGCGGTCGTAGATGGAGTTTAGGGTGTCGGCTGAGATGGTGCCCATGTTGTAATACATGAGTACGCCGCGGTCTACGTTGGGGATGCGGGTGATGGTGTGGTGCTTGGCTTGATGCAGGCGGATGGTGGCGGAGAGGTGGGGGTAGGCGTGGCGGTTGCGGAGGGTATCGACGAGGGCCATGAAGGGGTCGCGGCTGCGGGTGGACCAGTCGCAGTCGAGTTGGAGTTCGTCGGCTGGGGGGAGCCCGACGGTGGAGTCGATGAGGTGGACGAGGTGGATGATGTGGTCGGCGAGGGTGTCGATGGCGAGGCCGCGGCGGAGCATGACTTCGTTTTTGATGTATACGACGGGGGTGACGCGTACGCCCTTTGGGGGCGGGCTGCTGAAGTGGATGGGGCTTTCGGGCAGGGGCTGGCCGTGGGGGCCGAGCTTGATGTCGAAGTAGCGGATGTAGAGGTGGCTGACGTTGCACTGCTGGAGGGTGCGGCGTTCGGCGGGGGTGAGGCGGAAGGTGGTGCGCCAGTAGTAGAAGGCGATGTCGGGCGGCGGGCCGTCGCTGCCGCGGCGACAGGCTGTGGGCAGTAGGGCGAGGAGAAGGAGTAGGGCGGGGTGGAGGGGTTTATGGGTCATGTGGGCGTGGGGCTTTCTTGTTTTCGGCAAAGTTAGGGTTGTTCTGGGGGCTCTTCTTTGGCGCGGCGTTTGGCGCGGCGCTGTGCGAGGCTTTGTTTGTAGGCCGTTCGGATATGATTTGAGAATTGGTTGATGCTGTGCACTACCTCGGTGATGGCTTCGCGGTCGATGGGTGCTTTGCCATCCATGTATGCAAACTGTAGCCGCAGGAGTACATCGTGGTAGACCTTATCCGTCCTTGGGCGGATCTTCGTGAATGAGGGTCGACTCTTTTTTTCTCCCTGTATGGAGGTGCGCTGAGCTTGCAGCCGCTCAGCGCACCTCCATACAGGTAGAAAAAACCAACAACGAGGCTGA
>MIQB01000176.1 GCA_002890585.1 Tannerella sp. oral taxon 808
TAGAATCACTGATTCCGGAGGTTAGGAAGCCTTCCGAGGCCTTAGAATCACTGATTCCGGAGG
Source organism: Tannerella sp. oral taxon 808 (assembly GCA_002890585.1). Classification (GTDB taxonomy): domain Bacteria; phylum Bacteroidota; class Bacteroidia; order Bacteroidales; family Tannerellaceae; genus Tannerella. Next base: position 64 of record MIQB01000176.1, read on the forward strand.
TTAGGAAGCCTTCCGAAGCGTAGAATCACTGATTCCACGGCTTATGTTGACAACATAAGCTCCGGAATCACTGATTCCGGGACTTATGCTAACAACATGAGCCCCGCTTTGGGGTTTTTTGAAAGGCTTTCTAAGCTTACCCATACAATCCGTTATAGAACCTTTCATTTAATGGTAGGGGCGGCGCCATTCTACCGTGTCCATAGGGTAATCGTTGATCATCAACCACGCCCCCGGCCACTTTTCGCTTTTAGTTTTTCATTTTTCGCTTGATGACCGCCACGCCGAGCATGATGGCAAAGAAGCCGAGTGATGCCGCGGCATAAGGGGCCACGTCCGGCAGTCCGCCGCCGCGGACGAAGAGGGCGTTGAAGCCCTCCAATCCCCAGTTGAGGGGCGAGAGGCGGGCGACGGTGCGCATGAGGGGGGGCATGACGAACGTCGGGATCCACACGCCGCCGATGGCTGCGAGGATGACGACGGACACGGCGCCGAAGATGCTGGCCTGTTGCGCCGTGCGAGCCACACTGCCGATGGCTAAACCGTAACCCACGGCCGAGAGCGAGACGGCGAGACACATCAGGGCGAGGGCGGCGTAGTCGTGGCCGAGGCGGAGGGGCGGCAGGCCGAGGTGGGGCATGAGGTAGAGGCCGGTGAGGAGGAGCAGGGCCAGCTGCAGGAGGCAGACGAGCAGGTGGACGAGCACCTTGCCCGTGAGGTAGAGGGCGTAGGGGCAGGGCATGGTCAGGAGGCGGGCGAAGCAGCCCGTCTCGCGCTCGCGGATCATGTTCCCGGCCAGCGAGATGACGATGAAGAAGACGGCGAACATGCTCCAGGCCGGCACGTTGTGTTGCGTAGCGTTGGGGATGAGGTCGCTGCGTCCGGCGCGGGCATACGACTCGGTGAGGACGATCCCGCCCTCCGTCTCGGCGCTCAGGTCGATGGAGAGGGGGACGAGGCGGCTCACCTGGTCGGAGATCTCGCGGAGCAGCATGCGATGCTGGATCGTGAGCATGTTCTCACGTACGGCGCGTACGACGGAGGCGCGGAAGGAGGGCTTGGCCGTGGGGTCGATGAGCAGGCGGATCTCCAAGGGCGCAGTGTCTGGCGCCACGGTGTCTTCCTCGCTACCGAAGGCGCGCGCCACGCCCTGGGTCACGCGCTCACGTAGGCGTTCGGTGGTGCCCGACGGGATGACGACACCGATCAGGTAATCGCCCCGCGCCACGGCCTTCTCCACGGCCTCAGGCGTCAGCGGCTGGTCGTCGGGCGCCGTGGTGGTGATGTCGAAAAGGTGACTTGCGGCCAGCTCCCGACTGACGGTGTTACCGAGCGAATCGGCGTCAGCATTGAGCAGTACAAGGGGGATATACTGCTCGTCGAGGGTGCGGAAGGTGCTGTCTTGCAAGCTGGCCATGAGAATCACGAGCGCCCACGGCATCAAGAACAGCAAGACAAGCCCCCACGGGTCGCGCAGGAGGAGCAGCAGGTCTTTGCGGAGGAGGGCGATTAATCTCATACCCGTCCCGCCTCCTCCGTCCGGGCGATGAAGAGGGCTTCGAGCGATGGCATGTGCGCCTCGGCAAGCAGCGTGTCGGGGGTGCCTTCGCAGACGGTCGCGCCGCGGTTCATCAGGGCCACGCGCGTGCAGAGCCGCTCGGCCTCGACCATGTCGTGCGAGGTGTAGATGATCGTCATGCCGTCGGCATTGAGCGCGCGGAGGTGGGCGATGATCTCCTGTCGGGAATGCACGTCGACGCCTACGGTCGGCTCGTCGAGGAAGAGGATGCGGGGGCGATGGAGTAGGGCGACGAGGAGGTTGAGCTTGCGCTTCATGCCGCCGGAGAGGTGCTCGATGCGTTTGTGCAGGTGGGCACGGAGGTCGAGGCGGTCCACGTCCGTGTCGATGCGTTCGCGAAGCGTGCAGGTGGGCAGGCCGTGCATGTGGCCGAAGAAGTGGAGGTTCTCGGCGGCGGTCAGCTCGGGGTATAGGGCGATGTCTTGCGGCACGACGCCGATCAGCGGGCGGATGCGGGTGCGGTCGCGTTGCACGTCGAGGCCGCAGAGGTGCACCGTGCCGCAGTCGAAGGGCAGGAGGCCGGCGAGGATGGAGAGCGTCGTCGTCTTGCCCGCGCCATTGGGGCCGAGCAGCCCGAAGAACTCGCCCTCGGCGACGTGCAGCGTGAGCCCGTCGACCGACGGAGCAGCGGCGCCGTGATACGTCTTGCGGAGGTCGCGGATGTCGATGGCGGATGTCATGTATAGTTACGAGTGAATGGTTACGAGTTACAAGTGCCGGGGCATATGCGATGCGCCTCTACGGTCTTCTTTTCTTCCCTTGATGGAAGAAAAGAAGCAAAAGAAGATCAAGGCGTCAGGGAC
>MIQB01000177.1 GCA_002890585.1 Tannerella sp. oral taxon 808
GAGATCAAAAACTGGCGCGCGGGGCTTACCGCCAAGTGGCGGAGATCAAAAACTGGCGCGCGGGGCTTACCGCCAATTGGCGGAGATCAAAAACTGGCGCGCGGAGCTTACCGCCAAATTGGTTTAGTGCGGTCACCCCACAAAAAGCCCCCTCAGGAAACCGGTTTAACAGACCGTCCTGAGGGGGCTTTTCCCGTAATCTTTATCGGTCTACTTCGTCCCGAAGATCCGATCACCTGCATCTCCCAACCCCGGCAAGATGTATGCCTGATCGTTCAGCGCACGATCGAGCGAAGCCGTGTAGATGTCCACGTCAGGGTGATTCTTCTGCACATACGCCACACCCTCCGGCGCCGCTACGAGGCACATCAAGCGAATGTTCGTGCATCCCTTCTCCTTCAGCAGACGGATTGCGTCCGTCGCACTGCCGCCCGTGGCCAGCATCGGATCCGTGACGATCACCATGCGGCGATCGATGTCCTCCGGCAGCTTGCAGTAGTAAAACACCGGGCGGTGCGTGTCGTGGTCGCGATAGAGCCCGATGTGCCCCACCTTAGCCACCGGCAGCAGGCTCAGCAGCCCATCCACCATACCCAACCCCGCGCGCAGGATGGGCACAATGGCCAGTTTCTTACCCGAAATCTCATACGCCACGACGCGCTCCATCGGCGTTTCAATCTCCACCTCCGTCAGTGGCAGGTCGCGCGTCACCTCGTAGCCCATCAACATGGAGATCTCACGGAGCAGCTCGCGAAAATCCTTCGCCCCCGTGTGTACATCCCGTATCCGCGTCAGCTTGTGGCGGATCATCGGGTGATCGATAATATACAGTTCACTCATATTTAGATAAGACTTTTGTTTTTCAGCGGCACAAACGTAGACAAAAACACATCGTTGCTCCGTCCATTTTGTCCTATTCAAGGGCTAACTCACACGCTCCGACGTGCCATCCGCCCCTGTGCGCAAAAACAGTTCGCTCTCGAAAAGAGCTGATTCCTCGTATATTTGCCCCCAGAATTACGACGGGGAACACAAACGGTTCCCTTTCTTTTTGCTAATAATGATCGAACGAAAAACTGTGATGGATTTGGCCGAAGCTGCCCTGAGTGATTCGGCCTGTTACCTCGTAGACGTCACCATAGGCACCGGCAACACCATCGTTGTGGAGATAGACCATGACGAAGCCGTCAGCATTGACGACTGCGTCGCCCTGAGCCAATACATCGAAGCCCACCTCGACCGCGACGCCGAGGATTACGAGCTGGAAGTCACCTCCGCTGGCCTCGATCGCCCCTTCAAAATCGTTCGGCAATACCGCAAAAACATCGGCAACGAAATAGAGCTCAAGCCCCGCGACGGCGCCGTCCGTACAGGCGTGCTCAAAGACGCGGACGAGAGCGGTATCACCCTCACCGTAGCCAAGAAAGTAAAGCCCGAAGGCGCCCGCCGTAAAACCACCGTGTACGAAGACGAAGCGTATCGCTATGATGAAATAGCCTACGCAAAAAATAAAATCCGATTCAAATAAGACAGCGTAAGAGAAACAGAGAATATGGCCAAGAAACAGGAAACAGTCAGCATGATAGACTCCCTTCAGGAGTTCAAGGATCTGAAGAACATCGACAAGGAGACGATGATTAATGTGCTCGAAGAGTCGTTTCGCAACGTGATCGCCAAGATGTTTGGCACGGACGAGAATTACGACGTGATCATCAACCCTGAGAAGGGCGACTTCGAGATATGGCGCAACCGTACCGTGGTGGAAAATGGCCACGTCAGCGACCCCAACCTGGAGGTCTCGCTGCGCGATGCGCAACAGATCGACGCCGACTGTGCCATCGGCGAGGAAGTGACCGACGAGGTGCACTTTGCCAAGTTTGGCCGGCGCGCCATCCTCAACCTCAGGCAGGCACTCGCCTCGAAAATCATGGAGCTACAGAAAGACAACCTCGCCGCCAAATACCGCGAGCTGATCGGATCCATCGTTGTGGCAGACGTCTACCAGGTGTGGAAGAAGGAAGTGCTTCTGCTCGACGACGAGGGCAACGAACTCTTGCTGCCCAAATCAGAGCAAATCCCCGGCGATTTCTACCGGAAGGGCGAGGCCGTACGCGCCATCGTGCAACGCGTGGAGACAGATAACAACACGCGGATCTATCTCTCTCGCACCGACAAGGTCTTCCTGCAACGCCTCTTTGAATTGGAGGTGCCCGAGATCAACGACGGCCTCATCACCATCCGCGCCATTGCACGCATCCCCGGGGAACGCGCCAAGATCGCCGTCGAATCGTACGACGAACGCATCGACGCTGTGGGCGCCTGCGTCGGCATGAAGGGGTCACGCATCCGCGGCATCGTCCGGGAGCTGCGCAACGAGAATATCGACGTCATTAATTACACCACCAA
>MIQB01000178.1 GCA_002890585.1 Tannerella sp. oral taxon 808
CACGGCGGTGACGGTGTAGGTGTCGTCCGTGCGGCGGACGACGGTCAGGCAGACGCCGTTGTGGGCGACGCTCTGATCGATCTTCAATTCCTTCACGAAGGAGCAACGCAGCGTCAGGTGCAGGTTGCCCTTGTCTTGTTCCAGCGCAACGATGGTTGCGGCTTCTTCTACGATTCCTGAAAACATATCCTGTTGATCTAAAAACGAAAAGCTAAAAACTAAAAGTGGCCGGGTACCGGATGCTTTCCACCCGTCCATGTCCCATAGTACTCGACAATCTTTCGTTGTTAGCTTTTCATTTTTCGTTGTTCATTTCCCTTGCTCTAATTGCAACGTTTTGGTGGGGGCGTCGCAGACCTCGGTGGGGCCGAAGTACTGGATGGGGCCGGGGTAGACGTAATCGGTGGTCAGCGCCCACTCGTCGCGCATGGCGGCGTAGGCACGGAAGGGGGCGCCGTCGAGCCGGACGAGCGCCTTGCGGATGACGGGCTTCATGACGCCGTCGCGCTGCTCCATGTTCATCATCATGGTGATGGGGATGCCGCCGGCGATCCACTTATCGGCCGGCGCGGTGGTGTTGCGCACGGAGGCCATGTAGCCCGTCCGGCCGGAGCGGATGAGGCACGAGGCGGCGTAACCGAGCGAGTAGCAATAGTCGGCGTCGTAGTTCGACGGTGCGGCGCAGCGTCCCTCGTAACCGAAGAAGTGCATCTGGGTGGCAAACGTGCCCATGTATCGTCCCTCCTCGCGCCACTCCGAGAGGCGGTGATCCACCATCTCAGCGAGCAGCTTCTCCGTCTCGATGAGCGACACCTGGACATTGCCGTGCGGGTCGCGGTCGAGGGCCAGCTGCCGGGCCACGCCCTCGGGCAGGCTGGCATAGAGCGCCGAGTTCTCCTTCGAGAGCTTGGTGATGAGGTAGCTGTGGCGCACGCTCTTCTTGATCATCTTAAACTCGGCCTTGTTGCGGGCCAGGAAGTCGTTCAGCTCAGCGATGAGGCGCTTCATGGCGGGGATGAACTCGATGAGCCCCTCGGGGATGAGCACCGTGCCGAAGTTCTTACCCTCGGCCGCACGGCGCGCTACGACGGAGGCGATTTGGTTTACAATGTCGTCGAGTGATTGATCCTTGGCCTCCACCTCCTCGGAGATGATGCAGACGTTCGGGTGCGTTTGCAAGGCACACTCCAGGGCGATGTGCGAGGCCGAGCGACCCATGAGCTTGATGAAGTGCCAATACTTGCGCGCCGAGTTGCAGTCGCGCTGGATGTTGCCGATCACTTCGGAGTAGACCTTGCAGGCGGTGTCGAAGCCGAAGGAGGCCTCGATCTGTTCGTTCTTCAGGTCGCCGTCGATCGTCTTGGGGCAACCGATGACGCGCACGCCCGCGCCGATCGATTCGTAATACTCGGCCAGCACAGCGGCGTTCGTGTTCGAGTCGTCGCCGCCAATGATGACGAGCGCCGAGATGCCGAGTTCCTTGAGGATGTCCAACCCCTTATCGAACTGTTCGCGGCGCTCGAGCTTGGTGCGCCCGGAGCCGATCATGTCGAAGCCGCCCGTGTTGCGATAGTCGTCGATGATGTCGGCCGTCAGCTCCATGTATTTATGCTCCACTAATCCGCCGGGGCCGAGGATGAAGCCAAAGAGGCGCGAAGCGGGGTTGGCTGCCTTCAGGCCGTCGAAGAGGCCCGCGATCACATTGTGCCCGCCCGGCGCCTGTCCGCCGGAGAGGATCACGCCGGCGTTGATGGGCGGCATGGGGTCGCCCGGATCACCCGGCTCAAAGGTTACGATGGGCATGCCATACGTCTGTGGGAAGAGCTGCTTGATTTCGTCTCTGTTGCCTGCTGCTTCGGTGGCCGCCCCTTCCACGGCACGCACCGATCCGCGCAGCGCCGCGGGCATCTTGGGCACGTAGGCCGCCCGGGCGATTTGTAATGCACTTTTCGTCATAGTTCTGTTCTTATTTAATGTGATACCTCGTTTTGATTTGGATGGGGGCAAAGATAGCGGGCTGCGAGGCCAATTAAGTAGGGGTCAATGATTAATGATTAGTGATTAATGAGGGTGCGGTGCCATGCTGTCCTGCCTCCGGGGTAAGTCATGGTCAATGATCTGCGATCAATGATTGCCCGAGCGTACCTCTCGCAGAGGCCGTCTTTGTGGGGTTCTCCCTCGGGTCGAGCCCCAAAATGAGGCTCGGAATGGAGCTCTCCCTCGGGTCGAGCCCCAAAATGACCCTCGGAAATGACCTCGACCTAAGGTTTGACCCCTCCCGACCCTCGGAAATGACCTCGACCTAAGGTTTGATCCATTTCCGACCCTCGGAAATGACCTCGCCCTAAGGTTTGACCC
>MIQB01000179.1 GCA_002890585.1 Tannerella sp. oral taxon 808
ATACTTTTCGGGAAGTTCCGAATGGGTCGAGAAGGAGCAATAAAGGGCTTAAGGGAAAAAATCGGCCCTGTCGCAAGGGCATTTGGGCGGATAACGAAGGGAATCAGGGATAAATAGGGAGTGGTTGGGCGGATAACGGGAGGAAGCAGGGACGAAAAAGGAGGCTTTGGGCACTTAACGGAAACGAAATGGGGGCGAGGCGTGCTTTTTATTCCGTTACCGCGAGCGTCCCCCGGGTATATCTATGTCCGCCCCCGTAAAACACGAATGATCGGATCATTCATGCCCCCCCGAGGAAGGGTTCGTGGGCGCGAATGATCCGATCATCAGGTGTCGGACGCGAACGGGTGTTCGGCGTAAGGAGGGGGGGGATGGAAGGCGGGCCGGGGGGCGTCAGATCTTGAGCAAATCCTCGATCGTCTCGACGGTGGAGCGGAAGTTTTTGTTGACGTCCATCTGATCCTTCACCGTCTTGCAGGCGTGCAGCACGGTGGCGTGATCCTTTCCGCCGACCACCTTGCCGATGCGCGAGAAAGAGGCGGAGGTGTGCTTCTTGGCCAGGTACATGGTGATCTGGCGCGCTTGCACGATCTCGCGCTTGCGTGAGGGCGTCTGCACGAGTGCCTCATCGAGGTTGAAGAAGCGGCAGACTTTCTCTTGGATCTTTTCGATGGAGAGCTCCTTGTTTTCCACACGGACGGTCTGAGCCACCACGCGCTGCGCCAGCGCCATGTCGATGGGACAATGGTTGATGAGCGAGTTGGCGGCGAGCGAGACGAGGACGCCCTCGAGGTCGCGGATGTTGTCGGTCACGTGATCAACGATGTAGTTGAACACCTCGTCGCTGATGGTGAGGCCTTCGGCGTCGATTTTGTAACGCAAGATTTTACGCCGCAGCTCGGCATCGGGGCGGCCCAGTTCGGCCGTGAGCCCCCATTTCAGGCGCGTGATGAGCCGTTCTTCGAGCCCTTGCATGTCGACGGGCGCCTTGTCGGAGGTCAGGACGAGCTGCTTGCCGAGCTGGTGGAGGTTGTTGAAGATGTGGAAGAAGGCGAGCTGCGTTTTGGTGAGGCCGACGAGCTCGTGGATGTCGTCGAGGATGAGCACGTCGAGGCTCTGGTAGAAGTTCAGGAAGTCGTTTGAGGTGTTTTTGATCACCGCGTCGGTGTATTGGATACGAAAGCGGTGTGCGGAGACGTAGAGGACGCGCTTCGCGGGGTGCATCTGGCGGATGCGCAGGCCGATGGCGTGGCAGAGGTGGGTCTTGCCGACGCCTGAGGGGCCGTAGATAAAGAGCGGGTTGAAGGTGGTCTTGCCCGGGTCGGCAGCCACGGCCTCGCCGGCTGTGCGTGCCAATCGGTTGCTCACGCCCTCGAGGAAGTTGTCGAAGGTGTAGCGGTGGTTCAGTTGCGAATCGAGCTCCTCGGGCGCCACTTGCGTGTAGGGGGTCTGAAGTACACGGCTCACGCCGGGGCGATGCACAGCTGTAGAGGCACTTGTGGCCACGCTGTCGGCCTCCTCGCCCACCACGCGGTAGTTGAGCGAGACGCCCTCGCCAAAGACCCTGGGCACGGCCATCTTGAGTACACCCACGAAGTTGGCTTCTATGTATTCATAAAAAAACGGGCTGGGCACCCGTATCGTCACCTTGTGTTCGTCGAACGAGAGCGGCGTGATGGGCAGAAACCACGTCTTGAAGGCGGCCTCCGGCACAACGCCTTGGATGATCGACAAACATTTATTCCATAGTAGTTCGCATTCTGACTTCATAATTCAATAATAAAAGAGTAGGGTTTTTACTGCATTGAGCGCTTCATTAATTGCTTTCGCGGGGTAAAAGTCAGACAATAAATCAGAAGGAAAAAGGCGGCTCGCGGCATGGGTTGGGCGCTTGCAGCAGAAGGCCTATTCAGGCACAAAGACTTAGGGCTATCCGTTTGGTATGCTGCCATTTAGCAAGGCGCCAATGGGGTAAAATCACGCTAATAGGCCATTCCACAAGGCCCCCTTCCGGCCCATCTTCTGCGGTCGCTGCTCCCCCTAAGGCCATGAGATTTCGCGATGATACGGCACCCTCTTTTCTCCGGCGAGACCTCCAAATCCTTTTCGGAAATTAGAATCGATCCAACGTGAGTTTGGGGGGCTACACGGGGGGAGCGAAAAACAAAAAATACCGGGCACACGCATGGGAGAAACCCATCATGTACCCGGCATTGTAGGGGAACGAAAAACGAAAATCTAACAACGAAAAATGACCGGGTACCCGTGGGGCTTTCCCTTGCAG
>MIQB01000180.1 GCA_002890585.1 Tannerella sp. oral taxon 808
CTGCTCCTGTGTTTCATAAGCCACATGCTGCACGATGAGGCGGTACCTCGGGCGGGTGTTTGCGTCGGTCACATCGATGGCGAACGCCCCGAGTGAGTCGGTGACGGCTGAATTGATATAGGTTGAATCAATCGTTTGCAGGATGACGGCGGCTTGTGCCACGGGCTGGCCGTTAGTGTCGGCCACGCGCCCCCGGAGGCGATGCTGTGCATGTGCGCTGAGCGAGGTCAGCAGGGCGGCTGCAAGGGTCAGGAGGGAGAGGGTTGTTGTGTGCATGATGAATGACTTTTTAATGTGTGCCGCAAAGGTGCCGCGGCCTTTTCGCCAAGACCCTTATCGCCGACTTACGAAGTCTTACCAAGTCTTACCGATCAAGTCGGGAGCGGGCGGGCGGGGTATTTTTGCCGGCGAACACATCCCTCGGTGCGGGAGGGGTGTCTTCCCCGGTGCGGGAAGGGTGTCTTCCCCGATGCGGGAAGGGTGTCTTCCCCGAGGCAGGAGGGGTGTCTTCCCCAGTGCGGCCTGAAGGGTCGCCGGATGATAGCTCAGGGTGGAGCGATGCCGAAGGCGGAGTGGCACCCTGGGAAACTGGGGGACGCGGGGAATTTTATTTGGTCGCCTGCCCCCAGGGCGTTGCCCTGGGCTATCGTCCAGCGGCCCTTCAGGCCGCATCGGGTACACATTTGCAAACCATTTTCGTTCGATTATCATTACCTATTATATATCCCCCCATCCACGATGGACCTCCGAAAATTCAAACGCGCAGTGATGGTGATCCTACTCGGCATCACCCTGCTCTTCCTCTTCAACCTGTTTTACCTCAAAGGCCTGGCCGACGCCATGCACGCCGAGGCTGCGCGCGTCGTCCAGACCTGCATCGAGAGCGCCGACAGCAAGGAGCTGCAACTTCGCCTACGCAAGCGCCGCGCAGAGCCGGAGGCGCAACACAGCACGATCATCATCGAAAAGCAAAAAGACCGCGACTCGATCGTCACCATGCGCAACGTGTCAGCCGGAGCGTACCACTCGACCGTGGTCAGCGTCGTGCCGGCCGAATCGCCCTACATCGAGCTCGAGCAGCTGGCCAGCGAGGTGCGCACCTCCATCCACGCGCAGATCGACGAGGTGCAACCCGTCAATCTCAGCGCTTTGGACAGCCTGATCAACACGGAGCTACACCGCCGCGGCCTCGCCCTGCGCGTCGTCCGCACGGAGATCGTCCACGAGCGCACTGACCTCGTTCGGCGCTCCTCTGCACCGCCTGGCGCCGCGCCCAAACCCTCCGGCCATGTCGCCACCTACACGTTTAACCCCGAAAGCGGCCTCGCCTACCGCGTCTTCCTGCCCTCGCTCACGGGCGTCGTCCTCCGGCAGATGCGCGGCATCCTGCTCTCCACGCTGCTACTCATCGTCCTGCTGGCCGTCGCCTTCCGCTACCTCATCCGTACCGTCATGCAGCAGCGCACGCTTGAGGAGATGAAGGATGACTTCACGAACAACATGACCCACGAACTGAAGACGCCCATCGCCGCGGCCTACTCCGCCGCCGATGCGCTGCTGAACTTCCGGCAAGGCGAAGACCCCGTCAAGCGTGAGCAATATCTCCGCCTTTGCATGGAGCAACTCACGCGTTTAGGCGGACTCGTGGAGCAGATCTTGGACATGAGCATGGAGCGGCGCCGGCAGGAGTTGCGCCTCGAGCCGGTCGATATAGGCGCACTCTTCGACAGGCTTGCTGCGCTCTATCGCCTCAAGTCCGGCCGCCCCGTGCACTTCCACACCGCAGTCCAGCCCGCCGACCTGACCCTCCGTGCCGATCCCGAGCAGCTGAGTCACGCCGTCGGCAACCTGATCGACAACGCCATCAAATACACCCCGGGTGAGGCCGAAGTCAGCCTCTCTGCCTGTTGCGAAGGCACGTTCTGCATCCTCACCGTCAGCGACCGCGGCATCGGCATCGCGCCTGCTGTCGCCGGCGGCCTCTTCGATAAGTTCTACCGCGTGCCCGTCGGCAACCGCCACGACGTGAAGGGCTACGGCCTCGGACTCTATTACGTCCGACAAGTCGCCACTCGTCACGGCGGACGCATCTCCTACGCGCCTCGCCCGGGCGGCGGCTCCGTGTTCACGCTTAGTATCCCTGTGTAATGGAAAATGAAAACAACCCCCGCATCCTGCTCGTAGAGGACGAGCCTGTCCTGACAATGATCATTCAAGACACCCTCGAGGGCGAAGGCTTCGAGGTGGAAATCGCCGCCGACGGCCTTCATGGCTTGGAC
>MIQB01000181.1 GCA_002890585.1 Tannerella sp. oral taxon 808
CAAGATAGGTGAAATTTCTGACATATCCAAGTGTTTTGAGAACTTTGTTTCTCAGGCACTTGGAGTTCTTACAAGAATTTATGCTGCGGAATTAAGGTATTACTGCAACTTTTATATTGGGGCTCCCATTCGTGATCTGCCATGCCGGCTCGGCATTGATATCAATACCTCTAATTCCACCATTCTGTCCGGTATTCTTTAGATAGTATTGAGCAGAATAAAGCGGATTATCCAACTTGTAGTCTGATAACATTTCTGGTTCACACCATTCAATTTCGTTTAAAGTGTTCAGCATTGCTATCACGTCCAATACATCTTTGGAATGATTCAGATGGCATCTCAGGATATACCTAGATCCATCCTTTTGCTCTACGGACACTTTTCCATAAAACTTCTCCAAGATGGGATCAATCATTCGGCCTTCTTTCATAGAAAGTACAATCCGAGGCAAAACAACAATTTTGCATTGATCTGGGTTTCTGTATACGTCGGAAACATAACCCAATGTATTTGCAACTGCTTCTTCTGCTGAAACAACAAGAAATCGGTTGGTGGAAATCTTATCGAATGACTTTACTATTTTTTGCTGCTGCCGAACACTCAAGGTATCTTCCATCGTCCTTTCGCTTACGACATCCTTTGTCTGTATAAAATACATCGTGCGGTCGGGTTTCAAATAGATATATTCCGATCCATACTGGTAACCAAGCTGAGCATATGTATTTATGCACGAGAGCATTAATACAATGGCTGATATGATTCTTTTCATCACACATTAATCATTACAAGGTTCAACTTCTCCAACATATTGAGGCCATCGATGGTCTGCTGTGGCAGGGCCACTCCATTCCTCATACCTGATAATTCTAAAACGTACCACATCTCCGATTTTTAGTTTGGGACTAAAATCACCTCTATTAAAGGTAATGGTAGAACCTATAGATAAATCTCCGCCAAATCGAGGAGTAGACGTGATTTCGATAATGTTATATTGCTCAAGTCCAATGCCAACCAGAGTGAGCACTTTTCCAGTATAGCATTGGGAGACGTCTTTTCCTTTTTCGCACCCTCCACCTGCCAGTAGAAGAAAGAGAGCGCTAATCCACAAAATGAACTTCGCCTTCATTTCTCATCATGTTTTCCGTTAATCACAAACTCCGCATTCGGATCGATTTATCTCGCTGCGCCTCCGGGGTGCGGTTCCTAAGGGCGCCCTGACAAGTCTGGCGGAGTATTATCTATGGTTTTCATACGACTGACCCGTTGAATATTCGACGCAAATATAGTGGATATGATTGCAATACGAAAGCTTCTTTCTGCAATTCTGGTTGTTTTATCCATAAAAGAGCTCTTTACCCTACAAGTCAAACTTTTCAATCGATGAAAAACTTTGTTCTCCCCTATTATCGCTTCTTGTATCCTATAAAACTTGCAGAGAGAAAGAACTTTCTGATAAGTGATCATTTGTCAGGCGCCCGTCAAGCCCGATATGAACGCAAGAGGAAATACCCTCCGCCATCGACAGCATTTCGACGAGGAACTGCTATCTGATCATCGAAGGGTGAGCCTTCGTAGCCATTGCAGGATTTTCGCATGCCTTCAAACTTTTGCTGTGACGTTTGCCGAAGATTTTGGCACCTTTGCGGGCGACAAATGAGATGTCTTATGACTACTGCAAAGAGACGAAAGCAGGCGCATCTCGCTCGTTTCTTATTCGTTCCCATTGGGTGAGTGAAACAATCAATATTCACTCATTGACAGGCTCTTAAATCCTAATTCTTTTGTTTTATGGGGAGATTTGTGATTTCCGCACGGCCAAGGACATCGGTATCGATCGTCCGGAGAAGCGCGAGATCCTGCATCACATCCCACCCACGCCCGAGCAAGAGGCGTTCATCGATAAGCTGATGGAGTTTGCCAAGACAGGCGATGCTACGATCTTGGATCGTACGCCGCTGAGCGAAAAGGAGGAGAAGGCCAAGATGCTTATCGCCACAGATCTCGCCCGCAAAATGAGCCTCGATATGCGGATGATCGATCCGGTGAAGTACTCGGATCATATCGACAACAAAGCCAGCCATTGTGCCAAGCTGCTTAGCGAGTACTATCGCAAGTATGACGAGCAGAAGGGTACGCAATTCGTCTTCTCCGATCTCGGAACATACAAACCGGGCGAATGGAACGTGTACTCGGAAATCAAACGCAAGCTCGTGGAGGATTACG
>MIQB01000182.1 GCA_002890585.1 Tannerella sp. oral taxon 808
GCTGCAGGCGAGTGTTACCTCTGCTTCGTTTCGGTGGTACTTCATGGTCAATGCCTTGGGGTCGAGGGTGAGGTTGGCGGAGGGGGTAGAGCTGGCGGCCCGCTGTGTCACTTTGAGCTTCACATTGCCCTCGGAGGTTTTAATCGTTATCTCTCCGGTACGTTCGGCGCCGGTGTTCTGCAGGATAACGATCCTAAGGTTGTGGCTTTTCTCGTAGTTGGAATTGATCCAGCTGGCTGATAACCAATCCGGCGCATCGTAAGCCTTGATGTAGTACAACTCGTCGCAGCTGAGTGTCACTTCTTGATTGTTCCAGTTTGGTCCCGAGGTCAGCTCCTTGGGGTCGAGGGTGAGCTTGGCGGAGGGGGTAGAGCCGGTGCCCCGCTGCGTCACCTTGAGCGTCACATTGCCCTCGGTGGTTTTAATCGTTATCTCTCCGGTACGTTCGGCGCCGGGGTTCTTTTTGACGGTGATCTTAAGCGTTTGGCGTTCCTTGTAGTCGGAGCTGTATTCGGTGAGAAGTAGCCAATACGGACTATCGTAATTATTGACGCGGTACGGCTTGTTGCAGCTGAGTGTCACAAGTTTACCGTCCCCCTTCGCTACCGCGGTCAGCTCCTTGGGCTCGAGGGTGAACTTGGCGGGCTGCTCGGGTTCGGGCGTCTCCTCCGCGCCCTGTTGGGTGACGGGCAGGGTGACGGTGTGCTCTTTACCGTTCTTTGTTTCGACGGTGAAGGTGATCTCCCCCGTGCGCGCTTTGCCCGTCACGTTGAAATAGATGTTGACGGTTATCTCTTTGTTTTTCTCATAGTCGGGGCTGAATTTTGTGGCTGATACCCAATCCGGTTCCTTGATCTTTGTTACACGGTAGGGCACATTGCAGCTCAGGGTCACCTCTTTGTAATTCAGTTTTGCATCGGCCTTCAACTCCTTGGGGTCGAGGGTGAACTTGGCGGGCTGCTCGGGTTCGGAGGGGGTAGAGCTGGCGGCTCGCTGTGTCACTTTGAGCTTCACATCGCCCGCGGTGGTCTTGAAGGTGATGGTGCCGGTACGTTCGGCGCCGGTGTTCTTATGGATGACGATCCTATGCGTTTGGCTATAATGCATGCCAGGCTTGTTGGAGACGATTATAGCCCAGTCCAAATTATCAAGACGAGCAACCTCGAACTGCTCGTCGCAACTGAGTTCCACCGTTTGATGGTGATAGTTTGCATCCACGTTCAGCTCCGAGGGGGTAAGGGTGAACTTGGCGGGCTGCTCGGGATCGCTGCCGGTAGAGATGCGGATTTCTCCACATAACTGTCCGGATTCCGTCACGACGGTGTACCGCGTTCCATTATAACACTTGATCTTCCCCCCTACTGGGCGCACGATCTTACAGCCTGAGAGATTAATGTTCAATGCATCGAATAAGTGACCGTCGTTCGGATACTTGACATGGACATTGCTGTTATTGATCTGTAGGCTTCCCTTTACATAGATGCCTCGATTGGCCGTGAGGGTGCATCCGTCTATCGTTAGATTGAGATCATTCTTATGGGGATGACCTACCCTGATAGCCATGTTTCCGGATTCGATTGTCAGGCTTCCCCCGCCGGTGATCCGTAGGGATGCATTAGCATATATTGCTTCCTCAACTCTGCTTTTTAGCGTGTTGTTTCCTTGCAATCGAATGATGATGCCGTCGGGAGGGTTCATTTTCCCATTACCGAAGTAGTAATAGAATATGGAAGAAATATCTCCTCCGTCGATGGTGGCATTGTTAAGGGTCAGGGTGCGGGTGTTTATGTCGAACGAGACTTTACCGGTGATGTTCGGGCCGGTAATATTTGAGGCATTTTTGGAGGTGACCTGCACGCCGCCGATCCTGATGCTGTAGGTGGTGGTCTTCTTCGCCCCTACGTCTGTTGCGAAGGCCATGAGCGCAGCGAATAGTGCGATGAGGAAGATAGATAGGTGATATTTTGTTTTCATCATGTAAAGGTTTTGTGCGGCGCCGAAACGCCGCGGATTCAATTAAAAACGAAAAACTAAAAGCTAAAAACGAACAATGCCCGGTGGGCGGTTCGTTAATGATTACCCGGGTACCGCCGGGTGCGTGCGTACAATTCATTTCATGTGCCGGGCATGTACCCGGCCGGCGCCGTCCATTCGGCCCGTTTGTAGGGGCGTATCGCATACGCCCCCGCCCGTACCCGG
>MIQB01000183.1 GCA_002890585.1 Tannerella sp. oral taxon 808
CTTCGGGAATGACCTCTATTCCGGCGATTGCTTTTGGTTCGCTGCGACCATGCAGGGATTCGATGCACACACGGAGTTTATGCAGGTCTTGAGAACCATTATCCGGGATCTGCAACTGAGCATTTCACTTCCGGGAAAAGCATGCAGTGCTGCGCCTGTAAGAAAAGTCCCGGATGCTTCCCTCCGACAGTCAGACTGTAAGCAGGCACCCAAGAATAAAGGGCGATTCAGCCTCGTTGAGCAACCGTATCGGAAAGAAGAATTAGCCTTTTGGGGACGCTACGGTATCGACACAAAGACTCTGCAACGCTTCCGGGTGAAGTCGCTATCCCGTTTTGAATCCGTCTCGAATCAAGGGAAGCCCTACACCCTCCGCTCCACGTCCGAAGAGCCGATGTTCTGCTACGCAATGGGAGCGTTTGTCAAGGTGTATCGCCCATTCAGCACCATACGTTTCCTGTATGCAGGGAACAAAACGGATGATTACGTCTTCGGCTTTGAGCAGCTCCCTAACAAAGGTGACATGCTGTTCATCACAGGAGGCGAGAAGGATGTGATGTCGCTTGTCGCACACGGCTTTCACGCGATCTGTTTCAACAGCGAGACAGCGCAAATTCCTGAGAACATTATCGAAAGCCTGCAGCTCCGTTTCCGTCACATCATCCTGCTGTACGATACGGATGAAACGGGCAAACGAGAATCGGAGCGACAGGCGGAACAGCTCGCGGGATACCATGTGCTCAATCTGACGCTTCCCCTTCAAGGCAGCAAAGGCGAAAAAGACATCTCCGACTACTTCCAATTAGGGTATGGAGAAAAGGATTTGAGGACGCTGTTGTCCGAGATGTTTTCCAATTTGTATGTGCAGACCATGATGATGCTGCGCTCGTGCGAGATCGATTATGACAATCCGCCCGATGCATCCAAGTCGGTGGTGGCCGTGAACGGCGTGCCGCTCGGTACGCAGGACAACCTATTCTGCATCACAGGTGGCGAAGGAACGGGGAAGAGCAACTACATCACCGCCATCTTGGCCGGCACTTTGGGCGAAACCATGTTGCCCGTCGAACGGACGCTGGGCTTGGAGGTCACAGCCAATCCTAAGCGGCTGGCCGTCCTGCATTACGACACGGAGCAGTCCGAGGCGCAGCTCCATAAGAACTTGGGCAAGACGTTGCGGCGTGCCTCGCTTGCGGCCGTGCCGGACTTCTACCACTCGCTCTATTTGGCCTCCCTTTCTCGCAAAGACCGTCTGAAATTGATTCGCGAGAGCATGGATCTGTTTCATCATCGGCACGGCGGCATTCACCTTGTGGTCATCGATGGCATCGCTGATCTCATCCGTTCGGCCAACGACGAGACGGAGAGCATCGCCATCGTGGACGAGCTTTATCGGCTGGCCGGCATCTATAATACGTGCATCATCTGCGTGCTCCATTTCGTGCCCAACGGCATCAAACTGCGCGGGCACATCGGTTCGGAGCTGCAACGCAAAGCCGCCGGCATCCTGTCCATCGAAAAGGATGACGATCCCGAATACTCGGTCGTGAAGGCGCTGAAGGTGCGCGACGGCAGTCCGCTCGACGTCCCGATCATGCTTTTCGGGTGGGATAAGCAGCAAGACATGCACGTTTACCGCGGCGAGAAATCGAAGGAGGACAAAGAGCGACGAAAGGCCGACGAATTGATTGCCGTGGTCAAAGAGATCTTCCTTCATACCGCCAAACTGTCTTACAAAAACCTGAGCGAGATGCTCATTCAGGAGATGGAGATCAAGGATCGCACGGCCAAGCGATACATCGCCTACATGAGGGAGCAAGGCATCTTGTCGCAGGACACTGCGGGTAACTATCAAAAGGGAGAGCGATGTCGTACGTAGAAGAATCTTTTGAGGCTTGGCAAAAGCAGCTGCTGGACAGTTTGGCGCGGATGGAGGGGAAGCTCGACCGCCTGCTGGTCTTGCGCGAACAGACGGTGGACACCACCGTCCGACCACCGCTGAAGCCCGAATACTTGGACATCATCGACGTCTCCAAACTCCTGAAGGTGGAGCAGAAGACGGTCTACAATTGGGTCTCAGCGGGGAAGATTCCCTACCTCAAAGCCAACGGTCGAC
>MIQB01000184.1 GCA_002890585.1 Tannerella sp. oral taxon 808
TTCAATAGCTTTCAGCTTACGCACAGGCGCATCTTCAGCCACGGCTTCTGGGTTAGTGCCGCGCAGGCGAGCTATCACGGCTTCCGTGATTTGCGAACAGTTTGTTAAGCTTTTTGAAGGATTGACGGCCCGCGCAATAGCCCCTGGCGTTTGCGCTAGTGTTGTGGTAGCGCCTGCTACGGCTCCCGCCAAGCTAGAGGCCCCTGCGGCGGCGCTGGCAGCCGCTTCTGCCCCACCTATAGCCATAGCTGCCAGCGCACTGGCACCGGTGGCAATTCCCGTCGGCTGGGCCACGGCGCCTGCCGCCCCGCCCACTGGCCCACCTGCGCGCAGCTCAAACTTGGTGGCCGCAATGGTGAGGTGGCACACGTACGAGCCGTTGCCGGTGGTGCCGCTGGCAAACTCCTCGGCGTAGGCCACGCACTCGCCAGCCTCAAAGGCGATGGTTTCGGAGGCTATTTGCTGGGCCAGATTGTAGAAGACGACCTCGCCGCTCAGGGGCTTGTGCGGGGTGGCGGCCCAACCCAGCAAGCCGTCGCCCACGGGCACGTCGAGTACCAGCTGCAAGGGGTCGAAGCGCACCTTGGCCTGCACGCGGCCGCGGGCGGTAAGCGCCTGGTGGCAGGCAAATGCGCAGTGCACCACGCGGTAGGCAGCGCCCTCAACGTGTAGCTCAGCGTAAAAGGAAGACATGCAGCCGGGGATGGAGAAGAAAGCTTGACAGCACCAAGTTAGGCAAGGAGCTGGGAATGGCGAGCGAATCCGAAATGTACTGCGGCGCCAATAAAGGGCAGCGAGCCAGGCACTAGGCGAACCAATACAAAAAAAAGCCGGGGCAACCTAAGCGGCTACCCCGGCACTGCGAGTGTCGTAAAACTACCGCGTAGCTTATGCCGCCAGCTTCACGCGCACGGCAGTGGGGCCCTTCATACCCGGCTCCACCTCGAAGGTTACTTTATTACCCTCCTTCAGGGCGAGGCCCCCTAGGGCATTGGCGTGCACAAAAATGCTTTCCTGGCTGGCTGCGTCGCGGATAAAGCCGTAGCCTTTCGAGTCGTTAAAGAACGACACGGTGCCCGTGCGCTGCGGGTCTTCCTGGGGGCGGTCCTCCTGCTTAGGCACGTTAATCTGGATGCTCTCCAGGCTGATTTCTTTCTTCTTGCGGGTGGGGTCGGGCGGCGTGCTCGTGATGTTGCCGTTCTCGTCCACGTAAGCCATCATCTCGTCCAGGCTCTGGCCCGACACGGCGTTGGCTTGGCGCTCCTTGCGCTTTTCTTCTTTTTCGGTGCGCTTTTGCTGGCGCTTCTTCTCGTTTTCTTTCTTGCTAAACGACGTTTGGGCTTTGGCCATTAGAGGGGGGTTGGTTCGCGATAAGCCAGAGTAGGCTCTACCTATTTGCTTACTTATTTATGAAGGAACTAGCTGGATTTTAGATTCCCCGAATTGCTAAAAAAAGCTGCGACAGTTGGCTAGCTAGGCTAGCGCAGCCGCCTTGGCTTGGCGCGGCTAGGCCGTCTTCTTTACGCGTACGGCGGTGGGGCCTTTCATGCCGGGCTCGGTTTCAAACGTCACCTTATCGCCCTCCGTGATAACGAGGCCCCCTAGGTTGTTGGCGTGCACAAAGATACTTTCCTGGTTGCTCGTATCCTTAATAAAGCCGTAGCCCTTGCTGGTGTTGAAGAACGTGACCGTACCCTGCCGGGTGGCGTCTTCCTCTTCCCGGTCTTCCTGCCGGGCCACGCCAATGCGGATGCTCTCCAAAGGCACCTCCTTTTTCTTATTCGGGTCGGGAGGAGTAGAGGTAATATTGCCATTCTCATCCACGTAGGCAATCATGTCGTCGAGGCTCTGGCCCTTGTTGGCCTGCCGCTCGCGCCGACGCTCTTCCTTCTCGTTCTTTTTTTGCTGGCGCTTTTTTTCGCTGTCTTGCTTGCCGAAATACTCTTGCTTAGCCATAAGGGGATACAGGTGGCAGACGCTGTCGCTTAAATAAGGAAATCGAAGTGGGTTAAATTCCAGTTATGTCGGCCGAAGGTAGCAAAAAAAGTGCTTCCGGCGCTACCTCCGGC
>MIQB01000185.1 GCA_002890585.1 Tannerella sp. oral taxon 808
TGGTGGCGTTGGCAGGCAACACAGAGGCCTTGAGCTGGAACGACTCGCGATCGCCGTCGATCGAGACCTTCGGCTGATCCAGCGTTATGGAGCTGACCAAGACGGCCTCGCCGGGGCCAGGTTCAGGCTTGGGTTCAGGCTTGGGATCCTCTGCCAGGGGCTTGACCTCCTTCACGCTATAGAATGCAAGATTGTCGGCTTCGTCCCACACTCTTACCGATATATCATACGTCACATCGGAATAGGGGAGGTCGGTGATGGTATACTCCGTTTCGTTGGTTAAGATCGGACTAGACTTCACCAGCTTCTTAAATAAACCGCACGTCACCTGATACCGCAGCTTCTCTTGCTTCGTGACGTTGTCTGTGGCCGGGTTCCATTTCACTACGATCTCGGTCGGTGAGATGGCTTTGGGGTAGCCGTCCACGTAACCTTGCGGCTTGGGCTTCTCGGTGTCGGCGGCGACCGGGGTCTTGACGATAGGATCGCCGTATCCTTCACTGTTATTGGCTTCGTCCCACACCGTTATCTGTATTCTATACTCCGTTTCGGGTTCGAGGCCAGTGATGGTATACTCCGTTTGGTTGGTTAATTCCGGACTGGTTTTTACGACCTCTCCATCAGAATGCCTGATACATTTCACCTGATACCGCAGATTCTCCTGCGCCGTACCGCCTTCGTCCGTGGCGGGGGTCCATTTCACTTCGATCTCGGTCGGTGAGATGGCTTTGGGATAGCCTAATACGAAATGGCCCGGATGGGGTGCCTCGGTATCGGCGGCAGGCGGGGTCTTGACGGTCTTCTCGCCGTACCTTGCGTCGCTATTGCATTTGTCCCACACCCTTACATTTATTATATACTTGGTATTGGGCTCGAGGTCGGAGATGGTATACTCCGTTTCATCAGTTAATTCCGGACTGTGCTTTATGGTGCCATCCTTCGTTTCCCACGACACCCAATACTGCAGGTCTTCCTGCGCCGTTATGTTATCCGTTCCCTTGTTCCATTTCACTTCGATCTCGGTAGGTGAGATGGCTTTGGGATAGCCGTCCACGTAACCGCGTGGCGTGGGCTTCTCGGTGTCGCGCATGGTTCTGACTCTTTTTTGGGGTTCGTTTGAGAAGTTATTGGCTTCGTCGCGCACCTCTACCGTTATCAAATACTCGGTAAGGGGCTCGAGGCCGGTAATGACATAGTCCGTTTGGCCGGTTAAGTACGGACCGGTATCAAACTGCTCCGTCGACGATGCCTTCTTATACCACACCCGATACCGCAGATTCTCCGGCGCAGTGACGTTGTCCTCGCCGGGGTTCCATCTTACTTCGATCTTGGTCGGTGTTATGGTTTTGGGATAGCCGTACTGGTAGCCGTTCGCCCTTGGGCGCTCGGTGTCTTGCGCCCATGTGGCGCCGGTTGTCATCATCAGCCCAAGGAGTAGGGCGATGAGGAGGACTGGAAAATGATGTTTTGTATTCATAATGATAATGGGGTTTTATGCACCCCTGTCGGGGTGTGGGTTAGTATTTAAATAGCGAACAATCGATGATTATCCGGTGCGCTCCCTCCGGGCATTCTCTGTGCAAATACGTATGCATCGTCTACCGTTCGGGGTACGTTTTCGTTCGATTGCGAGGGCAAAAGTAGAGGCGTGCTATAGGCACGTCAATACGTAATATTACGTATACGGGAAAGATGCCCGGTGCGGCCAGGGGTTTCGCCCTGGGCTATGGTCCGCCGGGCCTACAGCCCGAGCGTGTACCCGGTGCGCCCAGGGTTTCGCCCTGGGCTATGGTCCGCCGGGCCTACAGCCCGGATGTGTACCCGGTGCGCCCTGTAGGGGCGTCGGATGATAGCCAGGGGTGGAGCCCCTGGCCTCCGGATGATCGCCCAGGGGAGAGACCCTGAGCGGTCAATGATTACCCGGGCACCTGCCCTCCCCCATTCGGGCACCCGGATCAATCATTCATCATTCAATACGCACTTTCTGCACAGTGTCGCCCACGCGAACTACGTACACACCTGCGGACAGGGCAACGG
>MIQB01000186.1 GCA_002890585.1 Tannerella sp. oral taxon 808
GTTTGGGGCTATAATGGTGAATCAAGAAGAACGAGCATACAGCCGTCGGCCGGCTTACGGATCGCCGTGCGCCAACCTGCTAATGGCCTGCTCGATGTCTCCGCCGAGGCGATCGGCCAGCCGCATGACCTCCACCTTCTCCGTTTCCTCGGTTGTGTAGGCGAGATATTCCTCACGCGAGACTTCCGTGGCGTAGACGGCCGACTGCATGCCGCCCAGCCCGATCCACACCTCCTTGTAACGCCGCCCGGGGTCGTTGTTTTGATTGATCGAGAGGATCTGGCTTTTCTCCTTCTCCGACAACCCGAGCAGCGCCTGTATGCCGTCGAACTTGGTCATGTACTTCCGCTGGTCGAGCAGGATCTTGCAGTCGGAATTGTTGATGATCGACTCCTTGACGATGGGCGACGAGATGATGTCGTCGACCTCCTGCGTCACCACGATCGCCTCGCCGAAATACTTGCGGACGGTCTTGTAGAGGTACTTGATGTAGTCTGCCATATTGGCTGAAGCGATGGCTTTCCACGCTTCCTCGATAAGGATCATCTTACGCACACCCTTCAGCCTTCGCATCTTGTTGATGAAGGCCTCCATGATGATGATCGTCACCACGGGGAAGAGGTCTTTGTTGTCCTTCACGGCGTCGATCTCGAAGACGATGAAGCGTTTGGAGAGCAGGTCGATGTTGCGATCGGAGTTGAGCAGGAAGTCGTAACGCCCTCCTACATAATACTGTTTGAGGGTCGTCAGTAGGTTGTCGATGTTGAAGTCGGAGAGGGTGACGCGGATCTCCCGCCGACCCATCTCCGGGCGGTAGACGTCCCGCAGATACTCGTAAAACGTATTGAAACAGGGGGTGATTTTCCGGTTCGTTCGGATCGTTTCGATATACGCATTGACGGCCGAACCTAACTCGCCCGCCTCTGTCTTTGTGACAGGTTCGTCGGCACTTTTCCAGAGCGTAAGCAGCAGCGTGCAGATGCTTTCGCGCTTCTCCACGTCGAACACGTAGTCGTCGGTGTAGAAAGGGTTGAAGGAGATCGGCCGGGCGTCGGTGTATGTGAAATAGATGCCATCCGCGCCCTTCGTCTTTCGGTTGATCAGGCCACAAAGTCCCTCGTAGGAGTTGCCTGTATCGACGAGCAACACGTGCGCGCCCTGTTCATAATACTGCCGCACCATGTGGTTCGTGAAGAACGACTTGCCGCTGCCCGAGGGCCCGAGGATGAACTTGTTGCGGTTGGTGATGATGCCCTTTTTCATCGGCAGATCGGAAATGTCGAGATGGATCGGACGGCCCGAAAGGCGGTCGGCCATTTTGATACCGAAGGGCGAGAGCGAGTCGCGGTAATTCGTTTCGGCGGTAAAGAAGCAGAGCGCCGGATCGATGAAGGTGTAGAAGGATTCTTCGGCCGGGAAGTCGGCGGCGTTGCCGGGGATGCCCGCCCAGTAGAGCGTCGCCGCGTCGACCGTGTTGTGTCGTGGGCGACACTCCATGAGCGCGAGAGCACTGCCGACGTCGTTCTTGATTTGGCGCAGCTCCTCCGCATCGTCGCTCCACGCCAGCACGTTGAAGTGCGCACGGATAGAGGTCAGCCCTTGCGACCGCGCGAGGTTGAGATACTCCTGAATCCACGCCTCGTTGATCTGATTCGAGCGACTGTAACGCGCCAGCGAGTGCATGTTACGCGCCTGTTTCTCGAAACGGTCCAGGTTCTCTTCGCTGTCTTCGATAAAGAGGTATTGGTTGAACAGGTGATTGCACGAGAGCATGAGTCCGACGGGCGCGGCGAAGGAGAGTCGGCAGTCGCTACGGTCGGTCGAGAGACGCTCGTAGCGGCTGTCGGTGGAGACCACGGCGGGCAGGTCGTCGGTGTCGCTGAGCGTGTGCAGGCACAGCCGGTTGTCGCCCACCCGAACGAGATCGGCGCCGAGGCGGATGTCCTCGAGTGACGCGTGACCCGTGTCGGAGAGCGAGAAGTA
>MIQB01000187.1 GCA_002890585.1 Tannerella sp. oral taxon 808
TGGCAAGAGCATTGGGTCCGGTTTTGGAATGTGTGGTGCGATTTGTTGAACCACTGCACGTTCAGAAACCGTATCTGATACCACTTCTACATCAAATTGCTTAAGGTAACGTAGTCCTCCGTGAACCAATTTAGTTGAACGGCTGGATGTTCCTTCTGCGAAGTCCTGCATTTCAATCAAACCAGTATCAAGACCACTGGCTGCAGCCTGCAAAGCTACACCAGCCCCTGTGATTCCTCCACCGATAATCAAGAGGTCCAGGGTACGTTCTTGCATTTTTTGAATTGATAATTCACGTGTTTTCTTTGAAAATTCCATATTTACACACTTTCTAACTAAGTCGCTTTATTCTTCCAGTATTAGTCGTCCACTTCCGCAAAGACTTGGGTTGCTTTCACAGCTTTCTTCCAGCCCTTGTAGAGTTGTTCCTTGCGAGATTCGTTCATAGATGGCTCAAAGAGTTCTCCTGTCTCGTTCAAGAGTTTCAACTCATCCAAGTCTTTCCAGTAACCTACTGACAAACCTGCTAGGAAGGCTGCCCCTAGAGCTGTTGTTTCCAAGTTTTTGGCGCGTGCGATATCGATTCCCAAAATATCAGCTTGGAACTGCATGAGGAAGTTATTCATGGCTGCACCACCGTCTACTTTCAAGACTTGGATAGCTGTTTGAGCATCCACTTGCATCGTATCGATGATATCACGCACCTGATAAGCGATAGATTGCAAAGTCGCCTTAATAAAGTCTTCTTTACTTGTTCCACGAGTTAAGCCAAAGACAGAACCGCGAGCGTTTTGGTTCCAGTATGGAGCACCTAGACCTGTAAATGCTGGAACGACATAAACTTCATCATTGTTGTGAGAATCACGAGCGTATTTTTCAGATTCTGGTGAATTTTCAACCATGCGAAGACCGTCACGAAGCCACTGAATGGCACTTCCTGCGATGAAGATAGAACCTTCCAAGGCATAGTAAACCTTGCCGTTAATTCCGTAACCAATGGTTGTCAAAAGATTGTTTTCAGACAACTGCATCTCTTCCCCAGTATTCATGATGATGAAAGAACCTGTTCCATAAGTATTTTTAACCATACCAGGTTCAAAGGCCAACTGTCCAAAGAGGGCTGCCTGTTGGTCCCCAGCCATACCTGAGATTGGCACTTCTCCACCGTAGAAATGGAATGGCGCTGTCTTACCGTAAATTTCAGAGTTAGAACGAACTTCTGGCAACATAGCCTTAGGAATGTTGAGGATTTCCAAAATCTCATCATCCCATTTGAGTTCTTTAATGTTATAAAGCATGGTACGAGCTGCGTTTGAGTAGTCGGTCACGTGAGCCGCACCGTCAGTCAATTTCCAAACCAGCCAAGTATCGATAGTACCAAAGAGCAATTCTCCTTTTTCAGCTCGTTCTTGAGCGCCTTCTACATGGTCCAAAATCCAACGAACCTTGGTAGCAGGTTTGTCAGTAGGTTACTGGAAAGACTTGGATGAGTTGAAACTCTTGAACGAGACAGGAGAACTCTTTGAGCCATCTATGAACGAATCTCGCAAGGAACAACTCTACAAGGGCTGGAAGAAAGCTGTGAAAGCAACCCAAGTCTTTGCGGAAGTGGACGACTAATACTGGAAGAATAAAGCGACTTAGTTAGAAAGTGTGTAAATATGGAATTTTCAAAGAAAACACGTGAATTATCAATTCAAAAAATGCAAGAACGTACCCTGGACCTCTTGATTATCGGTGGAGGAATCACAGGGGCTGGTGTAGCTTTGCAGGCTGCAGCCAGTGGTCTTGATACTGGTTTGATTGAAATGCAGGACTTCGCAGAAGGAACATCCAGCCGTTCAACTAAATTGGTTCACGGAGGACTACGTTACCTTAAGCAATTTGATGTAGAAGTGGTATCAGATACGGTTTCTGAACGTGCAGTGGTTCAACAAATCGCACCACACATTCCAAAACCGGACCCAATGCTCTTGCCA
>MIQB01000188.1 GCA_002890585.1 Tannerella sp. oral taxon 808
CAGCGACTCCTGATCAAGGTCGCGAACTCCGACCACATCGAACCCGGCGGCCTGGAGCGTTTGCGCGATCAAACCGGCATCATTGGCGGGTGTTGGAAGCGCTCCGGATGAATAATTCGCGTTGCCAATGACCAAGGCGACACGGGTCTCCGCGGCCTGGGCGCTGGCCAAGGCCAGCCATCCGAAAAGAAGCACCGAGAACAAGGCCAATACGAAATTGCGCTGATGCTTCATGAAAGTCCCGCGATGAGGAGCCCGAACGAGCCTAGCGACTCTACCGCTTAACGTGGTCTGAATGGAACAGGTCAGAAATGAGGCGGGAGGCCAACCATCCATTCGTCTGCCAAGGTGAAGCATGCTGCTATGGATTGCCCCCGTGGACCCGCGGCGACTTCGTACAGAGCGGTGGACCGACCGGTGCATAGAAGGCGCCTATGTCGACATGAAAGACCTTTCGCTACCGAGGCAATGCGGTCGTATCTTCGGGAGGAACAGGTTCGTTCGCTACCTCAGGCACCGATTTCTACCGGAACCACTTTATGGCCGTCGCGGCGATCCGCAGCGAGCCTTCCGCAAGCGGGGTAATACCCTCGTTGGATACGACCGCACATATTCAGACATCACGCGTTGGGGTCGCTGCGCGATGACGATCTGCCTCTATGCCTGCGGGCGCGATATACGTCCGAATGCGATGCTGCTGGAGACGCCGAGCAAAGCCCAGAACAGCAGGCTGGTCAGCGTCACCATTACGATAAACCGGTGCGAGAGCGCGACCGGAACCTCGCTGTGCGATTCCGATGCAAGGGGCGCGCCGATCAAATGCGGGAGCGCGATCAGACCGAGCCCAACAACCGCGGCCCATGCTGCAGAGCGGAAGGCCAACAGCCATAGTCCCATCGCTGTTGCCGCTGCTGTGGCGATCCACCAGGTCTGCCGCGCTGCCAGTTCGGCTACCGGCGCGCCCGGTAATTCTGGCGGCAGGCCGAGGCCGGGCGCCGCGGTAAACACCACAAAGCCACCGAGCCCCCACAGCAAGCCTTCCCGCCAGGTCACGGGCCGGCCGCGGAGCGCATAGGCCCCGGTGAGCAGTAGGGCAAAGCCGATCGCAGTCAGGATATTGGCCGCAACTGTGAAGGAGTTACGCTGGAACCCTTCTTCAGGCTGCCACTCGCCATCATGGCTATGATCGTGGGCGATGCCAGCCTGCTCGCGCTCGACCGGCAGGGTCTCGGCCGCAGCCTTGCGTTCGTAAACTTCGCTCTTCTGGATCAGCGGCACCGTTCCAAAGAATTGCACGACCGAGATCACTACGCCGACAATCAGTCCGGCAAGCGCAGCCGAAAACACGATTGACCTGAAAACCGGCATCCGTCGTCAGTGGCAGGGAAACGCATTGGCATGGCGCACATCATGGGCGGCGTTATGAACGGCGCTGATGTGCGAGAAGCCGACTACGCCGACAACGAAAAGACCCAGGGCCATCGCCAGCACGGCTTGAACAACCACGCTCGAATCGGTGCTGATAGCGGGCAGATGGGCGCTCTGGAACTGTTGCATGTCGATCCTCATCGAAGATAGCCGTCTTTAGCCCAGAATGACCGTCGCCGCGACCAAATTTTTCAATTGCCGGGTCACATCCCGGCTCGTGAGGTGAAAGTTCGCGGTATCCTCAACGCTCGCGCGAAGCACTTTAGCGCAAGCCGCCGCCTGAAACGCGTCTCGATGGGTAAGGTAGAAATCCACGCATTGTTGCGTTGAGGGCGTCGTGCGCAATAGCGTCCGAAAGGCGCGACGGTGTATCATGCACGTGCCTTGGTGATCGGTCGGCTGGAATTCCAGTGCGTCGATGT
>MIQB01000189.1 GCA_002890585.1 Tannerella sp. oral taxon 808
CCCTGGGCTGGGTTGATTTGCCCCTTCGGGGCGCATCCGGGCGGGGATTCAATTATCAATGATCGATGATTACCCGGGTACCGCCGGGTGCGTGGGGGTGATACGGTTCATGTGGTGGCGCCGGGGCTGGGTTGGGGCTGCTTGGCGTCGTCGGGCTTCTTGGGCGGCTCCTCGGGGAGGTGGATGTCGTCGCCACCTCCGGGCTTTTCTGGCTCCTTGGGGCCCTCTGGCTGCTTGGGATCTTTGGGCTGCTTGGGGTCTTTCGGATCCTTGGGATCCTTGGGTTGTTTCGGATCCTTGGGTTGCTTGGGATCGGTGGGCTTCTTCTGCCCCATCTTCATGCGGTGCGTGGTCTTGTAGGCGGCCGTCGTCTTGTTCAGATCTTGGATCAAGCCGGCGATTGCCTTGCGATCCTCGTCGGTGGCGGCATAGAGGAAGGCAGCCTCGATGTAGCAACAGACGGTCTCGTAAGCGGCGTCAGTCTCCGCGCGCGCTGCTTTCGAGTTGGGCAGGTCGCCCTCCGGCGTTTCCACATGCCGCTCGGCGCGGAGCCGGATAAACTCGGCGTTCAACGTTTTGATCTGGGTGAGCGCATCGGTCAGGCCGAGCGTGGTCACATCGGCCGTCCTTGTGCTCAGATCGTCGATCAGGCCGCGGATGTTGGCCGTCTCCTCGTCGTAAGATACCACCTGCGAGCCAATGTAAGGTTTCAGCACACGCGCCAAGCGTATAGCCGCTTCGGCAATCGCGTCTGTGGGTGCCATCTTCTGGCTACGGACGGAGGAGAAGATGTAGGTCAATACCTTATCGCGCTGCCTGTCGACGGCAGTCAATTGGGTGGTGTAAGCCGATTCAGCCATTGTCTTATTGACCTTGATCTCCTTCCCGAGCCGTCCGTCCCATGTGTCCATGAGCCCGGGAGGGAATTTCAGCTTCGTCAGGTCAAACGCCTTGACCCGTGCATGCTGTTCACTCTGATACTCTACGTGCAACGACAGGGTGAAAATTCCGCTATTGCTCGCATCAATTTTCTCGACCCACGGAAGGTCTTTGCTATTCTCATTCATATTATCTATTGGTATTGATGAAATCTCTTTGCTTATTGGATATGCATACCCGTCATGCGACATGCCAGCAACACTTTCGATCCAGCGGCCTCGGCATGCGACATGCCAGCAACACTTTCGATCCAGCGGCCTCGGCATGCGACATGCCAGCAACACTTTCGATCCAGCGGCCTCGGCATGCGACATGCCAGCAACACTTTCGATCCAGCGGCCTCGGCATGCGACATGCCAGCAACACTTTCGATCCAGCGGCCTCGGCATGCGACATGCCAGCAACACTTTCGATCCAGCGGCCCCGTCATGCGACATGCCAGCGTCACTTTCGATCCAGCGGCCTCGGCATGCGACATGCCAGCGTCACTTTTGATCCAGCGGGCCTGGCATGCGACATGCCAGCTCACTTTCGACCCAGCGGACCGGCAATCGAGTTGCCAGCTGGTGTTTTTTTGCTTCTTGATATGTCGTATACGTATATTCATTCGTGTGCCGCCGGGTGCGTTTTTGTCCGATTGCGAGGGCAAAGGTATGGGGGCGATTAAGGCGTGTCAATACGTAATATTACGTACATACGTATGTTAATTGTCGGTGGTTATCCGGGGGGGGCCTGCGGCCCGTTGAATTGTTGAATTGTTGAGATGTTGGAGCCAAAAGGCCCGTTGAATTGTTGAGGCGGGTATCCGGGTAGGGGCGCCGGATGATGGCCAATTACCAATGATTATCCGGGTGCGGGGCGTGTACCCGGTGCGCCCAGGGTTGCGCCCCGCCCATTCCCGTACGCCCAGGGTTGTGCCCTGCCCAGGGTTTCGCCCTGGGCTATCGTCCCCCGGCCCTACAGGCCGGAT
>MIQB01000190.1 GCA_002890585.1 Tannerella sp. oral taxon 808
ATCAAGCACTCAACTCGGCCTAAATGCTCTGAATATCGAGTGGGAAAGATGTGGGCGCTGACGCAGAGATGTTGTGCGATGGTCTTTTCTATTATTCCAAGATTAGGATACACTTTTAGAAAAATAGACGTCGCACTTAGTTATAGATGGGGACTTCTAAACAAATTGTTGGATGTTGACGATTTTAGTGGTGGAAGATTGAGCAGTTTAGATGCCCAATTATCTATATTCTTCTAAAGTTTTCACAGAGTAGATATTGAATGTTCATAAGCGCAAAAGGTGGAGTGCACTATCTAAATCACAAACATCATCCTTCAATAAGAAGGAGATAATTGGTAAATAAAGATAGCATCTTTTCTTTACGCAATACGGTTTGAGTTGGTTTTGACAATATTTTTGAGATTGTTGAAGCCAACTCATTTTTTGCACAGGCATTATATCGACGACCCGCTGGCGGGTTTTATCGAAGCGACCGTTAGCGGGACATCAAAAAAGCCGGCGCCGGCTGATGGTCGGCAAAGGGAGATCACGATCCGATTCACTTCTGCCGAACGGCTGGCGACGTGATGGACGGCCGAATTATCCTGTCAGACGTTTCCGTCTTGCGGCGCTTCCTGCAATCGGTGGGGATAGGGCGCTAAGAAAGATCTCCCTTTCTCCTCCCGTCTTTTCCCGCTCCCTCCCTCCCAATCCATACCGAGTCATTCCACATAGCCATCCCGGATCGGGGTGGCTATTTTCGTATCTGTTTCATCTTAAAATCAGATACTACTATGGAAGACTATTCGGATCGCTATGTGCTTGTGCTGGAGGATCGGAGCGAGACTAAATCGCCGACAGATCCCGGCCGCCTGTCCGTCATTTCGGGGCAGGATGAGAAGGGAAAGATCAAAACCGTAGAACCAACCGAGGAGCATCGGGCGGCGTTCCTGGTGTTCAAGAAGAACGACGGGTTGCTGAAGAACTTTATGACGAACCTCCGTCGGCAGTTCAATGACCCGACGCATTTCGGCATTTATCGGATCGTAGCCGATCGAGTGGGTGAGTCGGTGGAGTCGCTGAAGGACATGCTCGCCGCGCGTGATGTGCCTCAAAATAAGGCCGCATTAGACAGCATTCGCATTAACCCGGACTATCCGCCAGCCCAAAAACAGTCCGCCATCGACCCCGAAAAGGTGGATTGGAAGGAGCTGGAGCGCCTCGGCGTAAGCCCAGAGAAACTCGAGGCGAACGGGAACTTAAATCGTCTGCTAAATTGGCAGAAAACGGGACTTGTTAGCCTCGCTGTACCCTTCGGAGGCACTACGATTTACACCGAGGCACGGCTGGCGCTTCGCACAGGGGCAGACGGTCGACTCAGTCTCAATATCCATACGTTACGCCGTGAACCGCAGCTCGATTTCCCTTACATGGGGCATACGTTTTCGTCTGAAGAAAAGGAGGAGCTCCGCCAGACGGGTAACCTCGGACGGACTGTCGAATTGTCACCTAAGAAAGGCGAGCCATTCCGCGCTTATGTGTCCGTCGACCGGCTGACAAACGAACTCGTTTCGCTGCGGGCTGACCGAGTTCAGATCCCGAACGAAATCAAGGGCGTCCGGCTCTCCGAGGAGCAGCACAGGGCGCTCACCGAAGGACGCCCCGTGCGGGTGGAGGGCATGCTTTCGCGTCACGGCAAACCGTTCGACGCCACGCTGCAGGTAAACGCTGAAAAGCGAGGCATCGAATTCATTTTCAAGGACTCCCTATCGAACAAAGAGCGCCTGAAATCGTCTGCCAAAGAGGCTCCAGCCGTTCGGCAGATCGAAAACAAACCACAGAAACGGGGGATCGGCAGGTAGCCGCCCGTTTTGGGGGCTAATCAAGCGTATCGCAGGCCATGCGCGAAGCCATTTGA
>MIQB01000191.1 GCA_002890585.1 Tannerella sp. oral taxon 808
TGTCAAACGTCACCTCGAGACCGTATGGAACGACCATTCGGCCGTTGGGGATGGCTCGGCTCATGCCTTGATACAGGTCGCCGGTAGAGCGTATCTGCGTGCGCAACGTGTCGGTACTTGTGGCGAAGGTTGTGGCGAAGGTTGTGGCGAAGGTTGTGGTGATAAATCCGCAGCAAAGGACGGCGGATAGGAGAAGTTTTTTCATGAGGAATCAGATGATGATATGGGGATTACTTGGCTTGAACGAGGAAGAGTCGGTGACCGCTTTTGACGGTCACCTTGACCGTACGGAGTTTCTTCTGTAGAAGCTGACTGGCGCCCTGCATCACGCC
Organism: Tannerella sp. oral taxon 808; assembly: GCA_002890585.1. Lineage (GTDB taxonomy): Bacteria > Bacteroidota > Bacteroidia > Bacteroidales > Tannerellaceae > Tannerella. The sequence goes on from MIQB01000191.1 coordinate 333, forward strand.
TCGGGCGGCTTCGGCGATGAGTTGGTCTTTGGCCGACGAGGCGAAGGTGAAGCTCGTTCCGATTGTTCCACCGACGCCCGCGCCCACTTCTTTGAGGGCTGAGACCTCCTCAGAGCCGGGGATGGATAAGCCTTCTTGTCCGTCGAGGTCGAAGGCGGAGAGCTTGACGGCGAGGATGCGGCCGGCGTGTTCTACACTCGTAACATGGAGCTTCATCCGATTGCCGTCGATCGTGGACTGCGCAATAAGCACCGTGTTAGGGAGCAGCGTCATGCCCTCGATGCGGGCGGATTCCGCGAGACGGAGGCGGAGGAAATCGCCTTGCCGGATGGTCGTCGTGCGATCGACAACAACCGACAGCGTGTTGCGGGCAATGGAGGGTGTGGCCTTCCCGACGGAGCGGAAGCCCATGTTGCGCTCCTTGCCGCCATACTCGGCGATAAAGGCAGAGTCGGAGATCGGCTGATCGAGTGAAGAGACGACCGTCTCCCGTTCGGGCGATAGCTCCGCAGCGGGTAGTTCGGAAGCAGGCACCTTGGCGGTAGACCTCTCTGGTGTGGGTGAGGTTGGGGTATTGCCTGATGGCAGGTACTTCGCGGCCATCTGATATGACTTCTCTAACAGTTCCAATTGATCGACTTCGCCGTTCGCTTGGGCTTTCTCCTCCTTCAGTGCACCAAGTTCGGCGCGGAGGGCATTGAGTTCACGTTTGACGTCATCGTCTTCCACGGCGGGCAAGTCGTAAAACGATTCCAACTCGCGGGCGGTCTCCTCGTACTTGTCGATCGACCGACCGATGGCGGCGGGGACTTCCTCTGCCGGTTGCGGTTCGGCCTTCGCCTCGCTCTCCCGATTGAAGTAGTCGGCAAGCGTGCCGAGGAGCTGGCTCTTCCGACCCTCCGCCTCTTCGTCGCGCCCTAACTCGTAGGCCTTGAGCTTGCTTGTGGGCAGCTCATCGGGCGAGGCTTGTGGGACGTCCTTGTTCAGCCCTTGCGCCGCGGCCGACTGTTCATCGGCGGACGGTTTGAAGATGAACCAGATTGAGAGGGTGAACAACAGCCCCAAGCCAGTAAAGACAAGGGTGCGCTGTAGTTGTTCTTTGCGTTTGGTGTCCATGATAGGTTAGGTCTTTATGGGTTCAATAACGTGGCGATGCAGGCTGTCCCGCTGGATCGGACTGTCTACGAGTCGGCTGACGGGAACGGCTGGTTCATGCTTCTCCTCAGGAAGGAAGAGCTGCGCAATCATGGCCATAGAACAGATGAAGTAGACGACACATAAAGCGAAGACAATCCGCTTCTGCCACTTGGGACTGAGGCGGTCGCATTGTCTGTGCAGCCATATATGTGTCCGCAAGTAGTGACGGGTGAGGGTGAATCTTGTACTCATGGCCTAACGTTTATATGTCTGTATATCTCGGTTTTCACGAACGAGAAAGTGCTCCATGAGGAAGCCTTGTGGGTTGTTGTCTGAGCGGACGGCGTTTTGCAGTGTGCATGTCGTGACCAGGTTGCGCTCCGTCACGTTGCTCGGGCGGACGATGAACTGACGGGCGTAGGTC
>MIQB01000192.1 GCA_002890585.1 Tannerella sp. oral taxon 808
AGGCGAATCGAATACAGGCGATTTAAGGCGCTATTTTTTTATTGGACGTATCGGAGTATGCATAGATTGTAGAAAGTGTCTCAGACGGCTTAAAAACGGCATTTAACGGCATTCCATGCGCATGGATTGATTCCGCCAATCAATGAAAGAGAAAAAAACGGAGAAATAACAGGGATAGTTGAGACAAGAAAGCCGATGGAGAAGTCGGATGATCCGTTAGCTTACTCCATCGGCTCGTTTGGTATAGCTCTCCCGTATCGGTCGGCTACCATTTGGTTGATCGCAAAAGTACTTTTTCGTTCGAGTCTTCCTACGGTTCTATCCTCGAAGAGGTAGAGCGAGAAATAGATTGGACTACGTCCCATCTCAAGAAAAAGTACTACTGATTATCAGCACTTTATAAAAAGTCATGTAAACATTCATGTTTACAAAAACAACTCAACAGTCTATCTTACAATGGGTTATCTATCGTTTTTATGTATACATGTAAAAGAGATTGATGCCGGAAACGGTATGAAACTGGCTAGTTCAAGGCGAACGAAGAGGAGACATGAATGGGGAACTAATCCACACCGACACCTCAAATGGGAAATAGCACAGTGATCGGTCGACCAAAAACCGATGGAATAAGCTAACGGATTATCCGACTTCTTCATCGGCTTCTTTTTGTCTAAAACGATTCCGTCTTTCCTGTCATTTTCCTCCCAAAAAAGCAGGCAAAAATCGCTTCCTCGGAACCCAACTTTTTAGGGGGGGGTCGACCCCCCCCCCTAATAAAGAGGTAGAATGCGCAAATGTTAAAAAGTGGGATAACTGTATGATATACAATTACTTACAGCGATTTTTTACTTTGCACTATATGCAAAGTTACTTTGCATATACTGATAACTTACGGCGTATTTTTCGCACATAAAAAGAAAAGTAACTATGCAATATTCTTCGCATATTTGAAAAGTTTCTTACATTTGCGTGGAAAGTTTCTATTCAAAACAAGGAACGAAAATGCAAAGTAAAAACGCATCAAAAACGACAGGAAAAAGAAAGAGGATTGTAAAACTGAGCGAGGCGCCTCAATTCAAAAACAACCCCTTCGTGGTAGAACTTAAAGGTAGGATGTATCTCCAGCCAAGAGCTAATACGATCGTGGCAAAGGGTCAAGAAATAGTAGACACTACAACAGGAGAGGTTATTCAAGATTCCGTTCTTATGGGACGTAGAAAAATCGTAGACAAATCCCAGTTTGCAAAGCTTTATGCAAGCGAAATAGGGATCTTATTCGAGCTTTCTAAGCCCGCAATCAATGTATTTATGCACCTCACCAAAGTGATGGATTATGATCAAAGAGCGTACTTCAACTACTTCAAAGAATACTCAGACATAGGGTATAAAAACTATGCAACTTGCTACAAGGGGATAATCGAGCTACTAGCCAACGATATTATTGCTCTCGATGTTAGAGAACATACTTATTGGTTGAATCCTACTATTGTCTGCAAGGGAGAACGATTTGCCGTATATACGGAATACGTTACTGAGGGCTGGCATAATAAAGATTTGAAAGCCCGAAGAATCGCGGAATCTCGATTGAGAGAACAAGGTTCTGATAAATACGATTCATTGGACGATCAAACGCAATACAGGCTTGAAATAATGAATAGAAAGCAAGAATCGGAACACTATAGATCGGGATTCCAATCACTCGAAGAGGATAAAACAAATCGGTAAATCGTC
>MIQB01000193.1 GCA_002890585.1 Tannerella sp. oral taxon 808
GCTGCAGGCGAGTGTTACCTCTGCTTCGTTTCGGTGGTACTTCATGGTCAATGCCATGGGGTCGAGGGTGAGCTTGGCGGAGGGGGTAGAGCTGGCGCCCCGCTGTGTCACTTTGAGCTTCACATTGCCCGCGGTGGTCTTGACTGTGACAGTACCGGTACGTTCGGGGCCGGTATTCTTTGTGACGATGAGCGAAAACGTGTGGCTTTTCTCGTAGTTACCACTGTTCCCTCCGAGTGATACCCAATCCAGACCATCCACTCCCTGGAAAAGAAACTCCTCGTCGCAGCTAATTTTCAGCTTGGGATAGTTCCGGTCCGCTTCTACAGTCAGCTCCGTGGGGTCGAGGGTGAGCTTGGCGGAGGGGGTAGAGCCGGTGCCCCGCTGTGTCACTTTGAGCTTCACATTGCCCTCGGTGGTCTTGAAGGTGATGGTGCCGGTGCGTTCGGCGCCGGTGTTGGGCATGAAGGTTAGATTAACGACTTTGCTCGTATGGCTTCCGGGTGGATAGCTGTAACGTATTATCCAGTCCGGCCCGACGAAATCCATTGGTCCTATAGTTTGGGTGCTGGTAATTGTCACCTTATGCTCTCCACCCTTCGCTTCTACAGTCAGCTCCGTGGGGTCGAGGGTGAGCTTGGCGGGCTGCTCGGGTTCGCTGCCGGCAGAAATGCGGACCTCTGTGCAGACATTGCCCGATGCATCCACGACGGTAGTGCTCCTTCCGCCAACGCCTATCACACTCTTGATTTGGGCGCCTGCTGGGTGCACGATCCGGCACCCCATAAGCGTGAAGTTCCCCAACACATCGTAGACACCGACGCCATGATCTATGACATAGACATTGCTGTTATTGATCTGCAATTCACCTTTAATCTTCATCCTCCTGTTGGCGTTCAGAGTGCAGTTTTCTATCGACACCCTATGGCCTTCTGCACCGGTAATCGAGTGATTTCCGGCATCGATGGTGAGGGTTCCACCCCCGCTGATACGCAAGGGCCTGCCCTGTATGTTGATGCCAATGAATCCTTTTATCGTGTTGCGGCCTTGCAGTTTTATGGTCAGGATGCCGTCTCTATCGAGATCATAGATTGCCGATATGTTGTCCTGGATGGTAGCATTGTTGAGGGTAAGGGTGCGGGTGGCGGGGTCGAAGGAGACCTGGCCGGTGATATTCGGGCCGGTAATGTTTGCGGCGTTATCGCCGTCGACATCGACGTCGCCGACCTTTATGGCGTAGCCTTCCGAATATTGTTTCACCTTGATCTTCACATCGCCCTCGGTGGTTTTGATTGTGACGGTGCCAGAGCGTGTAGGGCCGGTGGTGTTCTTTTCGGCACGGAGCGTAATCTGTTGGCCTTTCCCGTAGTTGGAGTTGTATCCTTCCAAGGTTATCCATGTCGGATACTCAAGAGTAGTGATGCGGAACTTCTTGTTGCAGCTGATTTTCACCATTTCCTCGCTCTTGCCTGTCTTAAAGATCACTTCCTCGGGTTTGACGGTGAGCCTGGTCTTCGCCGCTGCGTCAGTTGTGAACCCCATCAGCCCTGCGAATAGGGCGATGAGGAAGATTGATAGGTGATATTTTGTTTTCATCATGTAAAGGTTTTGTGCGGCCTGGGCCGCGGATTCAATTAAAATCGAAAAACTAAAAGCTAAAAACGAACAATGCCCGGTGGGGCGGCTCGTTAATGATTACCCGGGTACCGCCGGGTTCGTGATTCAATTATTAATTATCAATTATCAATTGACAATTACCAATGGTTACCCGGGTGCGCCCTGAAAGGGCAACCGAGTTGGCCCGTAGGGTCAACGAGGAACCCAGCCCA
>MIQB01000194.1 GCA_002890585.1 Tannerella sp. oral taxon 808
GCGTGTCCGTTGAGATAGATCACAAACAGATAAAGGCAACAGAGATGAAAACAACCGGATTGGCTGCATTGACGGCCTTAGTGCTGCTGGCGGGATGCCACGGCGAGCGACGAAAGGCGGAGCTGCCGAAGGATCTGCCCCTGCTGAAGGCGCGAGGCGTGATCACGGCCGTGACGCTGAACAGCTCGACGTCGTATTTCCAATACAAGATGCAGCCGATGGGGTATGAGTATGACCTGATCGCGGACTTTGCCCGGCGCAATGGGCTGCGGCTCGAAGTGAAGGTGGCCGAGAGCGTGGAGCGGTCGATCGAGATGCTCCAGGCAGGGGAGGCTGACGTGGTGGCATACCCCGTGCCGATCGATAACGAGCGGAAGCAGCAGCTGCGCTTCTGCGGGCGCGAAAGGCAGTCGAGCCTCGTCGTCGTGCAACGCAATGCGGCTGGCGACACGGTGCTGACCGATGTCACGCAGCTGATCGGGCGCGAGGTATACATCAAGCCAAACAGCCGATACCGCGACCGGCTGGAGAACCTGAACCGCGAACTGGGCGGAGGCATCCACATCGTGGAGATGAAGGCCGACACCGTCTCGGTCGAAGATCTGATTGGCATGGTGGCCCGGGGCGAGATCCGGTATACGGTCTGCGAAGACGACGTGGCACGGCTCAACCGCACCTATTACCACAACCTCAATGTCGACCTGGCCATCAGCTTCCGCCAGCGCGCCGCTTGGGTTGTGCGCCGCGACTGTCCGCTGCTGGCCACGGCCATCGACCTCTGGGCGGCAGGCGCACCGGGCAACGACTCGTATCGCGCAGCGGCGAAGCGCTACTTCGAGCTCTCCAAAGACGAGCTCGGGAGCGATGAGGCCGACTCCACCTCGGCAAACACCCAAACTCGAACGCCGAAGGTGCCCAAGATGCGCCCCGGCATGATCTCGCCTTACGACGACCTCTTTAAGCGCTACGCCAAATCGCTCGGGTGGGACTGGCGGCTGCTGGCGTCCATCGCCTACTTCGAGTCGCGCTTCCGCCCCGGCGTCGTGGCCTGGAGCGGCGCCAAGGGGCTGATGGGCATCATGCCCTCCACGGCGCGCGCCCTCGGCTTCCGTTACGACGAGATGGGCGACCCAGAGAAGAACATCCGCGCGGGCATCGAGTGCCTACGACGCTTCCGCAACTCCTTCCCCGGAGCCACGGAAGAGGAACGCATCAAGCTCACATTGGCCTCTTACAACGCTGGTGTGGGGCATATCAACGATGCCCAACGCTTAGCGCGTAAGTATGGCCACGACCCGAACGTGTGGACAGGCAACGTGGCGGAGTACATGCGCCTGAAGGCTGATCCGAAGTATTACACCGACTCCGTCTGCCGCTTCGGCTACCTGCGCGGCCGCGAGACGTATCGCTATGTCGACGCCGTGCTCGAGCGCTACCAGCATTATCGGGAGCTGACGGAGAAAGAGAAGTAGTTACGGCCTGCGGCCGGGTAGTTATGCGGCTGCGCCGCAGTAGTAGAGGCGGCCCTTGTGGATGCCCGATGATCTGCCCGCGGCCGCCATTTTTCATTTTTAGTTTTTAGTTCTTCAATGAACCGTTACTTCCAACTCTTCCTATCCTTTTTCAAGATCGGCGCCTTCACCATCGGCGGGGGATACGTCATGATCCCGCTCATCGAGCAAGAAGTCGTCGAGCGGAGGCGCTGGATCGAGCGCGAGGAGTTTACCGAGATGCTCACCTTGGCGCAGTCAGCGCCCGGGCCGATCTCGATCAACTCCGCC
>MIQB01000195.1 GCA_002890585.1 Tannerella sp. oral taxon 808
CGCGGGCTGACGTCGAACGTTCGTCGGACTTCAGGGACGGGTGCAGGCGGGGGCTCCTCGGTATCGCTCAGCAGATCGAGAAACGACAGCTGGTGCTTATCTGACGGGGTGGATTTCCCTGTTCTGCGCGCCGTGCGACGAGGCGTCGACCCTGCGGCCGACCGACCTGCCCGTTGGGGCTTTTCTGCGATCTCCCGGTTGACCCGGGCCACGTCCCGCTGCCAATCTGTGTACGCTTCGGGGGCAAACAGACTCGTCTCGGCTTCAGCCTGTCGCTCACGATCCGTCACCGGATGGTGCTCCTCATCGAAATAGACGGTCTGCCCGTTCATCTCCCGCGGTGGCTCCATATCGGGCTGCAAGTTGGTTGGCTCGGGTGCCTCATATTGCCGGTGTAGGGTGAGGACGGGTACGCCCTCGGGGGCGATAGTGGCGGCTTCCGATTCGACCGCTTCCGGCAGCCCGCTCCGGTAGATTTTCTGATCAAAACGGGCTGCCATATCGGCAGAGATCCGCGCTTCCAAGTCCCGTGCGATACCTTCGATCCCGCCTTCATGGGTATAGATCGGCGTAGGCTTTCCGTAAGCATCTGTGCCGATGGAATACGCTGTAGATATGGCGTGATTGACTTCGGCAAACAAGGCGTTTTCCGTGAATGACTCTCTGCCCGATTCGATGGAAATGCTTTGCGTGAAGAGCCTTTCCAAGTCGTTTTTCACCCCCTTCCCCGTCTCCTTTTGAAGGATAAGGAGATCGCTACCGACCTCCGTGCCTGCATTCTCTGAGAACATCCCGTCGGGTAGACGGAGCGCGGAGACGAGTCTACTATGCTCCATTAAGTACTCGCGGATGGGGGCATTCGACGGGCTGTCGGCCACGCCGCGCGAGGTGATAAAGGCCAGCAACCCGCCCTCGCGAAGGCAGTCAAGTCCCTTGACGAAAAAGTAATTGTGGATAGCACGCGTGGCCTCTCGCTTCGCCGCGTCTTTACCCTTGCTGTACGCCCGATCGTAGATGGCGAAATTTCCAAAGGGGATGTTACTCGCCACGAGGTCGAACCGCCCGGCCTCGCGTGTCTCGATCTCTTCGAAGCCTTCGATGCGGACGGTTTGCCGCGGATTGTCAGCCGTGAGAAGTCGCAAGATGCGCCCTGTCACGAGGTCTTTTTCGAACGAGACGACGTCCGTTTGTTCGTCCGCCAGCGCTTGGGAAAAGACACCCATCCCAGCCGACGGATCGAGCATGCGGCGGAGGGGTAAACCGCTCATCCCAAGCCCCGCGGCGATAGCCCGAACGATGCGTTCGTCGGTGTAAAACGAAGTGAGTACGCTGCTTTTGATGCTGTTCCAAAGGCGCGTGGAATCGCTCCCCGAGGCGCCTTGGTCGATGATTTTTCGCAGTTCGCGGACTAACGGAAACAGCTCACGTTCAGCGCGCGGCCAGCGGTCGATGTCGGCCGGATTCTCAGACGGAAGGAGGACGCATTTGAGGCCGCCGAAGCCGTTGTATCGCCGCAGCGCCGCCGTTTCGCGTTCCGTGAGCCGGCGCCGCGCCTTTTCGACGGCCAGCAGGGTGCGGACGGCATCGAGATTTGCCTGCAATGCCTCTTTTTTGTGGTATGGCATGATTTTAAGGAGAAAATGAGGGTCAAATAGCAACTCACAACTTTGCGAGTTGCTATTCCGTATGATTTTACTAACTCACAACTTTGCGAGTTGCTATTCCGTATGATTTTACTAACTCACAACCTTGCGAGTTGCTATTCCATATGATTTTACTAA
>MIQB01000196.1 GCA_002890585.1 Tannerella sp. oral taxon 808
CGACGAGCACGTCATCACCCAAAGCATGATTCAACAATACACCTACACGCACCTGCCACTCTGGATCACCGCCTCGTGCGACTTTACACCTTTCGACCACACCGTCACCTCGGCCGGCGAAGACGTCTTCCTCAACGAAAAGAGCGGCGGCATTGGGCTGATCACCACCTCGCGTGTGGCCTACGCCGGACCCAATTTCCATTTCAACGAGTTGCTGATGAAGTACCTCTTCAACCGCCGCAACGGCCGCCGCCCAACAATCGGCGAGGTGCTGATGGATACGAAAAACGACTACGCACAATACTACACCCGCTGCTTCGTCCTCATCGGCGACCCGGCCTTGACGCTCGCTTTCCCGAGCTACACCATCCGCGTGACGGAGATCAACGGCCAACCCGTCACCAATCAGTCCGTCAACTTCCGCGCACTCGATCGCGTGACGATCAAAGGCGAAGTGCTCGGCACGGACAGCGCAGTGATGACCGACTTTAACGGCACCCTGACAGCCGTCGTCTTAGACAGCGAGAAGGAGATCTCCACGCTCGACAACAACCGCGTAGGTAAATACACCTACATCGATTACCCGAACACCATCCACCGCGGCAACACGGCCGTCACTGGCGGCCGCTTCACGCTCAGCTTCATCGTGCCCGCCGACATCTCCTACTCCAAACGCAACGGCAAGATGAGCCTCTACGCCTACGACGCCACGAAAGGACGCGAGGCCAACGGCGCCTTCCGTCGCTACACCGTAGGCGGAACCGCCACCCACATCGAGCGCGACACCACCGGCCCGGAGATCCGCCAGCTCTACCTCAACGACAGTACCTGGCGCGACGGCGACGACACGAACGAGACCCCCTTCTTCGTGGCACGCCTCTGGGACAAGAGCGGCGTCAACATCACCGGAAGCAGCATTGGCCACGACATCACGCTCAAGATCGACAACAACCCCACCCTCACCTACAGCCTGAACAGCTACTACACCGACCGGCCCGAAACCGCAGGCGAGGGCATCGTGCGCTTCTCCATCCCCCGCCTCGCCGCCGGCCTGCACACGGCCGAGTTTAAGGCGTGGGACATCTTCAACAATTCCACCACACGCACCTTCACCTTCCGCGTCGTGGAGGGGCTGAAGCCCTTCATCACCGAGCTGCGCGCCGGCCCCGTGCCCGCCCGCGACCGCGTCACCTTCTACCTCAGCCACAACCGCCCCGAGTCGCGCATGGAAGTCACCATCCAAGTCTACGACATGACCGGACGCCTGCAATGGCAACACACCGAGAACGGTTCGTCGGAGCTCTTCCGCGCCTACACCGTCACATGGGACTTAACCAGTGGCGGCGGCGCCCGTCTGCGCCCCGGCGTCTACATCTATCGCGCCGCCATCCGCACGGCCGGATCGTCCGAAGCCACCCGCGCGCAGAAGATGATCATCCTAAGCCCGCAATAAACGGCCAGATGCCCCCAAAAAAATCCCCGCCGCGCATCCCGGAAATGGAGCACGGCGGGGATCTTTTTTTGGTTCTATAATGGATTGTATGGGTGAGCTTAGGAAGCCTTTCAAAAAAAGCCAAAGCGGGGCGCATGTTGTTAGCATAAGTCCCGGAATCACTGATTCCGGGGGTCATGTTGTCAACATAAGTCGAAAAATCACTGATTCCAGAGGTTATGTTGTCAACATAAGCCCAAAATCACTGATTCCGGGGGTCATGTTGTCAACATAAGCCGAAAATCACTGATTCCAGAGGTCATGTTGTCAACATA
>MIQB01000197.1 GCA_002890585.1 Tannerella sp. oral taxon 808
CGCGCTTCGCCTGCGCCCGATACTCCTCCCACGCCCGCGCCCTGTTCCTTTCTCTTTCTGGCGATCCTTCGCGCCCCAATACATCGTCGAGCAATGCGTCAACGTCGTATTTATCCTTTTCGATCTCTCTTAGTTGCATCATATTCCTTCCTTAATCTCAATGCCTTCCTGATTTCCCGGTCAGGGGTTTTTTGAGTCTTCTTCTTGAAACAGTTAAACAATACCACGATGGTTTCCCCATCGTAAATGAAAAATAGGCGGAACTCATTGTTCCCATAACTTACTCGAAACTCATAGAGGCCTTCCCTTATATACTTAATGTAATGTCTTGGCAACTGATTCTCTGTCCTCAATAGATCCAGCGCCCGCAAGATCTTCTCCGCTTCCAGCTTCGAAAGCCCTTGGATGAACTCACTGAAATATTCTTTGTATGCGATGATTTTTCTCACTGCGCAAAGATGTCACAAAGTAGGGAGGCGCTTGCAGCACGGTGCAAACGCCCCCTCAATATGTACCCCTCGCGAGGATCGCGAGCAAAGCCTCCTTCTTTTTCTGAAAAAATGAGGCTTCACAGCTGTAGCCCTCATTTGCTGAGAAAACGAAGCATTCCACTTCGGAAAAGCTCATTTTCTGAGAAAACGGAGCATTCCACCCCGGGGAAGCTCATTTTCTGAGAAAACGAAGCATTCCACTTCGGAAAAGCCCCTTTTTCTGAGAAAACGAAGCATTCCATTTCAGAAAAGTCCCTTTTGCTGAGAAAACGAAGCATTCCAACTCCGAAAAGCCCCTTTTGCTGAGAAAACGAAGCATTCCAACTCCGAAAAGCCCCTTTTGCTCAGAAAACGAAGCATTCCAACTCCGAAAAGCCCCTTTTGCTGAGCAAACGAAGCATTCCACTTCAGGAAAGCCTCTTTTTCTCAGAAAAACGGCATCCCCCACATCGCAGAAGGGCATAAATATCCCCCCCCCGAGGCAAACCCTGAAGCCACCCTCCGACAGCCTGAGGCATAGGGGCAAAAAAGCCGGCGGAAGGGGGTGGAAGCTTTCACCACCGCCTTTCCGCCGGCCAAACGAGATGTCGAGTCTATCTATCCATCCACCCTACTCCGGCCGATCGCCGAAGCGGTTAGATTGCGGTTCGCCCTCCTTGATCATCAAAATGAGATACCAGAGGCCGCCAATGATGGGTATCAGATTGACGAAGATCCAACCGCCGCCCTTGCCAATGTCGTGCAGGCGGCGCACGTTGATGGCCAGGGTGGGCGCAAGCAGCGCCAAAGCGATGAGGCAGTAAAGCACGACGAGGATGTAATACACCGCCCTGACGTCGCTCAAAAGATCAATCAACAGACTGAAGGCGATGCTGATGACGGCGTACACAAGGATGTACTGCCAGAACACTGCGCGCGAGGCACGCCCCCTGAACTGCGTATACTGATCCATCACTACGGATTTGAAATTTGCAATCATGTTGTTCATAACCTGTATGTGTGGGAGGGGTTTATTAAAGTAATTAGTCGAGGCCGTTAAAAGGCGCTTTGAAGGCTTTGTCTTTCACCCGCAGGTGCAAGCCGTCGCTCTGGTTGACGATGTAATACTTGCCATCCTCACCCGGCTGCCCCGGCTTCTGCGTCTGCATCACGCTGATGTGGCGTTTGCCGCCGTCGTCGCCTTTAGTCAGCACCATGAGGTGAATCAGTGTCGCCTGGTACGTATTGTAGTTCTCATACTTGCGACCCTTGTCCACGATGATTTCCAC
>MIQB01000198.1 GCA_002890585.1 Tannerella sp. oral taxon 808
CCCAGACCATATCTTTGCCTACGGCGAAGTCACCCTGGAGGAAGCCATTGGCCAACTGCTGAAAGACCGCAACCTCACCATTTCTACCGCAGAGAGCTGCACCGGCGGCTTGGTGACCCATAAACTCACCAGCGTACCCGGCAGTTCGGCGTACTTCATGGGCAGCGTGGTGGCCTACAGCAACGAAGTGAAAAAAGCACAGTTAGGCGTACCAACCGAAATACTGGAGCAGCATGGTGCCGTGAGCGAGGAAACGGTACGCGCCATGGCAGAAGGCGTACGGAAACTCCTGAAAACCGATATCGGGATTTCTACCAGCGGAATTGCCGGACCAGACGGCGGCACGCCCGACAAACCCGTGGGCACCATCTGGATTGCCTACGCTGATGCCCACCAAACCATCGCCCGGAAAATCACTTACAACAAGACTCGTTTGCTCAATATCGAGTACACCACGCTGCAAGTGCTGGACCTTGTGCGGCAAAGTTTGCGCCGGCGGGTTGAGGAATAAGCAAAAAAGCCTAAATTTGCCTAACAACAGTTAGGTTCAAGGGACCTGTTACGGCTTTCCGGTGATTATTCGCTGTTTTTCTGTAACATTGCACAAACCGACCCGCTTACCTGACTGCGGTATTCTGATCTCAATAACCCAAAAACTGACATACTCTTACTATGGCTCTTGTAGAAATGGTGATGCCCAAAATGGGCGAAAGTATCATGGAAGGCACCGTGCTGAAATGGTTGAAGCAGGTAGGTGACACCATTGAGCAAGACGAGTCTGTTCTGGAAGTAGCCACTGACAAAGTGGACACTGAGGTTCCCGCTATCCAAGCCGGTATCTTAAAAGAGATTCTGGTGCAGGAAGGTCAGGTAGTGGCCGTTGGAGCCCCAATCGCCATCATCAACACCAACGGGGAAGACCAACCTACTTCGGCAGCCCCCACCCAACAGGAAGCTCCCCTTGCACAGCCTGAAGCACAACCCGCAGCGCAGGCCGCGGAGGCTCCACATGCATCGGCACAGGTTTCTCAGCGTCTGGAGCAACCCGCATCCGGCCGTTTCTATTCTCCTCTGGTGCTGAACATCGCTCGTGAGGAGGGTATTTCTATGCAGGAACTGGAATTTATTCCGGGTACCGGTAAAGAAGGCCGTGTCTCTAAAAAAGACATTCTGGATTATGTAGCAAACCGTCCGGAAGGAGGCGTTACAGCTGCCGCTACTCAACCAGCTGCTGCAGCTCCCCTAGCACCGCAAGCCGCACCTCAGCCACAACCGGTTCCCATGGCACCGGCAGCCCAGGTTTCTACCGCTCCCGCCCAGTCGTACAGCGGCAATGTGGAAATCATTGAGATGGACCGAATGCGCAAGATGATTTCGCAGCGCATGGTGGACAGCAAGCGCATCTCTCCGCACGTAACTTCCTTTGTGGAAGCCGATGTGACCAACATTGTGAACTGGCGGAACAAAACCAAAGACGCCTACAAGAAACGTGAAGGCGAGAACCTCACCTTCACGCCTATCTTCATTGAGGCCATCGTGAAAGCCATCAAAGACTTCCCGATGATCAACGTAAGCGTAGACGGTGACAGAATCATCAAGAAGCGCGACATCAACATCGGGGTAGCCGTAGCTTTGCCTTCCGGCAACCTGATTGTACCGGTAATCCACAACGCGGACCAGATGAACCTGAACGGCATCTCCAAGCGCCTGAACGATCTGGCCAACCGTGCCC
>MIQB01000199.1 GCA_002890585.1 Tannerella sp. oral taxon 808
CTCACTTATCTTCGCCCTAAAGCGTTTTTGTGCTCTCTTTGACGGTGACGTGTACAACCTCTTGTGAAACTTACGGATGTTGAATCCGAGGAAATCGAAGCCGTCCTGGATGTGCGTGATGGTGGTCTTTTCATCGGAAAGTGTCAGTCCACGCTCCTTTAAGAAATCAACCACCAACGGTTTGACCTCGTTCTCCAAGAGTTCCTTGCTGTAGCCTGTGATGATGAAATCGTCCGCATAACGTACAAGATTTACTTTGTAGCGGAAAGTCTTGTAGTTGATGAAACGTCTCTTGAATCTCTCAGCCAACAGCGTCTGAAGTCCGTCAAGTGTCATGTTCGCAAGCGTGGGCGATATAATACCGCCCTGTGGTGTCCCCTCTTCCGTCGGGTATAGACCACCTTTGAAGACAAAACCACATTTTAGCCATTTGGCAAGAATCCCCTTATCCATAGGGATGTGGGATAGCAGCCAGTCGTGGCTGATATGGTCGAAGCAACCCTTTATATCTCCCTCCAGAATCCATTCTGGGGAGTGCTGACGGTTAAGAACGGTATCAATCTGTCGAATAGCGTCCATCGTCCTACGTTTCTTTCGGAAGCCGTAGGAGAATCTGTCGCCCGTCGTTTCAGCGATTGGTTCAAGTGCCATCAGATATAAGGCTTGCATAGCCCTGTCTTTCATCGTTGGAATTCCCAACGGTCTGAGTTTACCGTTGCTTTTCTTGATGCAAACCCGTCTCAGCGGTTGTGGTTTATAGCCGCGTCTGCGGAGTTCGCTTATTGCTTTGAATTTCCGCTTGGGGGAATCCCAAAGGGTCTTGTCAACCCCCGAGGTGTTCTTTCCCTTGTTGGAAGTAACTCGCTTTACTGCCAAAGCCTTGGCATAAAAGGAGTGAGTAAGCAGCCACTGCAAGGCTTTCACCTTGTTATGCCTGCCTTCTTTCTGAGCCTTTACAATACGCGCTTGTAGCTTTTGGACATACTGCTCGCACCTGAGCCAGTCCATACTGCCCCAAGTGCTTGGCCTGCTGTCAGTAGGCGCACACGATTTCTTGTTGTTCTCGTTCATTTGCAATTCTACTTTGAAAAGTTCTAAAAGCTCTCTTGTAAAGAGTTACCTCACACGGAAGTCTGCCCGCTTTCGCGTCGGATGATGTCGTCTCTGCCACACGTAACCGAGGCTCAATCCGTATCCACTCCATTACAGAGTGGCATTCGCTTTTTCCGTCATCTTATACCTGCACCCCATTTCAGTTCGCCTTACGGTTCACTTACCTGTCCAAAGCAGGAGAGATACAGGCTTGCCACGTTCCACATAGATAACTGTACGAGTAGGGTAGGTTCTGTCAGTCCACCGGCAGTGCTTATGTCCGTGTAACCCCAACATGGGCAAGGGTTATCCGACTGCTTACCATTTTGGTGAGAGCCCAGCATCTTTGGCTCCTTCAAACCTCACGATGGCTATAAACAGTTCGCATGTGCTAACCATACTACTCAGCCAAGCCACTCGGCGGTACGATACTAACCGCCCTTGACGTCCCCTCACGGTTCTGTCTCATCCTTTTGGGAAAGTGTACCTTGTCCGATAGGCTCAACACACCATATCGCTATTGGTGCATCCTATCGTAGGCTACCGCTGACGGAACAGCGGGCTAAAACTGTCTTATATGACATCTTAGCAATTATCTATGTGACTTCGTGTCACACCC
>MIQB01000200.1 GCA_002890585.1 Tannerella sp. oral taxon 808
CCGGCCATTGTCTCGAGCAGCACCGTGGTGCGTTGTTCGGGACGGAGTATCCGGTTGAGCATTTCGACAATCAGGTCGATGCCCACCTCAACGCCTTGCTTGACGTGGCTGCCGGGGTGGAAGTTGTAGAAGTTGCCAGGCACGTACTCCATGCGCCGCAGGTCATCAGCCATCGTTTCGGTGGCAAAGCGACGGATATTGGGGTCGGCAGCGCAAGCGTTGAGGGTGTAGGGCGCATGGGCGACGATCTGGGCGATGTCGTGTTCGGCAGCCAACTGCAGGAAGGCCGCAACGTCTTTCTCGTCGATGGCCTTGGCGCTTCCGCCGCGCGGATTACGGGTGAAAAACTGGAAGGTGTTGGCGCCGATGGATACGGCGGCTTTGCCCATGGCAAGGAAGCCTTTGGAGGCAGAGAGGTGACAACCGATTCGGAACATAATAATAGAGGGTAGAGGATAAAGGATAGAGGGTAGGGACGATCGCAGATGCCCTGGGTTGTGGATGCGGTTATGGCCGTGATCGTAGGGGCGAATAATTATTCGCCCCTACAAGTGTCACATCCATTCATCATTGAATCATTCACAATCTTCCGCTACTGCACCAGCTTCAGGATCTCGCACGGCTCGGATGTGCCGAAGACCTTGATCGTCTCGAAGCAGCCGGGGTATTTGGCTGATATAAACCAGGCGTAGCGGTGAATATTGTTGATGTACTGTCCCGTGTTGCGTGTCGGGTCTATGCGAAGCTGAGCCAAGAGCATGTAGTTGATCTTGTGCTCATGCAAAAAACGCAGCATCATGTCGGGGTCGTAAATGCGAACATCAATTTTGCGGCATTGTGCGACGACATCGTCTAAGTCGAGGGTGTAGGCTACGCCCTGCTGCTCCATTTCTTGAAGCACTAAGGGCTGATCTTGTCGCGGGTAAGTGTAAACGCAGGCCACGGGCACCTCCTTACCACCGAGAGTAAGCCTTTCGATGGGTGTTATAATATATCGGAGCACCTCGCCCGACATGGCGCCGTGGGAGGCATCGGCTACGATGGGGACGAGCGATGTGTCGCCCTTGAGGTAAAGGAGCGTGTCGGCGGGCACCGTCAGCGAGGCGGGAAGCCCCGTGAAGTTGCGCCCGGTGTAAACCATAGACATGGATGGCTTGCGGCTGACGATCATGGCATCCTTCTCTGCGTTCTTCGCGATCCATTGGCTGGCCTTGATGAAGTTTTGCCAGTCGGGCGTGAAGCCGTAGAGGGGATCACCCAGCAGGAGGTTTTGCTGAAGGACGGGCAGGGTGCGCCCCACGCGTAGACGGGTATTATTCAGCGTGCCCCCAAACAAGATGAGCAGCACCACGGGATAAACGAAGAAGAAACGCCGCGACCGCTTTATGTTGAGCGCGAAATAGAGTGCGCCAAGCAGGAAGATGAGGATGAGCGGATAGTAAATCATGATTAACCGATCCTGCGCCCAGATGTTTTGGAGCACCACGAAGCTGACGAAGTTGAGCACACCCACATAGATCCCCGTGAAGAGCAACGGGGCATTGCGGCGCGCCACGATGGCTATGCCAACGAAGTAGAACACATAGATGATAATCGTGCGCGGGACGCTTGGCATGAACCAGTTGCTGGGCGTAGCCTACACCCTCTATTATTATGTTCCGAATCGGTTGTCACCTCTCTGCCTCC
>MIQB01000201.1 GCA_002890585.1 Tannerella sp. oral taxon 808
AGCGGAAAAGAATCCCGAACGTACCGTTTGCCCACCGAGGCCGAATGGGAATATTGCTGCCGGGCGGGATCGAAGACCGCTTATGGTTACGGCAACGACGACTCGGACATGGACGAATACGGCTGGCATTTCAATAAGTCGCACTGGCAAACACATCCCGTGGGACAGCTGAAACCGAATGCGTGGGGCCTTTATGACATGCACGGAAATGCCAGTGAGTGGTGCCTGGATTCGTACGAACCGGAATTCTACAGAAAGAGCCCGAAAAAAGACCCGCGCAGCCCGATTTTCGGTCCCAAGGGAGTATCGCGCGGCGGCGCCTGGCTCAATGCACCCATGAACTGTCGTTCCGCGGTTCGCGATGTGAGTGCCCCGATGGACCGCAACAACCTCGTCGGTTTTCGCATCGTGCTGCTGCCCGCGTCTACCGAAACAGAACCGCCCCCGAAGAGTGACTCGAAGCCCGCGAAAACACCATCCCCTAAAGAGGGCTGGGTCCAGTTGTTCAACGGCAGGGACCTGACCGGCTGGAAAACACAACCCGGCGAACCGGGCGACTGGAAAGTCGAAGACGGCATTCTCGTCGGCCGAGGCCCCAAAAGGAGCCACCTCTACAGCCGACGTGACGACTATGAGAATTTTCACTTTCTCGTCGAAGCGAAAATTAACCAGGGCGGAAACAGCGGTCAGTTGTTCCGTACACAGGTCATCGCCAACCACATCGGCGGTTACGAGGCCCAGATCGACAGCAGTATGCACAAGGCCAAGACCGGCAGCCTCTATATCACTGGGGGAAGGCCGGCGGTTGCCGTCGAAAAGACCCTGGTGCCGGTCGATACCTGGCTCACCCAAGAAGTGATCGCCCAGGGGAATCATATTATTATCAAGGTCAACGGCCAGACGGTCGTCGATTATATTGACAAGGACAACACCTGGAAACGCGGCTACCTGGCACTGCAAGTGTTCGACCCGGCAACCGTTGTCCAGTTCCGTCGCGTCGAGGTCAAGGAGTTGAAACCTCAGTAATTCTAATTCTCTTCCCTGGAGACCCACCCATGCATCGTTCCTTTTTCCTCGCACTGGCCTGTGCCGTCATCGCGTTCTCGCCGGCTCGCGCTGCCGACACGGACGCCCCCGAAGGATTCACTCCCCTCTTCAACGGCAAGGACCTGACCGGCTGGAAAGTCCACGGCGGCAAACTCAAGGCCTGGGGCGCCGCCGACGGCCTTCTCTTCACTTCCGGCTCCGGCGGTGGCTGGCTGATGACCGAAAAAGAGTACGCCGACTTCGAGCTGCGTCTCGAATACAAGCTTCCCACGAACGGCAACAGCGGCGTCACCCTGCGCTCCCCCATGAAAGGCGACCCCGCCTACACGGGCATGGAGATCCAGATTCTCGACAATCCCAAGTACAAGAACCTCAAACCGGCCCAGTACACCGGCTCCATCTACGACGTCGTTCCACCGGTCAAGGATGCCACCAAGCCCGTCGGTGAATGGAACCAGTTTCGCATCGTCGCCAAGGGGTCCAGGATCACGATTGAATTGAACGGCGTCGAGATCGTGAACGCCAATCTCGAAGAGCACAAGGACAAGGCCAAGAGACACCCCGGGATCCTGCGCGACAAGGGGCATAT
>MIQB01000202.1 GCA_002890585.1 Tannerella sp. oral taxon 808
CGCCCGGTGTGCCGCCGCGTGGATCGGAGCAGAGGTGCCACTTGTCGCCCTCGCCGCGCTCGATGGATATGCCGGCCTTAGCCTTGGGATAGGAATAGCTATGGATCACCGTGCCCGCTGGGTCCTTCAACGCAAGCGACTTACCCGCATTGACCATGTTGGCCGGGAAGCGCTTCAAGCCGACCTCCACCGCCTCATCGGCTACACTCACCTCTCTGCCTTCCTTATAAAGCACCGCATAGCCACCCACAGGAAGCTCAGCTTCGGGCAGTTTGATGGAGGTCTTGTCGTACACGAACGTCCACCCGGAGAGGTCGATCTCGTGATCCGTCGTATTGTGCAACTCCACGTACTCCGTGGCAGGCAACTTCTTCAATCCCCGCGGGTCGGCCATCACCTCATTGATTACCACATCGCCGGGCGTAAAGGCCTTGGGTTTCTCGGGTTTGTCGGGTTCATCAGGCTTCCCCTCCGAGTTCTCCTCGCCCGGTGTGCCGCCGCGCGGATCGGAGCAGAGGTGCCATTTATCGCCTTCGCCGCGCTCGATGGATACGCCGGCCTTGGCTTTAGGATAGGTGTAGCTATGGATCACCGTCCCCGCCGGATCCTTCAGCGCAAGCGGCTTACCTGCGTTGACCATGTTCGCAGGGAAACGCTTCAAGCCGACCTCCACCGCCTCATCGGCTACGCTCACCTCCCTGCCTTCCTTATAAAGCACGGCATAGCCACCCGCGGGCAGCTCTGCTTCGGGTAGTTTGATGGAGGTCTTGTCATAGATGAACGTCCAGCCGGAGAGGTTGATCTCATGCTCGGTGGTGTTATGCAGCTCCACATACTCCGTGGCCGGCAGCTTCTTCAATCCCCGTGGGTCGGCCATCACCTCATTGATAACGATGTCGCCGGGGGTGAAGGCCTTGGGCGCATCGGGCTTCTCGGGTTCGTCTACTGTACCGTCCGAGTTCTCCTCGCCCGGTGTGCCGCCGCGCGGATCGGAGCAGAGGTGCCACTTATCGCCCTCGCCTCTTTCTATCGATACACCGGCTTTCGCTTTGGGATAGGTGTATGCGTGGATCACCGCCCCCGCCGGATCTTTTAGCGCAAGCGGCTTACCCGCGTTGACCATGTTCGCCGGGAAGCGCTTCAAGCCGACCTCCACGGCCTCATCGGCCACACTCACCTCCCGACCTTCTCTATAAAGCACCGCATAGCCACCCGCAGGGAGCTCCACCTCGGGCAGTTTGATGGAGGTCTTGTCATACACGAACGTCCACCCGGAGAGGTCGATTTCATGGTCGGTGGTGTTATGCAGCTCCACGTACTCCGTGACGGGCAACTTCTTCAATCCCCGCGGGTCGGCCATCACCTCATTGATCACCACGTCGCCGGGCGTAAAGGTCTTTGGCGCATCAGGCTTCTCAGGTTCATCCGGTTTACCCTCCGAGTTCTCTTCGCCCGGTGTGCCGCCGCGTGGATCGGAGCAGAGGTGCCACTTGTCGCCCTCGCCACGCTCAATCGATACGCCAGCCTTGGCCTTGGGATAGGAGTAGCTATGGATCACCGTCCCCGAAGGATCCTTTAGCGCAAGCGGCTTACCCGCGTTGACCATGTTCGCCGGGAAGCGCTTCAAGC
>MIQB01000203.1 GCA_002890585.1 Tannerella sp. oral taxon 808
GCGGGGGCGTCGAGGGTGCGGAGGCGGATGCCGAGCAGGGTGTAGATCTCTACGCGGGTGGCCTGCGGCAGGGTGAGGTGGAGTGTGCCGGGGGTGGCGTAGATCTTCGCCGCGGGGGCGTAGGGTACTACGTTACCGACAGTGGAGCGCACCTCGATCTCGCAACGGGCGACGATGCCGCTGCCGTCCGATGTGGCGGCGGTGATGGTCGCTTTGCCTTTGCCGGCGATGGTCACAAGGGCGTAGTCATCGGCATCAGGGGCGAAGCGGAGCTGCGGGAGCAGGGCTACGCCGGAACGCGTCTGCCCGAGTATGCTGACGGAGGCTACGGCCGGGTTGGAGCTCATCCAGAGGAGGCTCTTGTTGGCCGCATTCTCGGGGGAGACCAGGGCGGAGATGAGCGTCGTGGAGATGTCGCCGTCTACGACGAGGGTGGCCGGGTCGAGCGTGAGGCCGGATACTTTCACCTGGCCGGGCAGGACGATGTCGCCCGTCTGGCCTTGCTGGTGGATGGCTATGGTGAGCTCGTCCATGCCGTGTTCGGTGCGGACGGTGATCTTGCCGTGGCGCATCTCTTTGGACGGGTTCGGGGCGAGGGTGAAGTCGAACGAGCCATTGCCGCTGCCGACGGCTTTCTCGAGGGTGATCCAGTCGTCTGCCGTGGAGCCGGCCCAGAGGCGGTGGGTGACGACGTCGATGGAGCTGCCGCCGCCCTCACCGCTGAGGGTGATGGATTCGGGGTTGACGGCCAGGTCGTAGTCGTAGGTGCCTTCGGAGGGTGTCGAGGGTTTGGGCTTGGCCGAGCCGACGCGTTGGGTGAGTGTGAAGGTCTTTGTGGCCTTGCCGTCGGTGGTGGTGAAGGTGAGCTTGCCGGTGCGTACGGCTCCGGTCGTGTTCTGATCGAAGCGGAGGCGGAAGTAGGTGGTGCCGGCGTTGCCGCGTGTGCTGCCCGGGTGGAGCCAGTCAGCATCGGCGGTGACGGTCCAGGGCTTGTCGCTCTTGAGGGTGAAGCCAACCACACCGCTGCTGCCGCCCATCGTCATGGCCTCGGGGTTGAGGCTAAGGCCGCTGACGGCCTCGGGCGGGCGGTTGCCCTGCTGGGTGACGAAGAAGGAGCGCGTGAGGCCTGCGTCTGACACGACCTCCACCTCGGCGCTGCGCTTCTTGGTGCCCGTGTTCGGTTTGACGGCGACGATGACCGTCTTGGCGGCGGCGTCTGGCGTGACCGTGAGCCAGTCTTGGGTGCGGTCTTTGAGCCTTACGCCCCAGCCCTCGACGCTGGACTTGACCGCGACGGACTGCGAGGCGCCGCCACTGGCTGCGAAGGTGAGTGTGGTCGGGGTGAGGGTGAGTGTGGGCGGGGCGGTGCTTTTCGCCTCTTGTGTCACATGGAGTGTCGCCTCGCCTTCGGTGGTCTTGAAGGTGACGGTGCCGCTGCGCTTGGCGCCGGGGTTTTCTTGGGCTGTGATGCGGATGAAGTGCTTCTTATACAGGCCGGAGCCGCCGGTGGCCGACAGCCAATCCAGCTGATCGATGACGACTTGGTTGATGGAGAACGCCTTGTCGCTGCAGGCGAGTGTTACCTCTGCTTCGTTTCGGTGGTACTTCATGGTCAATGCC
>MIQB01000204.1 GCA_002890585.1 Tannerella sp. oral taxon 808
GTCCCTTGCTGTCTAATTTGTAGCCACCGCCGTCGCGCGTGGCGCGATAAGCTGGGCGCTGCCGTTCCGGTTTGTTCTGCGGAGCTTGCTCCCTTTTGGTCTCTTGGTTTTCATTGGTCGGACGAGGTTCGCGTCCGTCGTTCTCTTCTATTTCCATGTCTAAAAAGAAAATAAATGGGGGGTTGATAAATAAGATGATAGTCGTCGCGACTATCGTTATACAGAGTAACCTCTCGGTCTATATGCCAGTGTAGTTATGCGGGTTCACAGCCTTCAGTTCGGTCTTCACCGCGTCGTTCAAATCCAGTGAATCGATAAAGCGATCGATCGACTCCTTCGTTACTGCCTCGTTCTTGCGAGTCAATGCTTTCAGTGTCTCATAAGGCTGAGGATAACCCTCTCGGCGCAGGATCGTTTGTATCGCTTCAGCCACCACCTCACGGTGAGCATCCAGCTCGTGATCGATAGCCGGACGATTGAGTACCAACTTGTTCAGTCCTTTCGTCAGGCTTGCCAGTGCCACAGCGATATGGGCCAGCGGCACACCGATATTTCGCGTTACTGTCGAGTCCGTCAGGTCGCGTTGCAAGCGTGAGATGGGGAGTTTCATGCTCAGGTGTGTCAAGATGGCATCGGCCACCCCGAGATTCCCCTCTGCATTCTCAAAGTCGATCGGGTTCACCTTGTGCGGCATTGCCGACGACCCCACCTCGCCTGCCTTAATCTGCTGTTTGAAATAATCCATCGAGATATACTGCCACATGTCGCGGCAGAGATCGATGAGGATCGTATTCACCCGCCGCAGTGCATCGAAGAGTGCGGCCAAGTTGTCATAGTTCGAGATTTGTGTTGTCCATGCCTCACGCACCAGCCCCAACCGTTCGCTGACGAAGCGGTCGGCAAAGGCCCGCCAGTCCGTCTGCGGATACGCTGCATGATGCGCGTTGAAATTGCCTGTCGCCCCGCCGAACTTCGCCGACATTGGCACTGCTCGCAGTAGCTCCAGTTGTTTCTCTAATCGATAAGCAAACACCCGCACCTCCTTGCCCAGTCGTGTCGGCGAGGCTGGTTGCCCGTGCGTCTTGGCCGGCATAGCGATCGTCTCCCACGCATCAGCATACCTATATAATATATCCATCACGGTGTTGAGGGCGGGATAATAAACTGCTTCCATCGCCTCCTTAACCGACAGCGGCACGGCCGTATTATTAATATCCTGCGACGTGAGTCCGAAGTGCACAAACTCCCGGTATGCCCCGAGGCTCGCTGCATCCATACGCTCTTTGATGAAGTATTCCACTGCTTTCACGTCGTGGTTCGTTGTCCGTTCAATCTCCTTGATGCGCTCAGCGTCAGCCACCGTAAAGTCGCAATATATGCGCCGCAGTGCCTCGTGTACCTCCGGACGATCAGCCGCCTTGAGCTGCGGCAGCACCTCCGTCAGCGCGCAGAAGTATTCCACTTCCACACGTACACGATATTGGATCAATGCAAACTCTGAGAAATAGGAGGCCAGCGCCTCCGTTTTACCCCGATAACGTCCGTCTATGGGGGATATAGCTGTTAATGCTGAAAGAATCATCTACTGGTTCGATTAGAGGCGCGAAAATATGC
>MIQB01000205.1 GCA_002890585.1 Tannerella sp. oral taxon 808
ACGACGGCCTTCCTCGACATGTATCACAAGCTCGACGCCACGGCCGAGGCCGTCCAAGAGATGGGCCTCCGTGCCGTGCTCTCCGAGGCCTGCTTCGACCACTTCCGACCCGAAGAGGCCGAGCGCAGCCGCCGCCACATCACGCGTCGCTACGCCACACCCTCGCCCTATGGCCCACGCATCAGCTACGCCCTCGGCCCGCATGCCATCTACACCGTCTCCGGCGAACTGCTGCAATGGTCGGCCGACTTTGCCCGCGATCACGACACCCTCATCCACCTCCATCTGGCCGAGACGACCACCGAGACCGAGCAATGCCTCGCACGCTTCGGGCAGACGCCCGTCCGCTACCTGCACAGCTTAGGCATCCTCTCCCCGCGACTCGTCATTGCGCACGGCCTCTACGTCGACGAGGAGGAGATCCGCATCTTGGCCGACCATGGCGTCAAGGTGGTGCACAACCCGGCGTCGAACATGAAGCTGGCCTCGGGCTATCGCTTCCACTTCGACGAGATGCGCGCCGCAGGCATCACCGTCGGGTTAGGCACGGACGGCTGCTCGTCGTCGAACAACTTAGACATGATCGAAGCTATGAAGCTGGCGTCACTGCTCGGCAAGGTGTGGCGCGGCGATCCCGAGGCCGTCACGTGCGATGCCATCTTTCACGCTGCCACCGCTGCCGGTGCCGACATCCTCGGCCTCCGCGCCGGCCGCATCGCCGAGGGCTACTTAGCCGACCTCTGCCTCATCGACCTCCGCCAGCCCGCCTTCGCCCCGAACCACAACTTCATCTCGAACCTCGTCTACGCCGCCAATGGCAGCTGCGTGGATACGGTCATCTGCGACGGCCGCGTGCTGATGCGCGACAAGCATGTGCTGGGCGAGGAGGAGATCATGGAGTGTGCTGCGCGTGCCGCATACGACCTCATGAAACGAGCAGCGAAAACATAAGTACAGCCACGCCCTGCCACGGCGAAGCAAGCCGCCCAAGCAAGGCGCCCCCTCCCTCCTACTCATCACTTCAACACCCCACTCCACCATGATCATTAAGACCAAATCCCTCAGCCGCCTTATCAGGCAAAGACCCAACGCGAGCCTGCTGCTCTTCATCGCCACCATCGCCGCCGTCGTGATCGCCAACTCGCCGCTGGCCGAGTCTTACGCCCAGCTTTTGGACTATCCGATCGACACCCGATTCAACGACTTCCTCTTCTTCCCCCACCACGGCGAGCCCATGTCGCTAATCGCCTTTGTGAACGACGCCCTGATGGCCATCTTCTTCTTCGTCGTGGGGATGGAGATCAAGCAGGAGATGTTAGTGGGCGAACTCAGCTCCGTGCGTAAGGCCCTGTTGCCCGTCATCGCCGCATGCGGAGGCATGATCGTGCCCGTGCTCGTTTACTTGGCCGTCTGTCATGAGGGGCCAGCCGCTCACGGCGCCGCCATACCGATGGCTACCGACATCGCCTTCGCCCTCGCCGCGCTCGGAGCCCTCGGCAACCGGGTGCCCACCAGCCTGAAAGTCTTCCTCACCGCGCTCGCCGTGGTAGACGACATCGGCGGCATCATCGTCATCGCCATCTTCTACAGCAGCCACATCGCCGTCAC
>MIQB01000207.1 GCA_002890585.1 Tannerella sp. oral taxon 808
CGGTAGTTATCGGCCTTCGGCCGGGTAGTTATGCGGGCTGCGCCCGCGGTAGTTAGAGGGTAGTTATCGGCCTGGCTTTCGGGGCGCGAGGGGAATTGATCCGGGCGCCACTCGCCCATTCTCATTTGCCGATCAGCTCCGCGATATTGACGGAGAGGTTGGCGACGAACTCCGTGCCGCGGGTGAGGGTGGCGGAGTAGACGTCGTAGTTGATGTTCTTATCCCTTGCGTTGAAGAGGTTGTCTATGCCCACGTTGAGGGTGATGCCGCAGGGCAAGGCTCCGGACGCTCGTTTGGAGGCCGACCTGAAGCGTGCCGCGATCAACGTGAAGGCGGCCACCGTGAAGCTCGGCATCCATCGCGACCTGGAGCTGGACAGCATCGCCGGTAAGCCCTATTCGGAGGACGACATCCGCCGCGTGGAGAACTTCGCTGAGGAGCTGGCCACAGAGAAGATCACCGGACAGCTCTACACGATGGGCGTACCCTACGAGCCCGCTCGCATCACATCGTCCGTCTTGGCTATGGCCACCGACCCGATCGCTTACGGCATCTGGGCACTCGACAAGCTGAAGGGACGCACACACCTCGATGCCGATCGCGACCGCGTGAAGTTCACGCAGGTCTACTTAGATCCGGCGAAGGAGCTTGTGAACCGTCTGCTCACCCAACCGACGATGGCCACAGACGAGTTAGTCTGCCGCACAGCCAAGATCACCCCCGAGGAGCTGGCCAAGGCGCGCGAGATCATCGCCGACCGCAACGCCCCGCGGGGTATGGCGGCCATGATGATGATGACGGGCAACAAGAAGAAAGGCGGTATGCCAGCCGGTATGCCGGGAATGCCTCCTGCGGGTATGCCGGGCGGTAAAGCCGACGCCAAGCCTGCCGGACATCCCGGGGGCATGCCGGGCGGTAAAGCCGATGCCAAGCCCGCCGGACATCCCGGAGGCATGCCAGGCGGTATGATGGGTGGCAAGAAGAAGACGTACACGAAGGACGAAGTGCACCTGGCTGACGCCATCATGGAAGTGGAGCGCACGATCCTGAACGTGAACAAATACAAGACGTACCTCATGGAGAGCCCCGAGAGCGAACTGCGCAGCAACATGAACGCACTGAAGGGTGGTTACGTGGCTCCGTCGCCGGGCGGCGATCCGATTGCCAACCCGAACACGCTGCCCACGGGCCGCAACCTCTACTCGATCAATGCCGAGGCGACGCCCTCGGAGGCAGCTTGGGAAAAGGGTAAGCGACTGGCCAACGCCACGATCGACCTCTACCGCAAACGCCACAACAACGAGTATCCGCGTAAGGTGAGCTACACGCTCTGGTCGGGCGAGTTCATCGAGACGGAAGGCGCCACCATCGCACAGATCCTCTACATGCTCGGCGTGGAGCCGGTGCGCGACGCTTTCGGCCGTGTCTCCGACCTGCGCCTGATCCCCTCTTCCGAGCTGGGTCGCCCGCGCATCGATGTGGTGGTGCAGACCTCCGGCCAGTTGCGCGACTTGGCTGCCTCGCGCCTCTTCCTCATCAACCGCGCCGTGGAGATGGCGGC
>MIQB01000208.1 GCA_002890585.1 Tannerella sp. oral taxon 808
TTCAGGCGGAAGGCGTCGGAGGGCGTGTAGCGGTAACGCAGCGAGGCGTTGGCGCCGCTGTTGCGGAAGAGGTCAGACTCGTTGTTGTAGCGTGCGCGGCGGTCGAGGCCGGGCAGCGATTCGCCCTTCTTGAGGTAAAGGCTGCCGTCGGCGTTATAGACGTCGGCGCTCATCACGGGTGCGAGGCCGATGTCGGTGCCGTACTTATCGCGGTTAAATCCGCCGCGGAACTCGAGGGACTGATATTCGCCGAGGTCGTAAGCCAGGGCCAAGTAGCCCGCCATGCGTCGGTCGTTCGTGTGGCGATAACCCTCGATGTCGGCATAATTCAAGACGGCGCGATAACGCAGGGCATACGTCAGTGCCCCGCCTATGTCGATCATGGCTTGGCGGTTGTCGTAGGAGCCATAGAGGAGCCGGAAGTTCAGCACGCGCTCCCGGGTGGGCGCCTTGCGAACCACGTTGAGGATGCCGCCTGTGGCGAACTGGCCATGCAGCACAGAGGCCGGCCCCTTGAGCAGCTCCATCGATTCGACAGATGAGAAGTCGGGGAAGGGGGCGGAGCTTCCGGGCGGCACGAAGCGCTCGTCCTTCACGCCATCGACCATGAGCGGCGTGATGTCGAAGCCGCGCACCTCGAGGCGTTGGTAGGCGCCATAGACGGTCCGCATGTGGGCGCCGGGGAGGAACTTGACGGCGTCCTGGATGTGGGTGATGCCGCGCTTGGTCCAGACCTCAGACACGAGGCCGGTGACGGAGACGGGCAGGTAAGCCTGCGGCGTTTGCAGGCGCAGCAGCTGCGTAGACGGCACAGGGCGCTTGAAGGCGCTGACGACGACCTCGTCTAAGTGATGCACCGTGTCGCCGATGCCGAGCTCCGTCTGTGCAAAAACGTTCGGTGTGCCTGCGCACAGTCCGGCGCAGACAGCCACCAGAGCGCCGTAGCGCCCTTGGAATAAATGCTTTCTCATTGTGTGAATTGTATGTAATGAATAAAACTCTTGGTCCCGAGAGGATTTATCAAGGTGCGTTCATGCGGCAGGTTTCCTGGCTTGTCTTGTGTGTCGGCTTGGCCTTCCCATCTATAGGATCAGACAGTGGCGCGTGTGGGGATCGACACACGGTGTGGGGAAAGAATAAGACTTACAGTAGCGGGCACTGCTCCGGTTTCTCACCGGATTCCCTTTTCCGCCCGGGGGAGGATTCCCTCCAGGGGCGGCACCGAATGAACGGGGACAAAAGTAAGGCGTGAGCTCGATGGAAGAAATCCACTTCCCCACACCGAGGGAAGCACCTTACCCGCATGCGGGGAAACACCCTCCCCGCCTCGGGGGAAACCCCTTCCCCGCACCGAGGGAAGCACCCTCCCCGCACCGAGGGAAGCACCCTTCCCGCTTCGGGGAAGACACCCTTCCCGCCTCGGGGAAGACACCCTTCCCAATGGCTCACAGACAAAACAGGCTTAAGAGATGCTCTTAAGTAGGCTTAAGAGGTGTCACTAAGCAGGCTTAAGAGATGTTCTTAAGCAGGCTTAAGAGGTGTCACTAAGCATGCTTAAGAG
>MIQB01000209.1 GCA_002890585.1 Tannerella sp. oral taxon 808
GACCGAGGAGGTAAGAGAAGAGGAGGCCGAAGCTCTTGTTGGCGATCAAGTTCAAGAGCCGCATCGCCTGCTTCTCCATCGGGTAAACGAGCCGACAACCGTTGATAAACTCACCCTTACCCTGACGAAGCGCCTCGTAAAACTTCAGCATGTCCTCGGGCGGCGTCGTCAGGTCAGCGTCAAGGATGAAGAGCATCTCACCTGTGGCTGCCTCAAAGCCCTCGCGCACGGCATTGCCCTTGCCGCGCCCCGACTGGATGAGCACCTTGATCTGCTTATCTGGATAGGTATCGCGCACACGGAGCATCTCCTCATACGTCCCATCCTCGGAGTGCCCCTCGACAAAGACAAACTCCTGCGAAGCGCCGAAGGCGGGCAGCCGCCGGACAGCATTCTCGATGTTCCCCCGCTCATTGCGCGCTGGGACGATGATGGAGACCGTCCGCTCCGGCGCCTCCCTTTGCGACTCAGGCCGAGCCACGATGAGGTTGACGAGGTCTAAACGATTGAGGAGTGGCAGGTTGGCCAAGAGGCGGTTGCAGAGGGGGGCCAGCAGCGGGATGTTGATGGGCAGCAGGATCTTGTTTTCACGCTTCACTCGCTCGAAGCCCGTCAGGCGAAGCAGGTTGTCGATGTCCTGCACCGAGAGCCAGTTTTGGTTCGGCTGACGCAGCTTCAGGCCGAGGCCTTCGGCCAGCTTGAGGACAGGCTCCCAGAGGAAATTGTAGTTCGAGATCACGATCCGCGTACGCTCGTGGCAGACCTGCGGCAGGTGTTCAAAGGCGCGCTGCACATCCCAAAGCGACATGGTGAGGTCAGACATAATGACATAGTCGAACGGCTCGCTGAGGCGCAGCTCCTCGATGTCGTCCACCTCAAAGCGCAACTCGGGGAAAGACTTTCGGGCTATTTCGATCATCCGCTCAGAGAAGTCGATGCCTACGCCATAGGCTGGCCGCATAGCCGCTAAGAGTTCGCCCGTGCCGCACCCGATCTCCAACACGCGGCTGCCAGGTGGGATGATGAACGAGAAGTATCGCTCCAGCGAACGGTGGTAATAGCGGCGCATGCGTTTGCGGCGCTGCCGTTCGGACGCCGTCCGATTGTAATAATCTATGATGGATTGCTTCTTCATGCGGGGGAGGCGCGCCGGCCGCCTCATGGGTAAGGGGCTGTCCACGCCTTTTTCTGATTGCGCGCGCAAAAGTAAAAGAAAGCCCTTCCCTCAGGGCGGGGCACGGAGGGGCGTGGCGTGGGCGGCGAGGGTGCTTTTTCCTATCCCGGAGCGTCGCGAGGCCCAAAACACAGCGCCGCAGGCCTTGTCCGCGCCTTGCAAGGCCTGAAACGCGCCACTTTTTCCTATCCCGGAGCATCGCGAGGCCCAAAACGCAGTGCATTTTGCATTCTCCCATATTAAATTATCGGAATATGCAATGCAAATCATAAGCTCACGCACCGAGAGCTTATGATATGCATTGCATGTAATAAACCCACGCACCGAGAGCTTATGATATGCATTGCATATAATAAGCTCACGCACCGAGAGCTTATG
>MIQB01000210.1 GCA_002890585.1 Tannerella sp. oral taxon 808
CCTGCCAAGGGAGCTGCACGGAGTAGTCGGGCATGCGGTTGGCGTAGAGCGTGAGGACGTAGCGGCTGCGCAAGATGTAGCTCAGGCGGCCGGCGTAGGTGCGGTGCGGGCGCAGCAGCGGGTTGCCGTGCACCTCGGCGTAGGCGTTGAGGAAGTTCGTGCCGCCGTGGTTCTCCCAATAGGCGGGGTAGAGCTTATCGGAGGTCAGTGAGGCTTGCAGCAGGTGTGTCGGGGCGATGGCCCACGTGGCGCTCAGTTCGGGGAAGAGCGTGCGGTCGTGGACGTCGGCGAAGCGGTAATCCTCGCCCGTGAGCGAGGCAGAGAAGGTCAAGGCTGGCGATAGTGCGCCCTCAAGACCGACATAAAGGCGGGCGGTGCGCTCCGTCAGGCGGCTGTCGATGTTGCGGGCGTTGGGTGGCGTGGATCCGCCAGCGCCGGTGGGTCGGTAAGTCTGCATGCTGCGATCGGAGGCATAGAGGTATTCGGCACCGTAGTTCAGCTTCCAGCCCGCGCGACGGAGCGGGTGACTCTGGTCGGCAAAGACGCGTAGGCGATCGATGGTTTGGGCATCGCGGGCGATGAAGTCGGACGTGGTGCGGCCGTCGGCCGAACGGGCCGTGAAGCGTTGCCGGCGGTGCTCATCGTAGCGCGTGTATTCCGTGCCGAGGCGTAGGCCGAAGCCGGTGGTGAGGTCTATTTGGAGGTTGTGCAGCTGCGTGGGGCGCTCATTATCCGTGTGGCGGAAGGAGGTGCCGAGCGTACCGACAGAGGCTCCGTCGGCGCATAGGCCGGTGCGGAGCTGCGCGGTGTAGATCATGCCGAGGCGACTCTTTTCAGTGAGCCGGAAGTCGGTTTCGAGGCGCATGAGGTGCGTGTGGCTGCGACTCTCGCCCCGGTCGTGTTGCTCGATGGGGTGACGGGTGCCCTGATAAAGATGGTCGGCGTCAAGGTCGAGGCCGCTGCGGGTGTGGTTGGCGTCAGAGGAGAGGTTGAGGCGCACCATCCACAGCGCAGTGGTGTAGGAGAGTGCCGCGCCGAGCGCGTAGTTTGCATAATGCCGCTGTGTATATCCCGCGTTCACCTGCCCCTGCCAACCGGCCTCGGCGCCCTTCGCCCCGCGAGTGACGATCAGCACGGCGGCGCCGCGGACGTGATACTGCGGCGGGGCGCTGTACATCACTTCGGCCGACTGCACCTGCTCAGCGGGGATCGCCCGGAGGACGGCCCGGAGTGCGTCGCCGGAGACGGTCATCTTGCGGCCATCGATGAGGATGGAGAGGCTCGGTGCACCAGCCAGCGTAATGGCGCCGTTCTCCTCGCGCACGCCGGGCAGCCGGAGCAGCGCTTCATAAGCATTCGTCACCACCCCGCCGGCGACGAGTCGGGGCACATCGTAAATGATGCGTCCGCCGGAGAGCCGCGCAATGGGGCGCTCGCCCCGCACGACGACTTCGGGCATGGCCTGTGCGCTTTCTTTTAATCGGATCAGGCACTCGCCAGCGGAATTACAAGCCGGGGAAGGAGCGTAAGCTCGACACCTCCCGCTTCG
>MIQB01000211.1 GCA_002890585.1 Tannerella sp. oral taxon 808
GTGCGCCTTGTAGGGGCAGGCCTTGTGCCTGCCCTTTGGGAGAGGGCGACCACAAGGGTCGCCCCTACAATACCCCATTTATTCGTCATCCATTTTCGATTGACTATAACCACCCTCTGACTACCTCAGATTATACGTCAACGCGATGGTGTAGTTACGTCCGATGCAGGGTACAATCTGCCGCCCATAGGTGTTGAGGGCATACTCCACATCGAAGACGTTGTTGAGGTTGAAGGAGAGCGAGATGCCTTTGCCAAAGCGATACGTGGCGCCGAGGTCGGTGATGAAGTGCGAGGGCAGCTCCACGTCTTGGCTGAGGTTGTTGTACATCTTGTCCGTGTATGACAGCGTGTAGTTCACGGCCAAGCCTTTGAGTGCGGAGCGCTCAGCGAAGGTGTAGGTGCCGGCGGTGAAGAACATCTGCTTGGGCACATAAGCCAGCGGCCGCCCCTCGTCGCCATCGATGTTCAGGTAGTCGTTCTTGGCGATCTCGCTCACGCGGGCGTTCGTGTAGGTGTAGCCGGCGGCAAGGGAGAGCTCGGGGACAGGGTTAATGCCAAACTCTATCTCGCAGCCCTCGGAGAGGGTTGTGCCCACCTGCCCGACGACCGTCTTGCTTTCGCCGCCTTCCTCCACGGTGGCCAGCGTCTTGCGCTCGTTCCGGCGCTTGATGTGATAGACGGCGGCAGAGGCATAGAGCAGGTCGCCGTGGGTGTACTTCACGCCGAGCTCGCCTTGATAGCCCGTCTGCGGCTTGAAGATCTGCGCCGTGTGCTCCGCATCGAAGCGCTTGCCTTCGGAGTTGACGTAGATGAGCTTCGGGGAATAATACTCGCGGTAAGGCTGGAAGAAGTTGGCGAAGGAGCCGTAGATGGAGAGCGACTTCATGGGCAGGTAGACGAGCCCAGCGCGGTAGGTGAAGGCCGAGTTATCGACGGTGGAGAAGGGCTCGGTGCGCTTAAACGACCACGAGTCGTCCGTGACGGGCATATTCTTCAGCGTGCGTTGATAGCGGACATGATCGAAGCGCCCGGCCAGCATCAGCTTGAAGTGATCCGAGAGTTCGAGGATGTTTTGCAGATAAAGGGCATGGACGAGGAGTCGCGAGGGGTAGGCTGTCTTGATGCGTGTGGCGATGTAGCCCATGCTGTGCGGGTCGTGCGCGTCGATGACGGAGTAGAGGCCGGGGCCGTAGACGCCGTAGGTGTTGTTGAACCGATCGTTGCGAGGCGCGCGGGTGGAGCTGAAGGAGTTGCGCATATAACCGACAAAGGAGTAGCCGGCGAGGTATTCATACTTCATGCCGCCACCCAAGCGGAAGCGTCCGTTGGCCTCCAATTGGTTGTGATACATGTATGCCCGGTTGGCGAACTTCAGCGGACCGCTCAGCTCGAGGGAGTCGAGCGAGATGTAGGTGCGCGTCGTCTTGCCGCCCACGGTGCGGTCGAAGTAGTGCTTATAAATAGGCGAAGAGGAGGTGAGATACGTCAGCGGCTCGGTGCTGAAGTAGTCGTTCATATCGTAAGTAAAAGTGAAGGCCTCG
>MIQB01000212.1 GCA_002890585.1 Tannerella sp. oral taxon 808
AGAAAGCTCCGCGCGCCAGTTTTTGATCTCTGTCGATCGACAGAAAGCTCCGCGCACCAGTTTTTGATCTCCGTCGGTTGGCAACCGGTCCAACTGATCGAGGCGGCCCTTTCGGCTTCAGCGGGTAGGGTTCGCGCTTCGTTCATCATTCGTTTGGGAAGGGGGGAAAAGAAGCCCTCCGGGTTGCAGGTTGTGGAGCCCTGCAAGGGTTCCGCATAGGGCATGTTTGCAGGTTTGCGGCCGGAGGGCTGGGCATCCGCCCCCGCCGTCATTAAATGCGACGAAAATGCGGCGGGCTTGGATGGGTATCGATGCAAGGTGACCCAGCGCGGAGCGTGGGCCGTGCGTATGGGTTGCAACGCGGTGTGCGTTGGGGTGGGCACAAAGAAGTGTGTCCGCATGCTGACTGGCTGCACGAGCCGTCTGCATGCGGATCTGATATGAAACAGATTGTAACCTTCTGTTAAAACGGGGGGTTGGGGGGGGCAGGGACGAATCGTATTCGCTCTGGCGTGTATCCGGCCGGATAATCATCCCTCGCATCCCGGGGTTTCGCCCCGGGCTATCATCCGGCGACCCTACAGGCCGCTTGGCGCATATGCCCCCCCCCCTCGGAATGTGAAAGGTTGGTGCCATTCCAAGCAGACGCTACTTTTGATCTGTGTCGCTGTCTTTTTCGCTGGGAGATTGGATATCCGTTTTATCGGAACCCATGCAGAGTATGATAAGATTAACGCCAAAACGATATAAATGATCATGGAAATCAAATCAGAGAAACAGTTTCGGGAATACCAAAGTGGTTGCGAGGAATTAATACGCAAGGGCACGGCTCTCGGGGGGATGGATTATCTCTCAGACGCTGACAAGCGCGAATACATCCGTCTGTCAGACGCTGTCATAGAATATGAAGCGGTCTATTATCCCCTGCCCGGTTGTACGTCCGGATTGACACATGTCCATGCCGCCACACGTATGGCCGGGACATTGGTGGAGTAATGATCAATGATAGAGGCGGCCCTGCGGCCGCAGGTAGTTTGAGGGTAGTCAAAGGGTAGTATGCGCCCTGTCGGGCGCAGGTAGGGGCCATACCAGGTTGATAAGAAGCTCTGTCTTGAACAAGTGAGTCCCATTCTCGGCAGGCTACATAAACAAGCCCCGGAAAATAGGCTGGCGTAAAATGAAACGTGAAAAAAGAATCATCCACCCTGTGGACACCACGCAAAAAGAGGGGGGGCATCTCTCTTGCGCTCTATCGTTTTTATGTAAAGGAGATGCCCCCAAAGAGAAGGCCCATCTGAGGAGCCAGTGGAATATTCACTGAATCATAGCCCCTTTTACCCGCTGCGTCGCTGGGATCCGCGTTGAGTATGGCATGCGTTGGGCGTATCCCATGCGCAGCAGGATCGTGGGATGCTCGTTCGGGAGACCGAGCGTGTCGGCCAACTCATGGGCGAGCTCCGGCAGCTCGTTCGGCGGGTTGAGGTACGCATGGGCGATGCCCATCGCTG
>MIQB01000213.1 GCA_002890585.1 Tannerella sp. oral taxon 808
CCATAGCCAGCGCGATAGCATAGTCTTCATGAGACGGGATTTTGACGATTCTAAATCGAGTATGAAGTCGCAAACCAACGATAAAGAGTGCGAGCACTGGGAACACAATGACCAAAACCAGAATTCCTGGTCTCTTGTTTTCGGTCAAATACTCCTCGCTTAGCTGAGGACTCCCAGGCGGGGCTGACATGCTACTTGTCGCTTTGTAGTGTTCCGTGAAGTTTGAAAAGCGGCTTTGATCCCGTAAAATCGAAAGTAATG
Source organism: Tannerella sp. oral taxon 808 (assembly GCA_002890585.1). GTDB lineage: Bacteria > Bacteroidota > Bacteroidia > Bacteroidales > Tannerellaceae > Tannerella. The sequence continues at coordinate 262 of MIQB01000213.1, forward strand.
AGATCGGTGGGGTGAGTCTGAATATGCAGAGTTGTAGGCCCTCAGGAACGGCACACTGGTTCGCAGTGTGGTCGAGCACAATTGCAATCTAGAACTAGAGATTGGAAGATTGGCAACTACTTGGCCAACTTCGAGAACCCTACTGCAAGGATGAACATAGTACAATTGCGGATGGAGACTTTATGAAACGTCTGGAAAGAAGGCATTCCGGATTCTCCAGCAATGGCAGTCGCATAGCGCGACACCACCACTGGCAACATACGCGTTCCTGCAGCAGCGTTATTAGTCTAGGCAAGAATAAGCGTCAAGGAATCTTCCAACTTCTTAAGCTTGATCTCGAATCCATTATCCGACTTCTGTTATAGATCAACAATTTCCTGCTCACATACAGAGAAGGCAACTTATCCTGCATAGACGGCTTTAAGTCGCCTTCCCATTGGCCGTCCGGTAATTTCGTTCTCTCCCGCTAGATTTGATTTGACCGCTCGGCGAGTACATCGGGCATGCTTTCGCCATTGCCAGAAATCAACCGTTGGGCTGACGTGATGATTTGCGCAACTGTGAGGGCTTGTATGTGTCGTCCCACCCCGTTATAGACTTCTTTATGATGTTAGCAATAGCATTTTTAGTAGATGAAGATCTCTTACGCATTATTTGACATGCCATACATCCAAAGAACTGACCGCGCACCACGTTTGCCCAGCAAGCACATTGTTCCCATGCAAGGCACAGGAGCCCATTTTATTCCTGTCCCAGATCTCCCCTGGCTTCCGATCAACAGAAGCTTTCACTAGACAATAATGACTCTTTCGAAGCAAAAAGACTAGATACGAATGAGCACATTCATCCCTGGAAAGGAGGCGGAAGGCAGTCAGGTGGCTGTGCAGACTACACATACTGTATTACGTTCTCAAGCCACTGAATCCAGGCACTAACCGTTTCTTGATACTTTGATTGATCCAGGAAATTGAATTGCATTATCACACCGCATGGAGAGTTCATCGCGCCCTGCCATCGCATTCGCATTGGCGACTCGTGTAGACTTACGTTTCCTCGAACGGATCGTGAATCATGAATCGCCGGTTTTGCAGATGTTCAATACGAGAGTATTATAGATCCGATGAACCTGCGGGGTTCTTTATGTCCATACAATGATCCACGATCCCGTCAGCCCAACGGTTGATTTCTGGCAATGGCGAAAGCATGCCCGATGT
>MIQB01000214.1 GCA_002890585.1 Tannerella sp. oral taxon 808
GTCGGAGAAGGAGCGGAGGGCGGCCGAGAGGGAGTTCATCGACTTGTAATCATCCCTTCGTGAGTGTGCTGTTCTTGGGCGTACGCTCAAAGAGGTAAATCTGATTCTTTAGGTCTTGCGGACGATTGTTCTGCGGGGTGGCGGAGAGGAGCCCGACGTAGGGCGTAGGAGTGATCGACCCGATCAGGCTGTTGAGCGCCCGGTACATCTCCGTATCGGAGTTGCGGAAGCGGTGGCTCTCGTCGATGAGGATCAGCCCGTAGGTCTTGCTCTGATCGAGCACGCCGTCAAGCGTGCCGTCGTCGAGTGTTTCCTCGTCGTCCATCCCATCCGTGAACTTGTCGAGTCGGCCTAAGGAGATGTAGTCGATGCGTTTGCTCAACTCAGGAGTGGTGGCGCAGATGTCGCCGAGCGTGTCTCGCCACGGCTGCTGCACGGCCGGCGGCGTAATGATCAGCACACGACCGCCACGCCCGTCCTTCTGCGGCGTGGAGAGGAAGTGCCGCACGATCAGGGCGCCGACGACCGTCTTACCGAGCCCGACCACGTCGGCCAGCAGAAAGCCGCCGTGTCGCTGCATATACTCGTAGCATTGCTTGACAGCGTCAATCTGATAATCGAACGCGCTGTATGTCGCGGGCAGATAGTCTTTGATCTGGCCGCTGAGCTTGGTGTCGAGAAAGGTGGCAAACTGGGTTTGAAGCAGCTTGATGTAAAGTTCGTAGGGGGTAAAAGGCTTCGCAAGTGCTTCCTCCGCTTCCTTCTGTCGTTGCTTCCGCTCCCTGTTCACCTCGCGGCCGATGGGGGTGGGCTTGATGACTTGCTCGAGGAGCACCGGAGTCCAATCTTCCGCCTGCTCCCACATTTCATTGAACCAAGGGATATGCCCCTTTACCCCTGTCCTTTTATAGTTAGAATCGATAATGCTGCCATTCTTCTCGAGATAATTCAATTCCGCGTTGCCCAAGAGTCCTTTATAGGTAAAGTTGGAGCTACCCATAATGGCCATCGCGTCGTGGCAGCACTTTTCCCCGTTCTCCGTAAAAGTCTTTGAAAAGATGTAGCACTTGGCATGCAGAAGGGTCTTCATGTACTTCCTCACCTGCATCGTCTTGCCGCAATGCGTCAGCAGCAAGTCGACCACGCCCTTGTATTCCTCTTTGAGCTCCAGCTCTTCGAGATCCTTCTTGATATAATCGTCGGGGAAATTCCTCCTATAGGTTGGCACCTTTACTTGGCCAGCGTAGACGTAAGGTTCTTGACCGATCAGCATTTGCAGCTGTGTGCCTTCGCGCTCCAAGAAGGCCGCCAGCTCGTCGACGACGAGCGCCATGCCCGGCACATCCCAGTAACCCGTAGCGATTTGAATCGTGTTGATGTTTTTCTTCTCAATGCATCGCCTCAGGTAGGTAGCCATCTTCAGCTCATCGGTATTATCGATTAGGGTATTGTTTAGTTC
>MIQB01000215.1 GCA_002890585.1 Tannerella sp. oral taxon 808
AATCATGTTAAATAACATACGCTATTGACGCTTTCTGTATTACAGTTCGTCCCTAATAAAAAAAGCCCGAAAAAAGCGGAAAGAGAGGCTTATGAACCTTCTCCGTAACGTCCTATGCCATAACTGTATACACAGCCCTGTTTTTTCCTGTAGCCGGATTGTAGCCAGAAGAGAGTATTTTGAGAGCACTCATAGATACTGCTTCGACAACACTCGCTTGTGTTGTTTCGGGTTCAAAAGTACTCCGAAAACGAACGATCACCAAATCCCTTGATTCTACAATAGATACAGACACCCTTGGCTACATTTTCAGTGCACGGTGCAAGCCCCTATATATATAAGGGGACTTGCACCGTGCACTGATTGTCCTTGAAGGTAGTCAGTGGCATAACAAGAGTATGAACTGAAAAAAAGCAAGTGGTATTATCATACTAATATTGGTAATTAGATATTCCGAAAGCAGGATTCTCTTGTCGGAACTTTGCAGCCGATTTATAGTATTATAATATGAACAATCACAATAGAACAGGAGAGGAATGGCGCGTATATATCGCAGGAGATACCCTCGAAATGAAGTGTGCCAATTGTGACAATCTCAAAGAGGTTGCCTATGGGGTAGATATGGATTTTTCCAATTTCCTAAAGCAGTGCAAAATGCAAGCAGATATAAGGCTCGAAACATGTGCTTGATGTGCTGCTGCGTTCGACATGGATATTGTCATGTTTTACCTTCCCAAAAGACTGATCGATGTTGTGAAACCTGTCTATCATAAAAACAGACGTTATGCCACAATCGAAGAAAAGCATCTTATTCCCTTGTTGTTCAAACCGGATATAGAAAACATCATGGAGATGTTTCGGGACGCCTATTTCTTTTTTCGGTTCTTGAGAAAGTATCCTGATATCCAACGCAGACTTATTCACCAGTTAGGCCTTTCAGGATTTGTTCACTTCATGGCGAGCAATGATGGATGCTGAGGTTTATTCCGACGGACACTTGCTGACAGAGCTTTGCTCGCTGAAGGAAAGTATGAACCGGATTGCGGACCTCATACTTGAGATGAAGCGGGATTACTCAGTGTTGGACGAGAAGATTGAGCTGAACTCTGCCGATGTCATGCGCCTGCTTGGCATCTCGCGTGCTTCGCTGGCCCGTTGGCGTGATGCCCGTGCAGTCCCCTTCCGTTATGTCTCGAGTAACCATGTGGTCTATCCTTTCAAAGGACTATACATTGCCATCAAGACAGGACGGGCTTCCTTCAAAGGCTTCCGACGTGTCGAGGCCCTACAACGACTCAATGCCTACAAAGACGGCATCCTGAAAGGTTACATGGGCAACTCGCAAATCCCATTTGAGGAACTATGAATGTCAAGGAGGAAATCCTGCAACACACCAATAGGGGGTTGGACATTTTCTACTTCTATATGCCCATCAACTTTGTCCCTAAGCGCA
>MIQB01000216.1 GCA_002890585.1 Tannerella sp. oral taxon 808
GAGGTCGGCGCATTGCGTGGGGGTGAAGCCGTAGGGGCGGAGCAGCTCGAAGAGCATGGCGCGCGGAGCGGGCGCGCGGAGGAGGGCGTCGATGGGGATGCGACGATCGGCATCGATGAGGCTGGGGCGTTGGCTTTCGATGGCGTCGCGATAGATGGCCTCGACGTCTGTGAGGTGGCCAGCCATGCCCTGGATGGCGGTGCGCACGGCGGGGTTGAGCTGCTCCATGAGGGGGAGTAGGCGGAGGCGGACGAAGTTGCGGCGGTAGGTGTCGGAGGCGTTTGTGCTGTCGGTGCGGTAGGTGAAGCCTCGGTCGGCAAGCCAGCGGATGATCTGGGCGCGATCGACACAGAGCAGCGGCCGGACGATGTGTCCGTTGCGGGGGCGCATGCCGCAGAGGCCGCGGAGGCCGGTGCCACGGATGAGGTTGAGGAGGATGGTCTCCACGTTGTCGTCGCTGTGGTGAGCTACGGCGATGGCTTGCGCACGGGTGTCGCGTCGGAGCGCTTCGAACCATCGGTAGCGCAGGGTGCGCGCGGCCATCTCCGTGGAGACGCCGTGGCGGCGGGCGTAGTGCTCGGTGTCGAAATCGGTTTGGTGAAACGGAGTACCGAGCGCCTCGGCCATCCTTCGGGCAAAGGCCGCGTCGGTGTCTGACTCGTCGCCGCGGAGGTGGAAGTTGCAATGGGCGGCTATGCAGGGGTAGCCGAGCTGCGTGAGCACATGCAGCAAGGCTACGGAATCGGCGCCGCCGCTGAAGCCGACGATGACGGGCTGTCCGGGTTGCAAGAGCGCGTGCTGCGCGATGTAGGTTTGGATGGTGGGGAGCATGGGCCTCATTCTTATGTCGAACTCATGTAAGGCTTAAAGTGTGTGTGGGGGAGAGATAGATCTCATCCAGAAAGACGAGCTAAAGACCCAAATCTGAGATCATGCCCTTGATGATGGTGACGTTTGCAGTTGAATAATCGGCTTTATCGTACACGTCTATCAAGTAAACGCGGCCACTACTTTCGGAAAAGCAGACGGTGTAAGTAATGATTCTTGCACCGCCTGCTTTCCCTCTGCCTTTCGATGTTATGGCAAGACGTATCTTCCGAATACCACTACCAAGTCCTATCCCTTGTATAGGATCCTCACTTAGCAAATCGATCAACTTATTAAGGTCGTCCTTGAATGAATGATATCTCTTTGCTAAGGCCTTCGCCTCGCGTTCAAAATGTGGTGTGGTTCTTACTTCAAAGCTCATCGAGAAATGATTTAGCACTCTTCGCAGGGAGTTTGCCTGCTTCAATGAGTTTGACTTCATTCATTCCTGAGCTGATGCGACTGACGATTTCCTCTTCATCCGTTACAGGGGTCAGTTTAAATGCACCCAGACGAGAGATTAGAAGAACAGACTCTCCTTGAAGTGCGCGAAGAAGTGTCGCAGTTTGATTTTCCCGAAACTCT
>MIQB01000217.1 GCA_002890585.1 Tannerella sp. oral taxon 808
GGCGGTTCAGCGCGAACGTTTGCCACACCACAAGCGTGGCACCCGTTGCGCCGAGGCCGAGACAGAGGTACTGATCCATGCCGCACATGTAGCAGATGACGACAAGGAGGAACGTCGCCAGCAGTCCACCGGCGAAGAGGAAGAGGTATTGCGCCTTGAGCCCCTTGAACTCGACCGTCCGCCCCACGCCTTTATTGATCTCCCACGAAGCCATGTTTCGGGAGGTGTTTAGAGGAAGAAACTCCTAAGGATTGTGGCGGCCACAATCAGGAAGATGCACGCTCCGAACCACGAGGCGGCGGTCTTCGACGTGTCTGGGTCACCAGACACAAACTTTTGATACACCTTGATCCCTCCGATCAGTCCAACGACAGCGCCGATGGCGTAAATGAGTTTCGTCCCTGGGTCGAAATAGGAGGTGACCATTTTCGTGGCCTCGTTGATGCCCGACAGCCCGTTGCCTTGCGCGAAGGCGCAGGGGGCGAGGAGGGCGGAAAGCAGCCAAAGGGATAGTTGCGTGAATTTCTTTTTGTTCATGATGCGATTTGTTATTCGGTAGATATGCATGGGGTGTTTTTGCTTTCTGGAAAAGGTGGGGAACGGCCGCCGGATCCGGCTCTATACTTCCATCCGTGTGTAGCCTTCAAGCGGCTCGCCCCCTTCCTTTCGTTTCTTTTTGGGTCGCTGTTTACAGGTAGTACGACAACGGTTTGTCGTCTGTGCTCTCGTCCGGAATCGGAGTAGGAACGACTTCTGACGTTTGCGTCTCAGCCTCCTCCGACCGTCTAATAGCGGCGAGGAGCTTGCGGTGATCGCGCTCCTGTTCTGCCAGATACGCCTTGTATTTCTCCATCAGGTCGGTGCCGCGCAGACTTTGCAGGGTCATCCGGACATCGTCTGGCGATTCCTCGTCAAGAGCGTCATCGTTCCGACTCCATCCGTTGACACGCGCCAAATCCCGCGAGAGGATGGCCGTCGGAGACACCTCGGGCAGCGGTTCGTCGGACAGCGACAGGTCTTCGCGTATCACTTCGTTTTCATCGATTTCATCAGCTGCATTGGCCTTACCGAATCCATCCGTCGCATACGCTTCGACAAATGTAGATCTGCCTCCTTCCGGCGTTGGCTGCGAGGAAACGGCGGGAACTTCCGGGATAGGCGGGGAAACAAACGGCCTGCTTTTGCCGACTAAATCGTGTAGTGTGACTTCTTGTGCATCCTCTCCGGAAGCGTTTCCGGAGGTGTCGGACGGTTCCTGCTTTTGTCCTCGGGATCGCCATACCTGATAACCGAAATAACCCATCCCAAGCAGCATCCACACGATGCCCAAGAGGAGGAGTAGGTTCAGAAGAAAGGTGGTCATGATTTCCAAGATGAATGCTTTCATAGGTTGATCGTTGGATTGCGTTTGTGGCGGTCGGCCGCTTTATTCAGCAGCGACTGG
>MIQB01000218.1 GCA_002890585.1 Tannerella sp. oral taxon 808
ATTACGTGCTTCAGGTCAAAGGCAATCAACCGACCCTGCTACAAGAACTGGAGGATAGTTTCCCAAACATATCTAAAGGTTACACAGTGAACAAAGAGGAGGGTTTGGAGCACGGGCGCATTAGAGATTAGTTTTACTTGCGTTGCTAAGGTAACGTGCCTATGCGCGAAGACGTGAATATTATTAGATACAGCAGAGATGGATTACAATAGAGCACGAAAGAATCCGACCTCTTTTTTGTCACTCACCGGAGTTAAGGTGGATCTGTTTGACCAGATCCTGCCATTTTTTAAGGCGGCACACGACGAATATTTCCATTGGCACGATGTCAAAGGCAAAAAAATGCCCCGTCGACGCAGTCACTGCATACAGTCCAACAGTCCGCTTGCGACGATAGAAGAACGCCTGTTTTTCATACTTACATTCCTCAAAAACAACCCGACACAGGAATATCATGCTGCCGGATTCGATATGTCTCAACAACAGTGTGGGCAATGGATTCATACACTCTCGATCGTGCTGCGAAATGCCGCAGGTACGGCCGGAATGCTTCCGGCGGAAACCCTAGCCGAGTTCAAAAAGGTACTAGAGGAAAAAGGTGGGGAAAAAGTCCTCTACGAGCTCATCCATGATACCACGGAGAGGGAGATTCCCCGGCCCTGCGATCCGGAAGTTCAAGCAGACTTTTACAGCGGAAAAAAGAAGAAGCATACGGTCAAAAATGCAGTGATTACCACCTTGACAAGGCTTGTCTTGTTTGTGGGTGCAACCGTTCCGGGCAAGACGCATAACAAGACGATAGCAGAGACACAGTATGCTTTCCCATACCCCTGCATCTAGTGGAAAGATTCCGGTTATCAGGGCTATGCTCCTCGCAATACGGCTGTCATTCAACCCACAAAGAAGCCGCGTGGAAAGAAGCTCTCCACTGAACAGAAGGCCGAAAACAAAGTCATTTCATCCACTCGGATCAAAGTCGAGCATGCCATTTCTGGAATCAAGAACCAAAGAATGGTTAAAGACCTTTGTCGGCTTAGAAAGAACCATTTTGTCGACAAGATCTTCTCCCTTTCTGCCGGTATCCACAATTGGAGGCTTTCCGTGCGCCGTTAGCAACTATGTTTATTTGAACCCTAATTATAGTGGTCTGTATTATGAAGTACTTGTTTTGTGTTTTTGCGATGGTTTTGGGCGTAGGTTCATCATATGCCCAATCAATAAATATAGACAAAATTCCTACTAAAGATCGGCATGTGATTTTGATCAAGATCGCACAGAATGTGGCAGAAACGTTAGGACCAGGATATGCGTCATACTTTGGAAAGCCTATAGTATCTCCTCCAAAAAAGTTATGTAAAGACCATCGCACAACATCTTCGCGTCAGCACCCACATCTTTCCCACTCGATATTCAGAGCATTTAGGCCGAGTTG
>MIQB01000219.1 GCA_002890585.1 Tannerella sp. oral taxon 808
TTGGAATCCCTTATTATAGGATTCTACAAAAGTGTTCAACACACGACAAAGGCGGGATGGCATAAAGTCTATTTGAGAGATCTCTTAACGGTAGAGAAGGAACAAAATACCGATGAACAGTATGAGGTCTATTCTGTTTCTGTCAGCCGAGGTATCGTCAATCAAAAAGCCCATCTCGGGCGCTCATTTGCCGCGGCGAACACAAGCAAATACAATCTGGTTCACTTTGGCGATTTGGTCTACACAAAATCTCCCACTGGGCAATTTCCGTTCGGTATTGTTAAACAGAGTCGGAACTCATTGCCAGTCGCAGTCTCCCCTCTATATGGAGTTTATCGTCCTAAAAATCCATCGGTGGGGACGCTGTTGCATTATTTCTTCTTAAGCCCACTTCGGACGAATAACTATTTGGCTCCGCTGATACAGAAAGGTGCCAAGAACACGATCAACATTCATACAGAGCACTTCCTCGACAACATGGTATTGCTTCCGAAATGCGAAAAAGAACAGCGATGTATAGCCGATTGTCTATTGGCACTTGATGAGCGTCTTGCTGTAGAGAAGGAATACGCAGCACTCTTGAAAGAACAGAAAGCGTACTTACTCCAGCAGATGTTTGTCTGATAAAAACGCTGTCAGATGAACATCTCTCGGAGTAGGTAAGCCTTTTGCAACTTCAGCTGCTCGGCATATTCTCTTTCTACAGCAAGACGCTCATCTATTGCTGAGAGCAAGGCCGCAATCTTGCGCTGCTCAGGGAGGGTGGGTATGGCTATGGTTATTTGGGAGAAGTCCTTGTACTTACAATTCAATGTATCCTCTACCAATCCTTGAGAATGCGTCCAAAACTCATAGATCAGACGGGGACGTTTGATCAAATAGGAAAGAAACAAAGGCGAAACACCTTTCTGCGGAGTAACGATCGTATATGCAGGACTGACTATGCCTTCAACAAAAGAGAGGGCACTTCTACCTTGCCACATTCTCATCGTGTTATACCCAATGTCTCCAGAGCAGATTCTCTTGTACTTCGATTTATCTGCATTGGATACATCTTTTTTTTCAGAATCTGTTTGGGGAATGATCCCTTTGTCTACTATAATAGAAAGAAGGGGTAGCGTTGGAGCATTTGTTTCGTTCCGCTCACATGTAACCTCCCCCAGCTTTACTTCCTTCCACTCGTCGGTAAAGCCGGGGAAGCGGAGTGTGCGGTCGAAGAGGCGGCGAAGGAGCGCGGCTTTCAGCGCCTCTTG
>MIQB01000220.1 GCA_002890585.1 Tannerella sp. oral taxon 808
TTTTGAGCCCATTGTCTCAGACAATCGCGAGAAAAAAACTTTTTCGGCCCATTGTCTCAGACAATCGCATGAAAAAAACTTTTTGGGCTCATTGTCTCAGACAATCGCATGAAAAAAACTTTTTCGGCCGAAAAGCAGAGGCCATGGAGCCTCACAAAGCGTGCGTCCCCCCATCCGTTTTTCTAATGACCAAACAGGAATAAACCAAGCAGAAATCAATGACTGAAGCAGAAATCATCAGGCGGGAATCGCCTGAAATGGAAGCGCTCATCGACGGGCTCGCGTCCGTCGCAGAGCAGATGAGTGAGGTCGCCGCCACGCACCGCCCACTCTTCGGCGGCGATGTCTACCTGACGGGCCGCGAGGTGACGGAAAGGCTCTTCATCAGCCGCCGCACGCTGCAGGAGTATCGCGACCGCGGCCTCCTGCCCTACACCCGAATCGGCGGAAAGATGCTCTACAAACTCTCCGATCTGGAGCGCTTGCTCCGAGAGAATTACCGGACGCAGACACCGCTCCGCCCCCTCCATCGTATCACCCACAAACCCCAAGATCCATGACACAGAGAAAGAAGGAGTTCTCCTATTACCGACTGCGATTAGCGTCCTATTTGAAAGATTATCATCCCGAACGGCTGGCCGACGAGGCGTTTATCCGCGACCGATCGGACGCCGCGGCGCAGGCCTATGAAGACGCCTTTCGGCAAGGCTATCCTGTTCTCGAAGCCGGGTATATCGCTACGGAAGTCCTCTTCGCAGGACTGCATTTTTCGCCGTATTATATGCTCGAACAGATTATTGAGAACGAGTTTGCCAACGTGGTTCCGCCCGATCGCATTGAAGCTGTTGCGCTGCGACTGTTGCAGAGCGAGGCCATCCGCAAGACCATCGCGAAGTACAATCCAGGCGACGACTTCGACGGCAGTCCGGAGTACGACCAGCTCTACACCGAGCTGACCGGCGTCATCGTCGAGTTACTCGAAGCGGACGGCGTGAAGGTGCTCCCGTAGCCTTCGCCTCTTTCGCATCCCCTGTTTCATTCGGCCGTGGCATCGCGCTGCGGCCGTTTTTCTGACCCCGATACCTACACAATTCCGAGGATCTTTCCTCTACGGGTTTCCCTGCTTCCACTTTTTGTTTGCGGCTCGGAGCCGATGTCGGTTTCCTTTTCTTCGGGCGAAGGTCAGCAGACGATAAGGGTGACGTCAAGGCCAAACGCTTCAATGCGTTCGCCACCGATAAAATCTTCCTGCTTCACAGCGTATTTTATCGGTGTAGAGCCTTGCCTTTCCCCCCTCATCGTCTGCCCTTTGTTGCCCTCGAAACGAAACCGACATACTCCGAGCTTTGAACGCAAAAAAAA
>MIQB01000221.1 GCA_002890585.1 Tannerella sp. oral taxon 808
TGTATAGTAGTTCACCCTTTGTAAACTTGCATTCATTAACAACACCCAAGGTGTGGAGTAAGGCCGACGATACGCTCGTCTTGAAGACCGTTAGGGACATTCTGCCACCACACCTTTACATCTCTTCTGAATCCGGACAGTTCGTTGGGTTTTATCCCCGTATTAGCAACGATGGATCAGAGATGTTTGGATGTTGTATACACTATATCATCAAATACATTTCATTATGAATTACATTGGAATCGACATCAGCAAGGACACTTTCGTCGTAGCCTACTCTTGGGAGAAGAACATCAAAACGAGAGTCTTCAAAAACACCACTAAGGGTATTCATGAGTTCATCGGAACCATCTCCAAAGAGGAGCATCACTGCGTCGTGGAAGCTACAGGTAACTATAGCGCCCTCCTTGTTTACCTCCTCAGTAAAGCTGGCATCACCACAAGCCTCGAAAACCCTCTAAAGGTTAGAAACTTCGCCCGCGCTATGCTTTCTACCGTCAAGACGGACGAGGTGGACGCCCGCATGATCGCTCTCTATGGCCAGAGGATGCGCCCCAAGCCTTATGTCTTGCCCAGCGACGCCCTGCTCATTCTAAAGCAAAAGCGTGCCGTTATCCGCCAGCTTAAAAAGCAGCTGATTGCCACAAAGAACATGAAAGGCTCTATGGAGGTGCTGCCCTACTTTGACACCAAGTGCAGATTGTCTTTAGAAAGGACCATCACGCACTTTGAAAAGCAACTCAAACACTTAGAGGAAGATCTTGTCGCTTTGACCGGCAAGGAATACAAGAAGCAGCTGGAGCTCCTCACGTCCATCAAAGGGATCGGCCTGACTGTAGCTACAGCTCTGATTATAACTACTGGTGGCTTCACCTACTTTGATAACGCTAAGCAGCTGACCCGCAACTTAGGCCTCTCGCCGACCTATCAGCAGTCCGGAACATCAGTCCGCTTCAAAGGCCATATCAACCGCAACGGAGACGCTTCCTTGAGAAGTCAGCTCTACATGGCTGCCATCTCGTCGTTAAGATGCAACACAGCCTGCAAAACCTTTTATGACCGATTACGATCTGAAGGGAAGCCCGTCAAGGTGTCCCTCATTGCTGTGGCAAACAAGCTTATCAGACAAGCCTTCGCCGTAGTGACCAAAGAGAGGCCTTATGTAGATGGATATGTCTCCACTTTCAGACCGACCTCTCCGCAATCTCAGAATGGCATCCATGCATCTAATAATAACATGAAAAACACCGCGGGGTTTGGGGGCGCGCAGCCCCCAAAAAGACTGCAATCATGTTAAATAACATACGCTATTGACGCTTTCTGTATTACAGTTCGTCCCTA
>MIQB01000222.1 GCA_002890585.1 Tannerella sp. oral taxon 808
GACGTGGATGCCCGGGACAAGCCCGGCCATGACGAAAATGAGCCTCTTATGGGCACCCGGGATGACGGCTATGCCGTCAGCTCGCTTCCGCCAGCAGCGACAATTGCCGCGGCTGCTGCTCGGTCTGGGTCTGGTCGGTGAGGTGGGTCGGATAGGCCCCGGTAAAGCAGTGGTCGGAGAACTTCGGATTGGCGGGGTCGCGGCCGGGTTCGCCCATGGCGCGGTACATGCCGTCGATCGACAGGAAGGCGAGCGAGTCGGCGCCGATGATTTCGCGCATCTCTTCCAGCGAGTGCGTCGCCGCGAGAAGGCCGCCGCGATCGGGCAGGTCGATGCCGTAATAATCAGGGTAGAGGATCGGCGGCGAGGCGAGACGGAAATGCACTTCCTTCGCGCCGGCATCGCGCATCATGCGCACGATCTTCTTCGAGGTGGTGCCGCGCACCAGCGAGTCGTCGATCAGGATGATGCGCTTGCCTTCGATCGCGGCGCGGTTCGCCGAATGCTTCATGCGCACGCCGGATTCGCGGATCGCCTGCGTCGGCTGGATAAAGGTGCGGCCGACATAGTGGTTGCGGATGATGCCGACGGATACAGCAAACCGGCTCGTGACAGCCTGAAAAAGCTGATCGAGAAACCTGCTGCGCGTTGATTAGGCCCTAACGAGAGGCGTGGACGAGATGCGACACCCTGACCAGGACGCCCAGCTTGATCTCGACTTGAACCGGCTCTCTGGGCCAAACGCGATCGAGCTGCAGGACGACCTGGAGGGGGATACGCTGCGCGAGGAATGCGGCGTGTTCGGCATCTACGGCCATCCCGACGCGGCCGCCATCACCGCCCTCGGCCTCCACGCGCTTCAGCACCGTGGCCAGGAAGCGGCCGGCATCGTCGCCTACGATGGCTCCCGCTTTCACAGCGAACGCCGCCTCGGCCTCGTCGGCGACACCTTCTCCCGCCGAGAAGTAATTGACCGCCTGCCCGGCACTATGGCGGTCGGCCATGTCCGCTATTCCACCACCGGCGCCACCATCCTGCGCAACGTCCAGCCGCTGTTCGCCGAACTCAATGCCGGCGGCCTTGCGGTCGCCCACAACGGCAACCTCACCAACGGCCTGACGCTGCGCCGCGAGCTCGTGAAGAACGGCGCGATGATGCAGTCGACCACCGACACCGAGGTCATCCTGCATCTGGTCGCACGCTCCAGGCGCAGCCGCTTCATCGAGCGCTACATCGACGCCCTGCGCGAGATCGAAGGCGCCTACGCGCTGGTCTCGCTGACCAACAAGAAGCTGGTCGGTGCGCGCGATCCG
>MIQB01000223.1 GCA_002890585.1 Tannerella sp. oral taxon 808
TGTTTGTAGAGCTCACGAATACTGGCTTCGTGTGCCAGTGCATAATCTTGCATGGTGTACCAAGAGTCATGTTTAGAGATACTGGCACAGAATGCGATCAGAAGCAAGAGGGGCAAGGGATAACGTTTGTTCTTGTTGTTACGGCGGTCATCAATCAGGGTGAGACTCCGGATAAGGCTGGGCAGTTCCATTATTGTCATGTATAGTTTGATGGGACGAAGCTAAACAGAATCCCTGACCTCGAAAAGCGATTATGTGTCAGCCCTGAGGGGCGCAGGTGAAGAGCCTGTTTTCATCAGCGAACAGTTGAAAGGTTATGCACCACTCTATCCACTCCCTACGATTATCGCCTTATCTTTCCTGCTGTGCAGCACGAAAGCGCATTTGTTCAGAAAGTACGTTTGTCAGAAGCTACAGAAACCTGTATCCATGATAACACCGATATTCCTGATAGGTAATACAGATAACTAACTATTTGTATTGATTTCCTTTTTCTTTCACCGATTATATCTTATACATAACTACGATAAGGAGTAAGACGTTGAAAAAGAAAGGATTAACGTGTAGTAAACTGTACGAGATAATTGAACTACGCAGTAACTACATTTGCCTCTTTTTCTTTCACCGCCTTATTATGATTAAAAAGGAAGTTATATGACACTTGTTATTCGCTGGAGAATCCTTTGCAACACACTTCCACTATTTACAGATAAAGGCCCTATATACTTATTTCGCTCATTATCTGCTACTTCGTTGTTTGCACGATGCCTGCGTCAGTATCAGAGTTATGAATACGTTGGTTCACCTCAGACCATTCTTTCCAAAGTTCAGGTTGAAATGAAAGTCTACGCCGAAAACTTTACATAGATTTCTCGACCATACCATTTGATTGTAAGGAGCAAGGTGGGAAAGATTTTCTACAGACATTTTATAACGTGAACTGAAAATGTTCTGCAACTAGAGTTCTAAGTAACGTGAGTTCGACGAAAGAATGAGGTTCCTTATTCTTGAAGAATGTCTTGGATAGCGCACTGTAACGGTCAAAGTGTTTTTGGGGACGCTTGCAGCAGCGGTGCAAACAGAAAAAACTTCTTTTGGGCTCTTGCACCGATGGTGCAAGCCGTAAAAAGTACTTTTTAGTCGTTGCACCGCCGGTGCAAGCATTTCCAAAAACGTTTTGGCCCTCGCGTAGCTTCTGTAGAAGTTCTCTGCTTAACGTGAGTTCGACGTAAGAAAAGGGGCAAAAAGAGGTGGGAATCAAGAGTGAGGT
>MIQB01000224.1 GCA_002890585.1 Tannerella sp. oral taxon 808
GCTCATCAAGGTGAAGGTCGAAGATATTCCCTGCGAATGGGTCCTGGCGACCGGCGCGGACCCCGATGTGCGGTTGCTCTATCTGCACGGCGGCGGCTTTGTCGCGGGGCTCACGCGGCTCAAGGGCGCGTTCATTGTTGCGACGCTTTCCAACGGGGGTGTTCGCCTGCTGGTGGACATGGCAAGGCATGCCGGTCTGCCGTGGGATGCCGTCTTTTCCGCTGGCAACTTTCGCCACTACAAGCCGGACCGCGAGGTTTACCTGGGCGCTGCCGAACTGCTCGCGCGTCCGCCTGAGTCCTTGATGCTCGTCGCTGCCCATAACAACGACCTGCAGGCCGCGCGCACCTGCGGCCTGAAAACAGCTTACGTGCAACGTCCCACCGAGGACGCCCGGACGGACGGCGACTGGGACATCGTTGCCCGGGACTTCGTCGATCTGGCGCATCAGCTCGGCACTTGAAGATCGACGCCGAAGTTTCGGCGCTGGGTAGATACCAGTTTCGTACCCGAGTACCAAGGAGACCGACCATGGAGCCCCGCGATCGCATCCTGAACCGTCGTGACCTCCTGGCGACAACGCTGGCCTGCAGCTGCACCGCCTTCCTGCACGCCCAAGAGTCACGGGCGGATGAGACGCCGCCCGACGTCTTCCTCGAACGCGCAGCCGAAGGGACGCCGCACAAGGGCAAGGTGCTGCTGGCGGTCCAAGCCCACTCCGACGACATCCCGCTCGTGGCGGGAGGAACGGTCGCCAAGCTCGTCAAGGAGGGCTACACCGGCTACCTTTTGCGGGCCACGAACGATGACATGGGTGATGCTCCAGGCCTCGGAACGGCCGGTAACATCGGCGACCACGTGCTCGGCAACGAGCGCGACAACGCCGAAGTGGCCCGCGTGCTCGGTCTGAAAAAGGCCTTTGATCTGAACTATTCCAATCACCGCATGGCGGATGTAGCGCAAAACGAGCTGCAGTGCCGGCTCATCTTCCTGATCCGCTTGCTCAAGGTGGACACGGTGGTGTGCTGGGACCCCTGGGGGCACGACGAAGAAAATCCCGATCACACCGAGATCGCACGCGGCATAGAAGCTGCCTGCTGGATGGCGGGCCGACCGCACGATTACCCCGAACAGCTTGCTGCCGCTGGACTCGCACCGCACGCGGTCCAGGAGAAGTACTACTACGCGCGGCGCCCGGAGGTGAACCGCGTTGTGGACGTGAGCGGGGTGGTCGATCAACTCATCGACTCCAACCGCGCGAAC
>MIQB01000225.1 GCA_002890585.1 Tannerella sp. oral taxon 808
AGAGCCGCCGCGCCGGAAAGCCACTCAAGACGACCGTCATCCTCTCCGACATCCTCCAGTCTGGCATGCTCCCCAAGTCGCTTTATAAGAAGGTGGCCGAGCTGCTGCGCCGCAAACGCGTGGAGCGCATCATCGGCATCGGGCGAGACATGAAGGAGTATGCCGCCGCCTTTGAAATGCCCGAGAAGGAGTTCTACCTCACCACCGACGAGTTCATCCACTCGCCCTCCATGCGCACCTTCCACAATGAACTGATCTTGCTCAAGGGCTCACGCGTCTTCCACTTCGAGCGCATCACGGAGCTGCTCGAGAAGAAGGTGCACGAGACCGTCCTCGAGGTCAACCTCGACGCCGTTGTCCACAACTTCAACTACTTCCGCTCACACCTCCGCCGCGAGACGCGCATCGTCTGTATGGTCAAGGCTTTTGGTTACGGCGCAGGCTCGTATGAAGTGGCGCGCACCCTGCAAGAACACCGCTGCGACTACCTCGCCGTCGCCGTGGCCGACGAAGGCGAAGCGCTGCGTAAAGAGGGGATCACCATCCCGATCATGGTCATGGATCCCGAGTTTAGCAGCTTCAACACCCTCTTTGAATACCGCATGGAGCCAGAGGTATACAGCTTCCGCCTGCTCGACGCGCTCATCCGCGAGGCCGGCCGACGGGGCATCACGGCTTACCCCGTACACATCAAGATCGACACCGGCATGCACCGCCTCGGCTTCCGCCCGGAGGATGTCCCCGCCATCTGCACGCGCCTCGCAGCGCAAAGCGAGCTGGCCGTGCGCTCCGTCTTCTCCCACCTCGTGGGCAGCGACAGCGCCGAGCACGACGACTTCACCCGCCGCCAGTTCCGCCTCTTCACCGACGCCGCCGACGCCCTCGAGCGCGGCCTTGGCTACACCATCCTGCGCCACATCCTCAACTCGGCCGGCATCGAGCGCTTCAGCGAGCAGCAGATGGACATGGTGCGCCTCGGCATCTCCCTCTACGGCATCAGCGCCACCGACCGCGACAGCCGCCGCCTGCAACCCGTCAGCTCGCTCCGCACCACCATCCTGCAAATCCAAGACGTCCCCGCTGGCGACTCCGTCGGTTACGGCCGCCGCACCTACGTCTCCCGCGGGGGTACATCACACACACAATGCACAAAACGCCGGGTACACTTTCTGGTGTGGAAGCAATCCTCCCCAGCGTGTACCCGGCGCTTTTC
>MIQB01000226.1 GCA_002890585.1 Tannerella sp. oral taxon 808
GAAGGCTTCCTAACCTCCGGAATCAGTGATTCTAAGGCCTCGGAAGGCTTCCTAAGCTCACCCATACAATCCGTTATAGCGCCAAAAGAAACCCCCATCTGGCAGGCCAAATGGGGGTCGATTTTCACGCGGGCTACACGGCTCGCTCTTCGGCCTCGTCTTCGGTGAAGCGCATCGGGTTGAGCTCCGCGAGGCCTTGCTCAAAGGTGCGGACGGCCTCCTGGAGTGTGCCGTAGAACTCGCCTCCGGAGGCGTTTTTGTGGCCGCCGCCGTTGAAGTAGCGCGTGGCGAAGCGGTTGCAGGGGAAGCGGCCGACGGAGCGGAGTGACACTTTGGCATAGTCCGGGTCTTCGCGGATGAAGACGGAGAACTCCACGCCGTCGATGTCGAGCGGCATGTTGACGAAGCCTTCCGTGTCGCCCGTGGTGTAATGGTAGCTGCGCAGCTCGTCTTGCGTAAGGGTGATGAGGGCCGTCCGCTGGTCGGGGTAGACCTTCATTTTTTCGTTCATCGTGTAGCCCATCAGGCGCATGCGCGACTCGGAATAGACCTGGTAGACGCGGCGATAGATGGCGTCTTTGTCGATGCCCTTCTTGATCAGTTCGCCGATGATGACGTAGATGTCGGCACGGTTGGAGTTGTAGGTGAAGGCGCCAGTGTCGGTCATCATTCCGGTGTAGAGGCATTCGGCGACGGCGCGGTTGATGTCGTCGTACGACTTCAGGGCGCAGAGCAGGCGGAAGACGAGCTCGCAGGTGGAGGAGAGCTCGGGGTGGGAGATGACAAGACGGCAGAACTCGGGCGCGGGGTAGAGGTGATGGTCGATCATCACCTTGCGCCCCGGGGCGGCCTCTACGAGGGGGGCGAGGCGGCCGATGCGTTTGGGCTCGTTGTAGTCGAGGCAGAGGATCACGTCAGCCTCGCGGAGGAGTTGTTCGGCGTAGTCGGGATACTTGTCGTAGGTCAGCACCTCCCTGGCGCCGGGCATCCATCGGAGGAAGGCGGGGAAGGCGTTGGGCACGATCACGTGTGCGCGTTCCTTGCCCAGCTCGGTGAAGTAGTGTGCCATGCCGAGGGCTGATCCGATGGCGTCGCCGTCGGGCGAGAGGTGGGCCGTCATCACGAAGCGTTCGCCCTTCTCTACGTAGCGGCTGAAGCGGTGCACGGCTGTTTCGTCTAATATTTTAGTAAGCATAATGGGGGGTAAG
>MIQB01000227.1 GCA_002890585.1 Tannerella sp. oral taxon 808
GACACGGGCTTGGTGGGCGACACCGTCCTCTACTTCACGCCCTCCATCAACGGCACTTCTTTCGGCAGCATCCGCCTTCCATACTTGGTACGCATCTGGCTCCGCCCGTGGTTCATCCGCAACTTGCCACGCTTCGCTTACTTCTGCGAGGAGCCGGACACGCTGCGCGTGAAAGCCGGTGGCATGGATGTGCGTTACCAATGGTTCAAAGACGAAAGTCCCATTGTTGGCGCTACGGACACCACGCTCGTCGTCAACCAATCGGGGCGCTATCACGTGATGGTTCGCGACTCCGTCACGCCGCCCAACATCATTTATTCTGACACATGCGATGTCTACTTCCGCGAGATCCCCGTCATCACCAAAGACCTGCGCGACCTGCGCGATTGCGATAAGATCTACCTCCCGCTGGCCGTCCGCCACACGGGCCGCTTCATGCAGTATCAGTGGTATCGCAACGGCCGACCCATCCCCGGCGCTACGGACTCCGTCTATCGCGCCTCGGCCTACGATTCGTCCGGCTTCTATCGCGTCAAGGTGATGAACCCCTGCGGCGACAGCGTGATGAGCCGCCGCTGCTACGTCGACTTCTGCGACGACCGTTGGGATCCCATCGTGCGCACCATCGATCTGTTTGCCCCCGCCACCGTGGAGACGCAACCCGCCGGACAGAGGCATCAGTTATCCAGCCGTCGCGACTTCCGCTTCACCGTGCGCGCCCGGCGTGGACAGTCGCTCCGCTACGTCACCATCACGGCCGACAACCCGGCCTGGACGGAGAACGGCGGCGGTATCGAGCGCACGATGAGCTCGGACAGCGTGATGACCGTGATTGTGCGCCGAGTGACACGCAACTTGCAGATCCGCATCGGCGGCATCAGTCCGACGGCCAACGCCGTGGTGGACGACGCCACGCGCCGCGTATGGACACATAAGGGTCGGCTTCACTTCCGTGTCGATCGCCCGCAGTCGGCGCGGCTCTACACCGTCATGGGCCACCTCTACCGCGAGCTGTCGCTGCCCGCCGGATCGACCGTCATCGATGGGTTGCCGTCCGGCTTCTACATCGTCCACTTCGCCGACGGCACCGCCGAGAAGGTGAGGGTGGAGTGAGAAACTAAAAGCGAAAAACTAAAAACAGCCGGGCACATGTGATGGGAAACCAGCGTGTGCCCGG
>MIQB01000228.1 GCA_002890585.1 Tannerella sp. oral taxon 808
TTTAGCGCAAGCGGCTTACCCGCGTTGACCATGTTCGCCGGGAAGCGCTTCAAGCCGACCTCCACGGCCTCATCGGCCACACTCACCTCCCGACCTTCTCTATAAAGCACCGCATAGCCACCCGCAGGGAGCTCCACCTCGGGCAGTTTGATGGAGGTCTTGTCATACACGAACGTCCACCCGGAGAGGTCGATCTCATGATCTGTCGTGTTATGCAGCTCCACGTACTCCGTGGCCGGCAGCTGCTTCAAGCCCCGTGGGTCGGCCATCACCTCGTTGATTACCACATCGCCGGGCGTGAAGGTCTTGGGCTTCTCGGGTTTGTCGGGTTCGTCTACTGCACCGTCCGAGTTCTCCTCGCCCGGCGTGCCGCCACGCGGGTCGGAACTGAGATGCCACTTGTCGCCCTCACCTCTTTCTATCGATACGCCAGCCTTCGCCTTCGGGTAGGTGTAGCTATGGATCACCGTACCCGCCGGATCCTTCAGTGCAAGCGACTTGCCCGCATTGACCATGTTGGCAGGGAAGCGCTTCAAGCCCACTTCCACCGCCTCATCGGCTACACTCACCTCCCGGCCTTCTCTATAGAGTACCGCATAACCACCCGCAGGCAGCTCCGCTTCGGGTAGTTTGATGGAGGTCTTGTCGTACATGAACGTCCACCCGGAGAGGTCGATCTCATGATCTGTCGTGTTATGCAGCTCCACATACTCCGTAGCGGGCAGCTTCTTCAGTCCCCGTGGATCGGCCATCACCTCGTTGATCACCACATCGCCGGGGGTGAAGGCCTTTGGCGCATCGGGCTTCTCGGGTTCGTCTACGGTGCCGTCCGAGTTCTCCTCACCCGGTGTACCACCGCGCGGGTCGGAGCTGAGATGCCACTTATCGTCCTCGCCTCTTTCTATCGATACACCGGCCTTCGCCTTCGGGTAAGTGTATGCGTGGATCACCGTCCCCGACGGATCCTTTAGTGCAAGCGGCTTGCCCGCATTGACCATGTTGGCAGGGAAGCGCTTCAAGCCCACTTCCACCGCCTCATTGGCCACACTCACCTCCCGACCTTCTCTATAAAGCACTGCATAGCCACCCGCAGGAAGCTCCGCCTCGGGCAGTTTGATGGAGGTCTTGTCGTACACGAACGTCCAGCCGGAGAGGTCGATCTC
>MIQB01000229.1 GCA_002890585.1 Tannerella sp. oral taxon 808
GAGGCGGAAGCGGCGACCATCGACAGCGATGAGCCCCTCGCGCACCATCTTGCCGATCTCTTTCGAGAGCGCCGGGCGGGTGACGCAGAGGTAGTGTGCCAGTTGCGACGTGTTGTGTTCGGCTGCTATCCAGCTGTCCGCGCCCGGGCGGTGCTCCAGCAGGTAGGCCACGAAGCGGTTGCGGACGGTGCGCTGCGTGAGGATGCGTAGGCGGCTGGAGGTGCAGTGATTGCAGTTGCCCGAGACGTGCAGGAAGTTCTTCAGCAGGTAAGGCTCCTCGCTGATGAGCCGGAAGAGGGACTCGCGCGGAGCCATGAGCAGCGTGGAGGGCATGGTGGCG
Source organism: Tannerella sp. oral taxon 808 (assembly GCA_002890585.1). Lineage (GTDB taxonomy): Bacteria > Bacteroidota > Bacteroidia > Bacteroidales > Tannerellaceae > Tannerella. Next base: position 341 of record MIQB01000229.1, read on the forward strand.
GTGAAGGTGGCTGGCAGCGTCTGGTCGCGGCTGAAGAGGTGGGGCGTGGCGAAGGAGCGCGGCGCAACGATCGCCTCGATCATCACTCGGTTGCCCCAGGCGTCGATGATGTCGACCCGCACACGCCCCTTGAGCAACACGTAGAGCGCGCGGCAGGCGGCGCCTTGTCGGGCTATCACGTCGTTCTTTTCCAAGGCATACAGCCGGGCGTCAAGCCGCTCCGTGAGCGAGGCAAGGAGGCTCGTCGGCGCCCCATCGAAGAGGGGGGGCTGAAATAATGTCTGCCGCAGCGGCTCGGTTAGGGGGATCTCATTCATGGTGTAGTGGCTCAGATCTTCTTTAGATCTCACCTTGCAAAGGTAGCCCCTTATCCATACGGCCCTTGGCGGGGCGAATGTGTGGCGATGCGGGGGGCGTAATAAGTATTACGGCCAATGATCCGAATAAGCCCGTCCTTTGTATTCATTAATTAAATAATGGAGGACTAAACAATGAGACGAACTATGTTTTGTATGATCTTTTCGCTGTTCGTAGGCGGAATGATGGCGCAACCGGGCGACAACCAAACAACAGTGGATGTGCAGCTGCGGCCACGTGCCGAGTATCGTAACGGGTCACTCTTTCCACGCGGTCAGGGAGATCTGCCAGCCCGGTTCATCACCAATCGGGCGCGCCTGTCGTTAGGCTACGAGCGCAGCCAACTCGAGATGCGCCTCTCCGCGCAGCATGTAGGCGTCTGGGGGCAAGATCCGCAGATCGATCGCAACGGGCGCTTCATCCTCAACGAGGCTTGGGCTAAGCTCCGCTTCGGTCACGGC
>MIQB01000230.1 GCA_002890585.1 Tannerella sp. oral taxon 808
GCCGGTGGTGCCGTTGGTGGCGTAGGAGAGGGCGTAGCGGTCAGCAAACTGTGAGCCGATGTAAGCAGCCACGTCGGGGTTATCCTCGATGATGAGCAGGCGGCAGGAAGTGTCTTCGCTGTCGCTGTCTTGGGGGAGGGGGATGGGTTCGGGGAGCTGGGGTTGGCCGAGTTGTGCGGTGGGGGTGGCGATGGACTTGCGGCAATGCGTATGGATGGGCAGACGGAGGTGGAAGGTGGTGCCCCGGCCGAGCGTGCTCTCGACGGTGATCTGCCCCTCCACGGCATCTATGATTTGCTTGACGAGCGCCAGGCCCACACCTGTGCCGATGTTGTTCGCGCCAACGAGATCATCAACCACATCCCCATCATCGTCATCACGGCCAAGATCACTGACCGGGAGCGCATCGAGGGCATCGCGGCCGGCGCCGACGCCTACCTCTCGAAGCCCTTCAACAGCGACGAGCTGCGCACCCGGGTGGAGAAGCTGCTTGAGGGACGCCGCCTCTTGCAGAAGAAATTCAGGCAAACAATGGTGGAGCTCAAAGAGGAAGAAGGAGGCGAAGATGAGTCGTGCGATACGGCGCAACCGAGCGAAGCCGACCTGCGCTTCTTAACCAAAGTGACGGACGCCATCTACCTACAACTCAACCGACGGAAGGACATCGACGTCACGCTGATTGCCTCAAGCGTCTGCATGAGCAACAGCCAGTTTTATCGCAAGATGAATGCCCTGACGGGTTACAAGCCCTCGGCCTACATCCGTCGCATCAAGATCAACAAAGCCAAGAGCCTGCTCCACGACCACCCACAGCTGAGCCTCAGCGAGGTGGCCGAGCGCAGCGGATTCAACGACTATTCCAACTTCGTCCGCGCCTTCAAAGATGTCTGCGACATCACCCCCACAGCCTACCGGCGCGAGATATACGATTAAGGCAACGTGTTGATCAATGCTTACACCGGAGACGGGCAGGGGCATCGCTGAAACTAACATCAGCAGCCCCCACTCCCCCCATCATTCCACCCTCACTATGGCGCCAAGCGTGTGCCCACGATCGTCCACAACGGCGAGGGTATGTAGGCCGGGGTCGAGGTGGAGGGAGAGCTTGTGGAAGTCGCGGGTGGAGGCGATGTATT
>MIQB01000231.1 GCA_002890585.1 Tannerella sp. oral taxon 808
TGTAATGCAGCGTCACGTTCAGGTTGAGGCCGTCCGTGAGGCGTTGCGTGGCTAAAAGGTGGTAATGGTGCTGCCAGTAGTTGTCCGTTTGGTTGTCGTAGAACTTCTTCACGCCGTTCTCGTCGGTGTACTCGCCACAGCTGTTGTATCGGCGATTGGTGCGGAGGCGGGCCGAGTCGACGCCATTCCAAGCCTGATAGCTCACCTCGCTGCTGCCGAAGGTTTGGAACTTGAGCATCGTGCCGCCGTTGTAGTAGGCCGCCGAAGCGTAATACGAACTCATGTTCGCCCGCGCACGCTCGATGTAGCCGTCCGTTTGAACGTTCGAGTAACGGGCATCGAAGACGAAATGGTTGCCGATGAGTCCCGTCCCGCCGCGCACGGTGTGCGCAAACGTGCCGTAGCTACCCGCCGCAGACGAAGCCTCGAAATACGGTTCTAACCGTGGGCGCTGCGTCTGCATGGCCACTGTGGCACCGAAGGCCGCGGCGCCGTTGGTCGACGTACCCGCGCCGCGCTGAATCTGTATCGACTCGACCGACGAGGCGAAGTCGGGCATGTTGACCCAGAAGACGCCGTGGCTCTCGGAGTCGTTCACCGGCACGCCGTCGACGGTGAAGTTGATGCGGCCCGCGTCCGTGCCACGCACCCGCATGGAGACGTAGCCCACGCCGTTGCCACCGTCTGAGGTGACGACCACCGAGGGCGTCTGGGTGAAGAGGTAGGGCAGCGACTGGCCCGTGTTGTTCTCGCGCAGCTCCGCGGCCGATACGTTGCGGAAGGCCACGGGCGTCTCGCGCCGCGCTTGCACGGCCGAAACAACGACCTCGTTCAGTTCATACACATTCGTCGTATCCACGACGGCCTGTTGCGCCGTGATCGACACTCCGCCGGACAGAGTCAGCAGTCCGGCCACGCTGTAGAAAATCTTCCTCATTTGATTGTATCAATTAAATGGGGAGCGATTTACTGTGCACAAAAAAAGAGATGAAAACCACCGTTGTCCCTCCGCCGGCATTACC
>MIQB01000232.1 GCA_002890585.1 Tannerella sp. oral taxon 808
CACGGCGGTGACGGTGTAGGTGTCGTCCGTGCGGCGGACGACGGTCAGGCAGACGGCTTGCAGGTAGGGATTATTCGGGGCGTTCGGTGAGTGAGCGGCTCATACGGTCGATGCAGCAACGTTTTTGGTCGAGATTGGGATGCACGTAGAGGTCGAGGGTGGTGCTGATGTGGGCGTGACCGAGAAGGACACTGACCGTTTTATAGTCGCAGCCGCTCTCAATGCATCGAGTGGCGAAGCTGTGTCTGAGTCCGTGAAACTTTAAGTGGGGGATGTCGAGCCGGTCGATTAGCGCATTGTAGTACGAACGATAGCTGCGCGGCTCAGTGGGTTTGGGTCCGTTGGTAAGCACGTAGAAGTCTGCATGAATGGTGTGCAGCAGCGGCTTGAAGAGCTGGCAGAGGTCGTCGCTCAGAGGAATGTCGCGGATGGAGTTTCTTGTCTTAGGTATGCCTTCGATCAGCTCCGTGTGGCGCGATCCGTCGGGGTCGATTACGTAGATACGTTGCAGGGTACGCCGGATGTGGACAACCTTCTCTACTGGATCGATGTCTGACCATTTCAGGGCGCAGAGTTCGCCGATGCGCATGCCGGTGCTTAGGCTAATGAGTATACCAAGGTTGCGGAAGGTGAAATGCTCGGTGATGAAGCGCATGATGCGGCACTGATGGCTGCGGGTGAGGACGATGGGACGCGTGTTCGTGCGTGCAGTGGGATAGCACACTTTGATTGCTGTGCCGCTCCAGCCGTGATGCTTTGCCCCATAACTGCACACCATCTTGAGCACGACGATGAGGTCTTTGACGGTTTTGAGGCTCAGCCCTGCGTTGATTTTGGATAGCACAAAGGCTTGTGCGGCATCCTCGTCGATCGCGTACGCCTTGCCAAAGGCGGGCAACAGGTGCTTCTCGAGTTGGAGTGCATAGACGGCGTGTGTAGCGCGTTTGACGTAGAGCTTTTTGTCGGCGAGCCAAAGCGCCGCCAGCTCTCTGAAGGTGATGGTTGGTTTGATCATGATTCCTATTGTTTTTGAGTGGATGGGAATCAAGATAGGGAGAAAGCGCTGCCATCCTCAAGTATCCCCCTTTGCGATTCCCCGAGTTTACGGATGAGTGGAAGGAGGTG
>MIQB01000233.1 GCA_002890585.1 Tannerella sp. oral taxon 808
GGGTGGGCGTTGGTGTCGGGAGTGTGTCTTGTGCTTTCACCTCTGGTTTTGGCTCTTCCGGCTTCATCTTGGGTGCCTCGGCCTCCGTCACCGGTGCGGTGGGCTCCGGTGCCTTCTCGGTGGGCGTTGTGGGTGCCTGATTAGGTTCGTTTACGCCTTCTTGCTGAGCCGCATTTGTCTCGGGTTTATCCTGTGCAGAGGCTGACTGCGCCCCTCTGCGCCTCCGCCTGGGGCGCGGAGTGCTGTGCCCGGCTGCTTCGGGCAAGTCGATCTTGCCTTTGGTGACAAACTTGGGGAGGATGTCGTCCGGCACTTCTGTGGGGATCACTTCCGGTTCCTTTTTCGGTTCCTCCGCTTGCGGTGTTTCTTGTTTCGGCTCTTTTTTTACGGGTGGCTCCTTGGGCGCCGTCTTTTCGAGCAGGTGGTTGCGTTCGTTTTCTGACAGGTTCTTGCCAAACTCCTTCACGAGCACGGCATACTGCTCATCCGGGATGCGGACGTTGGGGTTGCTTTCGACCTCGAAGCGCTTCCCGCGCAGATAGTCGACGACCGTCTGCAAGCCGACGTTCAGGTCCTTCAATACTTTGTTCAATTTAACAGGCATATTTCTCTTCCTCGTAGTGTTTATTCTGATTTAATCCTCCTGATCGGCGGCGTCGTCGCCCTCATCGGCGACGTTTTCCGGGTATTCTTCCGGCGCATCGTCCGGGAGCTGCGCAACGAGAATATCGACGTCATTAATTACACCACCAACACCGCACTCTACATCCAGCGAGCCCTCAGCCCCGCCAAGATCTCCAGCCCCGAGGAGGTCTCACTGGCCATCGGCAAAAGCGGCCTCAACATCAAGCTGGCCAGTATGCTGACGGATTACACCATCGACGTCTTCCGCGACATCGATACGGCTGACGAGGAAGACATCTACCTCGATGAGTTTGCCGACGAGATCGAGATGTGGGTGATCGACGCATTGAAAAATATCGGTTGCAATACGGCCAAAGCCGTGCTGGCTCTCCCGCGCGAAGAGATCATGGAACGTGCCGACTTGGAAGAACAGACGGTGGACGACTTGCTGCGTGTGCTCTCCGCGGAGTTTGAAGATGAGTTGCCA
>MIQB01000234.1 GCA_002890585.1 Tannerella sp. oral taxon 808
GCGGGGAGCCAGCGCGCATGCACACCCACTAATCCATGTGGCTGACACCCACCTGGGTTAGGAGGATTGACCCTCTTAAGCTAAGAGGGACACCACTCCTAAGCTATGCGGGACTGCCGCTAAGCTATATGGGCCGACCCAGCTAAGCTATATGGGCCGACCCAGCTAAGCTATATGGGCCGAACCATCTAAGCTATATGGGTCGAACCATCTAAGCTATATGGGTCGAACCATCTAAGCTATATGGGCCGACCCATCTAAGCTACATGGGCCGACCCATCTAAGCTACATGGGCCGACCCATCTAAGCTATATGGGCCGAACCATCTAAGCCATATGGCTGACACCCACATGGGCTAATGGGTGTATTAGCGTGTATACAACAAGACCACCTCACAGCAACGTATGAGGTGGTCTGATGCGGGCTGGTGCGCCCCGAAGGGGCAGATCAACCCAGCCCAGGGTAGAGCGACGCCACTAGGCGGAGCGGCACCCTGGGTTGAATGGCCGCATCCGCCGTACCGCGTTCTGCAATCCTCCCCCCGCCCTGCTGGGGCAGGGCGGGGGGAGGATTGCAGAACGCGGAGGATTTTCTTTGGGCACCCGCAACCCCAGGGCGTTGCCCTGGGCTGAGATGAGTTGCCCTTTCAGGGCGTATGCCTGATACACCCAAATGCCCGCCATCGCAACCCCGGGCGGTGGGGGCGAATGCAAAGAGGCGAATAATCATTCGCCCCTACGAACGCCCCGGAAAGGGGGCGCATGATCCGGGCGGGGGCGATTAATCATCAATCATTCATTTCGTCCAGGGTTTCCCCCTGGGCTATCGTCCGGCGCCCCTACAGGGCGCTCCGGGTACCATCAATCCGGGCTGTAGGCCCGGTGGATGATAGCCCGGGGCGAAACCCCGGGGGTCGGATGATAGTGGCGTAACCCCGGGCAGTAGGGGCGAATAATCATTCGCCCCTACGAACGCCCCGGTAAGGGGGCATATGATCCGGGCGGGGGCGATCAATCATCAATCATTCATTCCGTCCAGGGTTTCCCCCCCCAGGGTTTCCCCCTGGGCTATCGTCCGGCGCCCCTACAGGGCGCTCCGGGTACC
>MIQB01000235.1 GCA_002890585.1 Tannerella sp. oral taxon 808
CACTGATTCCAGCGCTCAGACGCCAGTCGAAGCCGTGGAATCACTGATTCCAGCGCTCAGACGCCAGTCGAAGCATATTATTTGGAACCATTTTTGATTGACTATAATAATATCCCACTACTTACAAGCCCATGAAATCTTCATTGAAAAGACATATCCCCTTGCTGCTGATCGCTGGCCTGTTGCTGGGCGTGACTTCTGCGTGTAAGACGGTGAAGCTGAAAGACGCCGAAGAGAAGCAGCGATTAGGTGAATACTACGCTGCGGCGGCGATGTATCGTAAACTCTACACCAAATCGAAACCTACGCAGAGGGACCTCCGCGCTTACATTGCGTACCGCATGGGGTATTGCAACCAGCGCGCGAACAACACCGGACGCGCCACAAGCGCCTACCTCAATGCCGAGCGTTACGACTACCCCGACAGCCTGCTCCCCTTCCACCTCGGGCAGGTCTGCCAGAAGGAGGGGCGATACGACGAGGCCGTGAAGTATTACCGCGAATACTTGGCGCAGGCCCCCACCGATCTGCGCGCCGTGCGCGCCATCGAGGGATGCGACTCGGCCAAGAGTTGGCGTGAGCACCCCACGCTCTATCGGGTGGCTCGTATGGAGCGCTTCAACTCCGCCCACGGCGTCGGCCACGAAGTAGAGGTACTTGCCATCGGGCGATGCGGCCGGGTGAGCCAGCAGCGTGAGGGAGTCTTTGATTATGTCCGCGCGCTGCCCCTTGCTCCAGGCCGCCCCGCTGCGCGTCGAGAGGTAGATCTCAGCCGTGCGCGGCTCGGTGGCGTCCACGGCGCAGTAGGTGTAATACATCGTGTTGCCGTCTTTCGAGAACGAGGGCGTACCCTGATCATACTCGCTGGCCACGGGGTCGTCCACCTCCTTGGGCTTCTGCCAGGCGCCGTTCTCATCCTTCTTCACGAGGAAGAAGGCGTTGTTCTTCAGCCCCGTGATGGCGTTCAGCGAATCCTTGTGTACGATGCCGCGGGTGGAGTTGAAGTAGAGCTGATCGTACTTATCGCCGTAATACATCGGGCAACACTCGCTGCGGCGGGAGTTGAAGCGCTCCATACGAGCCACCCGATAGAGC
>MIQB01000236.1 GCA_002890585.1 Tannerella sp. oral taxon 808
AGATCCGTTCCTCGGCATGCAGCCGCCGCCCCACAGCCGACGCGTCGCCAAAGAGTCGGCGCGCCATGCTCTGTGGGATGATCACCTTGTCCGGCTCACGCAGGCAGTCGGCATCGCCCTCGACGATGGGGAAGTCGAACGTGCGGACGAGCGCCGGGAGGCATGTCTGCACCGGCTCGCGGAAGCCGTGTCGGGCGCCGCGGTTGTCCGTGACAGTGAAGTAGACATCGCCCACGAAGGGATTGAGGAGCGTGCCGGCCTCGATGTGTGGCGAGGAGGCGATGACGGCCTCCACGAAACCGCGCGGCAGGATGGTGGAGAACGTGCCTGCCTGCGACAGGTCGACGCGGAAGATGCGGTCGGCGCCGGGGTGGCAGCGGTCGTAGCTCCGTTCGTAATCCACTTGCATCATAATCGCCATGAAGGCGGCGAAGGCAACGGCCAGCCCTAATACATTTAATACAGTCGCCATCCGAAAGCGGCGGACGACGCTGAGTAGGTTGCGGTAAAGGGTATGCATGATTTCTCAACATTTGGTTTTGAGTTTTTATGGGCCAAGCAATTCTTCCAAAACCCGGTTTTGAGGCTTTGCAAGCCAAGCAATTCTTCCAAAACCCGGTTTTGAGGCTTTGCAAGCCAAGCAATTCCTCCAAAACCCGGTTTTGGGGCTTTGCAAGTCAAACAATTCCTCCAAAACCCGGTTTTGGGGTTTTGCAAGCCAAACAATTCCTCCAAAACCCGGTTTTGGGGCTTTGCAAGCCAAACAATTCCTCCAAAACCCGGTTTTGGGGTTTTGCGCCCTGTTGAATTGTTTGGGCTCGCTGCGCGAGCCAGTTTATTTGTTGAATTGTTGAGGGCTAACGCCCTGTTGAATTGTTGAGGCGTTGAGTTGTTGAATCGTTGAATTGATCAACATCTAAACAATTCAACAGGGCGTTAGCCCCCAACAACTCAACAATTCAACGGGGCGTAAGCCCCCAACGCCTCAACGGGGCGCAAGCCCTCAACGCCTCAACGGGGCGAAGCCCCCCAACAACTCACACCGATGCGCGTCCGCAGCATCAACACGCAGAAGGTGCTCG
>MIQB01000237.1 GCA_002890585.1 Tannerella sp. oral taxon 808
AAACAGCATCAAGATGGCGGTCAATTCTTCCGAAGTGCCTATGGCTTTCAACGCCGCAACACAGACGATGATCCAAACGATTTTATGCGGTAATGCGAGGAGGCGTCGTTTCGTTTCAAACCTGTTTTGGGGGTGATAAGATCTTTCCGTTTTCATCGTGCTGACATTTTTTTTTTGCGTTCAAAGCTCGGAGTATGTCGGTTTCGTTTCGAGGGCAACAAAGGGCAGACGATGAGGGGGGAAAGGCAAGGCTCTACACCGATAAAATACGCTGTGAAGCAGGAAGATTTTATCGGTGGCGAACGCATTGAAGCGTTTGGCCTTGACGTCACCCTTATCGTCTGCTGACCTTCGCCCGAAGAAAAGGAAACCGACATCGGCTCCGAGCCGCAAACAAAAAGTGGAAGCAGGGAAACCCGTAGAGGAAAGATCCTCGGAATAGGATATTTTAGGTATCGGGATATAAAAACGGCCGCAGCGCGATGCCACGGCCGAATAAAAAGAGGGATAAAAAAGAAAGCTACGGTAGCACCTTCACTCCGTCCGCTTCGAACAGCTCAACGATGACGCCGGTCAGTTCAGTGTAGAGCTGGTCGTATTCCGGGCTTCCGTCGAAGTCGTCGCCCGGCTCGTACTTCGCGATGGTGTCGCGGATGGCGTCGCTCTGCAACAGTCGCAGCGCAACAGCTTCAATGCGATCGGGCGGAACCACGTTGGCAAACTCGTTCTCAATAATCTGTTCGAGCATATAATACGGCGAAAAATGCAGTCCTGCGAAGAGGACTTCCGTAGCGATATACCCGGCTTCGAGAACAGGATAGCCTTGCCGAAAGGCGTCTTCATAGGCCTGCGCCGCGGCGTCCGATCGGTCGCGGATAAACGCCTCGTCGGCCAGCCGTTCGGGATGATAATCTTTCAAATAGGACGCTAATCGCAGTCGGTAATAGGAGAACTCCTTCTTGTTTGTTGTTTTCATATCGTGTTTCTGTTTTTGATGTGACTTGGCTATTGTATCAGATCCCCATCGCAGAGTTGAACTTGCCGAGCTTCTCGGACAGTTGCTCCATGTCGTGT
>MIQB01000238.1 GCA_002890585.1 Tannerella sp. oral taxon 808
TGGTCGCCCTCTCCCAAAGGGCAGGCACAAGGCCTGCCCCTACAAGGTGCACCGGGAACCCACAAGGGGCGCCCCTACTACTTCTAACTACCGGGCACCCACAAGGGGTGCCCCTACTACTTCTGACTACCCTTTAACTACCCTCTATTATGAACCTCTTCCACCGCTTACACAGGATGCTGGGCCGCGTGCTCAGCGTCCTGTTCGTCTTATGGTTCCTCTCGGGATTCGTGATGATCTATCACAACTTCCCGCGCATCACCGAGAGCGAACGCTACCACGGACTTGCCACATGCGACACCTCCGCCTGCGCCACGGCCGACAGCCTGCTGCGCCTCCTACCTGCGGGACGCCTCTCCGCCCTCGCCCTCACGACCGACGGACACGGTGGCGTGCGCCTGACCTATACCTCAGACGGCCAAACGCGCACCATCGGCGCACAGACCACGGCCGACGGGCGCGTCGCCTACGACGAGATCCTCCGTTACGCCACCCGCCTGAACCTCGCGCCCATCCTGCGCGTCGACACCGTCCGCCACCTCGACCGCTGGCTCACCTACGACCGCAACCTCGACGATCTGCCCGCCTACCGCTTCCACTACGCCGACGCCACGGAGCTCTACGTCTCCTCCCGAACCGGCGAGGGCGTGCAGCACAGCATCCGCGCGGATCGCTTCTGGGCCTGGATCGGCGCCATCCCACACTGGATCTACCTCTTCAACCTGCGGCACTACACCGGCCTTTGGCGCAACGTGGTCATCATCCTCTCCGGCGTCGGCGCGCTGATGTGCCTCTTCGGACTCGTTGTCGGTGTGCGCATGATCGTCAGGCAATGGCGCCAGCGCCGCCGCCTCGGTAGTCCCTACCGCAAGCCGCTCTACCGCTGGCACCACGTCGTCGGACTCTTCTTCGGCCTCTTCGTCTTCACCTTCGCCTTCAGCGGCATGATGTCGCTCCAGAAGGTGCCCCAATGGCTCATCCGCACCCACGCCCCGGAGCTCGCCACCGCCGCCTCCGACCGCTCGCTGCCCCTCGCCCCTGCCGATTACCCGCTCGACTA
>MIQB01000239.1 GCA_002890585.1 Tannerella sp. oral taxon 808
GGGCATCTCGTATGGAGGAAGTAATGACTATATTATCAACACATTACGGGGTAAACAGGAATTAACGAATGCCCGAATATGGGTATCGGTCATCCCGTCCATTCCGCCTATCTGGCGGGGAACAGCAGCTGTATAAACATCTACTTTCATGTCCCTTTTACTTCGCTTATTCTTTTCGTCAAAAGCAAAAGTAGAGCAATCCCTGAAAAGCAAATACAAAAGGTGAATTTTTTCTTTTCCCATAGTTGTAGTGGCTGCTCTGCAAACGGAAAGTCAGTAGACGCCCCATCTAAAGAAGCGATCTGTTTCTCGGCACCATTCGGGGAAAGGCATAACCCAAAAGGGTTCTACCCCGTAAGGTAAAAACACCTCCACAGGCAGATGCCTTCCGAGATTGCGGCATTATGCACAGCATGCAGCATGCTTTACACCCAAAGGGTGAAACCTATGCAGCGACATCCCGGCATCTGTACAAGGCATAGCACACAGGGCATAGCGATATTCATCCTGATTTGCCTTCATCCCGGTGCAGTATTCAAACCCCTTCTGGGTGCACGGGCACGTCCCCCCCCCCCTAAAGGGGGGACGTGCACCGTGACACATGAAGAGGGGTATGAGACTGCAGAGAAAAAGAGAGTGCATGATTTGAAAAGAGGGGCATCTCGTATGGAGGAAGTAATGACTATATTATCAACACATTACGGGGTAAAATAGGGATGATCAACCTTGCCGTTTCACGATGTTTTTCCGCTACGACTATGAGGAAAAGACTGTTTGCCCATGCTTTTGTTGGTCACGAAAAGAATAAGCGAAGTAAAAGGGACATGAAAGTAGATGTTTATACAGCTGCTGTTCCCCGCCAGATAGGCGGAATGGACGGGATGACCGATACCCATATTCGGGCATTCGTTAATTCCTGTTTACCCCGTAATGTGTTGATAATATAGTCATTACTTCCTCCATACGAGATGCCCCTCTTTTCAAATCATGCACTCTCTTTTTCTCTGCAGTCTCATACCCCTCTTCATGTGTCACGGTGCACGTCCCC
>MIQB01000240.1 GCA_002890585.1 Tannerella sp. oral taxon 808
CAACTCCCTCGCCGCCATCAAGGCCATCAAAGGCGACAACGTGGAGCGCCTCACCGACGAACTCGTCTGGCTCTACAGGCATAACCCCGATCAGGAATACGACAAAGGCCACGTCCGCTTCAAGACGGCCATCAGCCAAAGCCGCACCTACTTAGCCCAGCTCTACCGCCGCGCTGGCAACGGCATGTATGCCGAGATGCTCGACCACACCAGCGAGTTCTACACCACCCCCGGCGCCTTCGACAAGCTGATCGCCCTGCTCGAAAAGCCCCGCACCCCCTTCGAGCGCATGCTCGTCGACCTCTACGTCTATAGCGTGGAAGACCTCTACCACTTCAAAGCCATGCAAGCCCTCTTCGCCGACCGCCTCAGTGAGGCCGAGTCGCTCATGACGAAAGCCGGCGAGTATGGCACACGCGACCTCGGCGTCAATCCCTTCAACGCCTACATCCCCGACCGCATGATCCGCAAAAAATCCAAAGCGAACTACACCGCCCTCAGCCTGCTCCGGAAGATGCAAGAGGGCGAAGCCAAGATCAAACGCGGCGAAGACGTCTACAACAACGCCCTGCTCCTCGGCAACGCCTTTTATAACATCACCTATTATGGCACAGCGCAGCCATTCTGGCGCAGCCAACTGATCGGTGCCGACCGCCCGACAGTGATCCCCTGCTACGCCCGACGCATGATGCTCGACTGCTCCTTGGCCAAGAAGTATTACCGCATAGCCGTAGACGCCGCCGCTAACGATGAGGAGCGCGCCAAGGCCGTCTTCCTCGCCATCAAGTGCGACCGCAACGCCTTCTACCTCGCCGGCTTCCACAAGCTCACGAGCTGCGATGCCGATCAAACGAGCGGCGACGGCGGCTTCGATACCGATGCGAACACCAATTGGATCCGCGGCAATGGCTTCAGCGAGTTCAAGCGCTATGCCCACACGCAGTATTACAAGGACGTGATCCGCGAATGCGGATACTTCCGGCGAAATGTTTCACAGTAGATCGTAATCATCAACCCCTTTATTCCTCCCGAAAGACCAATGC
>MIQB01000241.1 GCA_002890585.1 Tannerella sp. oral taxon 808
AATACCATCGTTATCTATGCAAAACGGCATGGTGATTTCAAATCTAATCCAGATATTAGATTTCAAACGACTAGCAAGGATATTATCTTTAAGAAGATTCAAGATGAAATTGCCTTGGTGCTGGCTACAACAGATTCACATCGAAACACATTGCATGAAAGTCTCTACTTGTTAATATTGTCAAAAGAATTGGGCTCTGCATATCTGTTTGCACCTGAAGTTATCAAATCATTCATTGAAAAGAGTGAATTGCAGTATAACCTATTCGCATGCATTATATTGATGTATTACTATGCGAACCACAAATGTTATGATACACAAAAGACTTTATTGAAAGAAGAGATTTTGAAAAAATATCGGCTTGTTGCGGAATCGGAGCGTAGACGCAATTCGGAACTCACGATTCTCACGGCGGATATGATGACTTGTCCCTTTGTGGATGATGCATACAAGCAAAGTCTTCTTATATTGATGGGCATTACTGAGACGGAAGATCAGCAGATGATAATGCGCTTTGCGAAGAAACAAAAGTACATTTTCACTCGCTGGACAATGTTTAATTTGAATAAAGAATTACAGGCAAAGATTTCACAGGAGGTATATTCGTAGCTTCTGTAACAGCTGTTGGTCCAACTACACTTTCACACACATAACCTTCAAGCTAGCCGAAACGACGCAGGAAGTTGCGTTTTCCAAAATGGTTGGTTAGGATTGTACCAAATGTGAAATCTTGCCTTTTATGATCATCCATCGTATTTAGAGATTGTCCAGCAATTGGTTTGAGTAAAATATACCCACCTTCACTCCTCGCTTGGCGTTATACAGATTGATATTGCATGTCAACACATGTAATGCATCGAACAGATAATGAGCTGCAATATCGTAAGATACTGTATTTAACAAAATATCAAATTTCTGAAAAGTCTTTATTATGCGATTTGATATCCTTTGCTTTTTATTTTTCGACAAAGAGAAAAAGCCTTGCTTGTCCTTATTTTCTTTGACAGACTGTATGGTATATCCTAAAAGATCG
>MIQB01000242.1 GCA_002890585.1 Tannerella sp. oral taxon 808
GGGATTTCCGCAACGAGGAAAAAGTGCTTTTTGGGCTTTGCGGGATTCCCGCAACAAGGAAAAACTGCTTTTTGGCGCTTGCGGGATTCCCGCAACGAGGGAAAACTGCTTTTTGGTGCTTGCGGGAGTCCCGCAAGCATTTCCAAAAACGTTTTGACCATTGCGGACTTTCGTAGACATACCGCTGACTTTATTCTTACATCGAACTCACGTTAAATAATAGAGGAGGAGGCCGAATGAGGAATTCGTGCCTCCCTTCTCTTCTCTCTTTCTCTCTCCATTCAAAAAACAAACATCAAAACCATGAAACAAGTACCCATACATCATTCCACTTACAACTCAACAGCGCTGGAGTGCCGCATGCCAGAGCCTCTTACGACCCAGCGGCATGCCGGCTACCTCCGCCGCGTGCTCCCTTTGCTCATCCTATGGTTTGGCAGCCTGTGTGCATCGGCTGTGCCTACCGAAACGTTCTCCCCCGGCGACATCCTGATCAACGAGGTCATGGCCGACCCAAAAAACGGGCTACTACCGGAGTACGTGGAACTTTACAATGCATCTGGCCGGGAGATCTCGCTCGAGGGCTGGACATTCAATTACGATGGCAAAGCGATCAGCTTGCCCCGTGTCACCTTCCCGGCGGAGGGCTACGCCGTGCTCTACCGCAAGGGGAATAGCATACAGCTGAAGGCAGGGGTGCTGAGTTTAGGGTTGGCGAATTTCCCGAAGAACATGGTGAACACTGGCGCGCGGCTCACTTTGAGGTCGCCGTCGGGCACGATCATTGATAGCTACACCTATAGGAAATCTCGGTTGGGTAAGTCGCTCGAACGAGGAGACGACAACGAGTGGCACCTCTGCTCCGATCCACGCGGTGGCACGCCCGGTGAGGTCAATTCTGCTGCGAAGCCCAAGCCAGAGGAACCGCCAGTCGCTCCCACTCCTGCAAAGCCAGGGGATATTGTGATCAACGAGGTCATGGCCGACCCAAAAAACGGGCTACTACCGGAGTACGTGGA
>MIQB01000243.1 GCA_002890585.1 Tannerella sp. oral taxon 808
GTATCAATTCTCTCTGGAGCTCAGGAGAAAACAAGACTCTGCATACAAACACCACAATAGCATAGTCAGAAACCTGAACATCCTCAAATTTCAGACTTTTTTCTATGGTTTTGAAAAAGACGCCTCTACATTTCCCACCTTTTCAAGAAACAACGTCACAAAAATGCCCTTGAGAAGATAAGAGTTCAAAAGGGATACTAAATTCTTCATCCTGAAACCCTACATTCGCAACGACAAAGAGAATTTTTGCCATTCTAATCCCACACACCAAAAGAAATAAACTGAATCTCCACTTCTCAAAATAGTAATCCAAAAACTAGTTTACACCTCCAGTAAGCGTATTCAAAGTCACGGTATCTCCTACTTCTTTGTGAAGTGGTACCTGAATTTCCATTCCAGTTTCAATGGTAGCAGGCTTAGTTCCAGACTGAGCTCTATTCCCCTTAATTCCAGGAACGGTTTCAGTAATCGTATAGCTGATCGTAGAAGGAAGGATCACATTGATAACATTCCCTTTGTAGATCTGAATAAAGACATCAAGATTATCTTTTAGATATCCGGTAATATCTTCAATCGTATCTGCTGCAATTTCATGAATCTCTCCAGTATCGTTCTCCATGAAAGAATAAGTATCTCCTGTATTATAGAGATAAACTGCATTTTGAGTAGAAATATCTGCCTGATCCATGGTAGTTCCGGACTTTACAGTCACATTTTGTACTCCATTAGTCATCAGATTTCTTACCTTATAAGTATAAGACCCTTGCCTTTGCTGCATCTGCATAAAAGAAAGATCAAGCACCTTAAAAAGCTGTCCATCCATCTCAAGCACAGTTCCTTTCTTTACTTCTGCCGCATCAATTTTTACCATTGTTTCTCTATCAAAAATTAAAAACTGACTCAAAGATAGGAATTTGCCTGTTATTTTCAAGTCAGACTTAAATACTATCCATTTAAAAGCCCCTTCACCAATCTCATCCCCTCGCTGGAAAGCTTAAATTTCTTCTCTCCCAAAAGC
>MIQB01000244.1 GCA_002890585.1 Tannerella sp. oral taxon 808
GGGCATCTCGTATGGAGGAAGTAATGACTATATTATCAACACATTACGGGGTAAACAGGAATTAACGAATGCCCGAATATGGGTATCGGTCATCCCGTCCATTCCGCCTATCTGGCGGGGAACAGCAGCTGTATAAACATCTACTTTCATGTCCCTTTTACTTCGCTTATTCTTTTCGTCAAAAGCAAAAGTAGAGCAATCCCTGAAAAGCAAATACAAAAGGTGAATTTTTTCTTTTCCCATAGTTGTAGTGGCTGCTCTGCAAACGGAAAGTCAGTAGACGCCCCATCTAAAGAAGCGATCTGTTTCTCGGCACCATTCGGGGAAAGGCATAACCCAAAAGGGTTCTACCCCGTAAGGTAAAAACACCTCCACAGGCAGATGCCTTCCGAGATTGCGGCATTATGCACAGCATGCAGCATGCTTTACACCCAAAGGGTGAAACCTATGCAGCGACATCCCGGCATCTGTACAAGGCATAGCACACAGGGCATAGCGATATTCATCCTGATTTGCCTTCATCCCGGTGCAGTATTCAAACCCCTTCTGGGTGCACGGGCACGTCCCCCCCCCCCGTTAACGAGATATAACATTTTGTACAGGTTTGCAACCGCAAGTGGATGGAGCGATGGCTCCACCTGCTTGCTGACGCTTCCGCATACGCTCGCAGATGTATCCGCCATAAAGGTGGTGGATGCATCTACGGGCGTATTTCGTATGTGCCTCACCCTAACAACCCGCGATGAAGAGATTTCATCTGGCCGTATGAAGGATATTCATTAGAGGCAATGAATACTCTTCGCATTAGTGCATGAAGGGGATTCATCTGATAGGAAAAACCGCTCTCGCCATATCACTCCAAGGCATTACCCTCCAGTAGGTGTTGAGCTGCCCCTCCGGAGCACCAATCCCCACCCCCGATCATTGACAAACGCGCCACTCCAAGAGAGGAGGACGCTTTTTTGAAATGTTGTCGCATTTGCCCCGGGGTTGCCCGTTTATCGATAACT
>MIQB01000245.1 GCA_002890585.1 Tannerella sp. oral taxon 808
CCTAAGACGACCGACGGGAAGAACATGATGCAGAAGCCGAGGACGAAGGGGCGGAGGAGCGGGAAGACGTCGATCGGTTCGGCGCGGGCGAGCGACGACCAGATGCGTAGGGCGATATAGAAGAGTGCGCCGAGGCCGGCGATGCCCTTTGCGATCCCTGCCATATTGGCACAAAGGGGCATCATCTCCCCGTAGGTAGCGTGCAGCAGCGCGTGCAGGTCGGTAAAGTCCATTGCGCATCACCAATAGCGGTTATCAGCAGATCCGTAGAGGGCATTAACACGGGCCATCTCGCCCTTCTTCGCCGCCCGTACGAAGCTGACAGAGATGTTCTTACGTGTGAAGTACGACGTGGCCGCGCGGTACTCCTTCACCTCGTTGTAGATGCGATCGATCAGCTCGATTCGCTCCTTATCGTTCATCGAGAGCGTGCCGCTGCGGACGAGCGATTTCAGCTCCTTGAGCGACTCGCTGGAGCGCTCCATCAGCTTGGCATAGCCCGCCGCCATGGCCGACAGTTCCTCGGGCGAGTAGTTCGGATCGGAGAGCATTTTCTTGTACGCGCCGACGTACATCTCCGTCATGTCGCCCACCATCAGTATGGTTTCCTTGACTTTATACGCGTCGCCGATCAGGTTGTTGACCTTCTTCAGGGCGTCGTAATAGCGCTTGGTGTCGTTGTAAAGTTTCTCGACTTCACGGAAGTTGCTCAGCGTGTTGTTCACCGTTTTGGAGGCGGTGGCGATCTCTTTGATCGTGTTTGCGATGTTGCCTGCCAGATTGACAGGGTCAGTAACGATCCATTGGGCGTGCACCGTTGGCGTAAGCAGCAGGCAGCACACGAGGCAGAGGATAAGTTTGTGTTTCATGGTGTGTGGGGGGGATAAGGGGAATGAGGGAATAAAGTAGGGATGGGTAATGTCTTATTATCAGGCCTTTGCGATCAGCATTATAAGGCTGAAGTGTTTGGGTCTATAAGGCTGAAGCGTTTGGGGCTATAAGGCTGAAG
>MIQB01000246.1 GCA_002890585.1 Tannerella sp. oral taxon 808
GGGAGTAGAATCGATAAAAGATATGCCGGTACATTGCCCCAAAGCCTTCATTTTTAGGAAGACAGCAAGCGGGATACAGACTTTTCGCTCTAACTCTACAAATCGGTTGTAGGACACGGTATGGGGGAAATCAGACTTCATGTGTGATCGGACGAAGAGATAGAAATGTTTCAGGTCTCGAAAAGAGGAGAAGTGGAAAAGGATGAGAATCGTCATCACCTCGCTACCGGACATAGTGAATTTGCGGTTCCTTCTTTTCTTTGGGGCTCCTTCTTCCAAGGAATGACTTTTGATTACGGCGTCGTATTCTTTCAAGAATTCGTCGACGAGATAGTAGATCTCTACAGTTTTATTGGTGGGAATCATTGTTGGGTTTGCTCTTTGTTTTCAATGCACTAAAGATACAAACCTCACTCTTGATTCCCACCTCTTTTTGCCCCTTTTCTTACGTCGAACTCACGTAAGTTAATGGACGATTGGACAACCTCCTTCTTGCAGTTCAGACCTCCTATCAGTCCTTGCTCGCCAAGGGCTCACCATTTGACGCAACGGATATCAAGGAACATTTCCAAGGCAGCGTGCAAAGTCGAACTATGCTTTTGGAACGGTTCGACGGCCTGATCGAGGATATGGAGGAGCACGTCGGAGTAGACATCAAAAGAGAGTCTTTGGTCTTGTATCGCCAGACAAGAGCGCGATTGCAACAGTTCATTCGAGCGAAGCATAACGCTTCCGACTTAACCTTTTCGCAACTGACGGAGGACTTTGTTAAGCAGTTCGAGCAGTTCGCAACCGGAGAGGTTGGACTGAAACAAAGTACCTGCTACAACATGGTCATCCTTGTCAAAAAGGTCTGCAAGCTGGCATATCGTGAAGGCGTGGCAGATACCTTGCTATTTGACAATGTGCATGTAGACAAGGGAGACAGTCGACTGCCCAAAGCGCTCGATAGGGACGAACTGTAATACAGAAAGCGTCAATAGCGTATGTTATTTAACATGATT
>MIQB01000247.1 GCA_002890585.1 Tannerella sp. oral taxon 808
AGGATGCGGGATTTTTTTCACACCGTCCGAACCCAGGGCGTTGCCCTGGGCTATCATCCTGCGACCTTTCAGGCCGCCGGATGGCCCCCCGCCACCCGTCAACACCCCGTAATCATTAATAATTAACAATTAAACATTCATCCATCGCCCTCTCGGGCTGGCGGATGACCTGCCGCCGCACGTCAACACCCCATAATAATTAATAATTAATAATTAAACATTCATCCATCGCCCTTTCAGGCCGCCGCCGGGTACCATCAATCCGGGCTGTAGGCCCGGTGGACGATAGCCCGGGGCGAAACCCCGGGTGGTGGACGGTAGGGGCGAATGTTCCCACGAATAAATGGGAATGCTCGGGGCGCCCCAGAGGGGCAGATCAACCCAGCCCAGGGTAGAGCGACGCCAAGGGCGGAGCGGCACCCTGGGGATGCAATGCACGACCCGTCCCCCGCATCCTGCAAACCACCCCCCGACCTGCTAAGGGTAGGTCGGGGGGTGGTTTGCAGGATGCGGGATTTTTTTCACACCATCCGAACCCAGGGCGTTGCCCTGGGCTATCGTCCTGCGACCTTTCAGGCCGCCGGAAAACCCGCCGCCGCCCGTCAATGCCCCGTAATAATTAATAATTAACAATTAAACATTCATCCTGCGACCTTTCAGGCCGCCGCCGAGTACCATCAATCCGGGCTGTAGGCCCGGTGGACGATAGCCCGGGGCGAAACCCCGGGTGGTGGACGGTAGGGGCGAATGTTCCCACGAATAAATGGGAATGCTCGGGGCGCCCCAGAGGGGCAGATCAACCCAGCCCAGGGTAGAGCGACGCCAAGGGCGGAGCGGCACCCTGGGGATGCAATGCACGACCCGTCCCCCGCATCCTGCAAACCACCCCCCGACCTGCTAAGGGTAGGTCGGGGGGTGGTTTGCAGGATGCGGGATTTTTTTCACACCATCCGAACCCAGGGCGTTGCCCTGGGCTATCGTCCTGCGACCTTTCAGGCCGCCG
>MIQB01000248.1 GCA_002890585.1 Tannerella sp. oral taxon 808
ACCCCTCGAAATCATTTCCCACACCAGAAACAGTCGGGCCCGTCGCAACGCAAAACCTGCACGCACTGCCGCAAACGGACATGGTCATCCTCGCGCCCCCGGCCTTCCTCAGCGAAGCCGAACGGCTGGCCATGAAGCATCGCACCAAACGCGACTCGATCAGCGTCGTCGTCGTCACGCCCGAACAGGTCTACAACGAATTCTCCAGCGGCACACCCGAAGCAACCGCCATCCGCCGCTTCATGAAGATGTTTTACGACCGACGCACCTCCGCAGCCGACGCACCGAAATACCTGCTCCTCTTCGGCGACGGTGCGCACGACAATCGCCAACTCTCCTCGGCCTGGAAAGCCATTGATATGAAGAACTTCCTGCTCACCTACCAGACGCGCTTCTCGCTCGGCGGCGACTGGGAGATTGATGGAGAGATGCATGAGACGTACGTGACGGACGATTACTTCGGCTTCCTCGACGACGGCGAGGGCGCACGGATCGGCACATGCCACCTGCGCCTCGGCATCGGTCGCTTCCCCGTGCGCACCCTCAGCCAAGCACGCGCAGCCGTCAACAAGGTGATCAACTACATCGACAACCCCTCCTACGGCGCCTGGAAAAACAACCTCTGCTTCATCGGCGACGATGGCAGCGCGATCGATAGCTACCGAACGGATCACATGGATTATGCCTACATTCTGGCCAAATCCGTAGAGCAAAGCCACCCGGAATACATCGCCCACAAGATCCTCTTCGACGCTTACAAGAAGAGCAGCTCCGGCGGCGGAGGCAGCGGCGCCTACCCAGATGTGGTCACCGCCATCCGCAACCTACAGCGCGAAGGCACCATGCTGATCAACTACATCGGCCACGGCAACGCCCAAGCATTGAG
>MIQB01000249.1 GCA_002890585.1 Tannerella sp. oral taxon 808
TCACTCGCCACCATCGCCCACGAGACGGGCAACCGCAAATGGGTAGCCTTCTCCGTCCTCTACAACACGGGCGTCGCATGGGTCATAGCTTACGGCGTATACCTGCTCTCGGGGACATTCTGGGGCGCCTAAAGCGGGGTTTGTTCGTACTCAAAACAGGCATCTTAGCTACTATTAGCGAAGGGCACTATGGGGATTTACCCAGAATTAGGGATTTCCGGCCCTTGCCCACGCCCGTACTTTTGTGCTGTGAATTCTTAGTTAGACATGGATAAAAAAACCACGTAAGTCAAATAAATTTCTTTTCAGGAATCGACCGTAAGTGATTTACCGTCGATTCCTATTTTTTTATCCCTACCCCATTTCACTTTCCCCAATCTACAAGCTCAACCGTTATTGATTAACTATTATCTGTAAGGGCGAATAATCATTCGTCCTCCCCCCACGTATACGTTTTGCAGAGGTCTCTATCTATAAAAGATCAGCGGGTGAGGAGGGTGACGCCGGCCATGATGAGCAGGACGCCGAGCCAACGGATGGGGGGGACGGGCTCGTGAAGGATGAGGACGGAGGCGAGGAGGCCGAAGATGTAGCTGATGCTAATGAGGGGGTAGGCCAGGGAGAGGTTGTGGTGGCGAAGGATATAGAACCAGAGGAGGGAGGCGCTGGCCATGGAGAGGCCGGAAGCGGAGAATTGCCAGTTGAAGAGGGCGCTGCGGAAGAAGGGCCATGTCCAGGAGAAGGGGAGCATCTTGGCCAGCGCGAACTTGAGGAAGATCTGGCCGGAGACGAGCAGGAGGGACTGGACGGTGGAGAGGATGAGTAGTCTTAGCATGCGGACAGGAGGGTGAAGGTGTGGACTTTGCCGAAGGAGTGGTTGTGGATGAGGAGGCGGCGGACGGGGAGGGGTGCGGAGTTGTGATCGAGGCGGAGGTGGGGGGGGACGTGGCCGCGGCGGAGGCAGGTGGCGGCGACGTAATG
>MIQB01000250.1 GCA_002890585.1 Tannerella sp. oral taxon 808
AAACGATCAAGCAGAGCAACCGTCGCACGATCCGCCATATCGGCGCGCGGCAGTTCGGCCTCGAGTTCCTGCTTCGCGGGCTGTACGTCCACAACAACCTTCTCTATTTCCACTTGTCGGTAAAAAACGAGACCTACCTGCCTTACCCGATCGACATGATCTCCTTCAAAGTCGTCGACAAGAAAGTGGTTAGACGAACGGCCATTCAGGAACGCGTACTACAACCCTTGCGTGCCTACAACCAGCCGATGCGTGTGCGTGGCAACGGGTCGGAGCGCATGGTCTTCGCTTTTGAGGGCTTCTCGCTGCCCGACGACAAGCAATTAGAGGTCACGATCCACGAACGAAATGGCGGCCGGACGCTCTCTTTCCGGGTGCAAAACGAAGACCTTCTTCGTGCCCGCCGCATCGATCACCTCAAACTCCAATGGCGATGA
The DNA here is from genome assembly GCA_002890585.1 of Tannerella sp. oral taxon 808. Classification (GTDB taxonomy): domain Bacteria; phylum Bacteroidota; class Bacteroidia; order Bacteroidales; family Tannerellaceae; genus Tannerella. Next base: position 438 of record MIQB01000250.1, read on the forward strand.
AACGGGCACTACTTCTGCTTATCGGTATGGTTGCAACAGCCCTCACAGCGCATGCGCAGCGTCTCCTTCCGCGGCAAACGGGCGTCGAAATCACGGCGGGCGTCCCGGTGATTCAGAACGAAAAGCTGATCCAACCCGAGACTTTCACCGTAGGCGTATCGTTCAATCGATACCTCAAAGCCGAGAATTACACCTTCCTCTCGGCCGTGTATGAACGGCAAAATCTGCCTTACGGAAAGTCGAACGTGCCGCTGACTGACGCGCTGCTGCTGGCCGGATACATGCACCCGCTGCTGTCGGACGGTGGAAAGAATGCCTTTGTCTATGCGGGGTTCTCTGCATTGGTCGGCTACGAGGAGCTTAACCGCGGCGAATCTGTGTTGCCCGATGGTGCGGAGCTACTCGACCGTTCGCGCATAGTCGGGGGCGGCGGGCTGCATCTCCGTGTAGAGCTGTTCCTGTCGGATCACCTGCTCTTTGTTGTCGGTGGCCGCGGGCTGTTCCTCTTCGGCTCGGACGTGTATCCTTTCCGACCTG
>MIQB01000251.1 GCA_002890585.1 Tannerella sp. oral taxon 808
TTCGTAACTCGTAACTGGTAACCCGTAACTCGTAACTAAAACAAGAGCAGTCCGGCCAGCCCGGCGGCCAGGATGAGGCGGATGGTGCCCACACGGAGATAATACGAGGCGGCAAAGGCGCCCACAGCGATCAAGACGCTGCGCCAGTCTACGAAGTTGTGTTCGTTCATCAGCATCAGGGCGGCGGCAGCGATGAGTCCGATGGCGGCAGGCTTCATCCAGCTCAGGGCGCCGGCCATGTAGCGGTTGTTGTGGAAGAGGAGGAAGAATCGGCAGATGAGTGTCATAATAATGATGGCAGGCAGGCTGACGGCTACGGTGGCCAGCAGAGAACCGAGGATGCTGCCGCCCGTTGCGGTGTAGCCGATGTAGGTGGCGCAGTTGATGATGATCGGGCCGGGCGTCATCTGCGAGATGGCTACGATGTCAGTAAACTCGCCCACGGTGAGCCATCGGTGCGCCTCGACAACTTCGTATTGCACCATCGACAGCATGGCGTAACCGCCACCGAAGCCTACAAGGCCGATCTTGAAGAAGGTGATGAATAGTTGCAGATAGATTTCCATAGAACTAAAAACTAAAAGTGGGAAAGTGAAAAATGGAAGAGGAGGGGATGAAGGCGCTCAACTTTTCGTTTTTCACTTTTCGTTTTTCCCTTTCGCGATCCATGTGTGATAGACGACGCCTGCCACGCCTGCCGCGGCAATGACCCACACGGGCGATACGCTGAATTGCCATACGGCCAGCGCAGCAACGACGGCCAAGGCAACGACACCCGGCCGGAAGCCACTTTTCTTCAACATGTTCACCACAGGCACGACGATGAGCGAGACGACGGCCGGACGGATGCCGCGAAAGATGCGTTCCGCGGTGGGGTTGTCGCGCAGGTCGGCAAAGCATATGGCGATGAGCAGGATGGTGACGAACGAGGGGATGGTGGTGGCCAAGACGGCCGTCAGCATGCCGCCCAGG
>MIQB01000252.1 GCA_002890585.1 Tannerella sp. oral taxon 808
ATAGAAGGCAGCGAGCAAAAGCAACGCTGCACTGACGGTGTAGAGCAGATCCTTCCCCCGCCCCTCGACGGCAAAGTAGAGGATAACGACGCCGATGACACAGAAGCCAATCTCACGTGTCATGCCCATCGCCAGTGTCAGAGCGCCAAGGGTCAGATACTTCTTCCAGTCACTCCTCAATGTATAGTTAGGTGTGCAGTCTTTCACCCAGAAATAGCGGGAGAAGAAATAGAGGTAAACCGATTGAAGGAGCATGAAAAGAGGCTCGCTATAGGTATAACCGGCATAAAAGAAGATGTAGGAGCAAATGGCAGCCAGCAGCATGGCGGGTATCAGCACAGCCGAAGGTATACGTCTCTCGAAGGCCTTGTAGAAAAACCAGAAGGAGCCAACGGTGAAGACGGCAGAAAGAAATTTGAGCAGGATGAGCTTATAGCCGAACAGTCCGACGAAGGGCGAGAGGACGATGGGGTAAAGCGAACCGTGATGGCCGGGGAAGATGAAATGATGCCAAAATGCATCGGCAGCGAGGATGTAGTCGCAGTCGTCGCCGCTGAGGCTGACTTTGGTGTCGAACATGCAGATGCTCATCAGTGCGGCCAGAGCCATGATGAGCATAAAAAAAGCCTGTCGATACCGATCAAAGAAGGTGTCGAACCGTTGGGCAAAGGAGTGATTGTTGGGGTCTTTCATTGTTGCTTCTTATTTCGTTTTCGATAGGTAGAGCTTGCTTCTACTTCAAATGAACTTAATCTTCCGTGCGGCGAAGGCGCACATCTTAATCAGCAGCCAGCCGTGCCGGAAGCGGCTGATCTGCGTGGAGCCATACTCGCGATCCTTATATCGGATGATGATCTCCGTCATCTTCAGGTTCAGCTTGGCGGCGCCGAAGAGCAGGTCGAAGTCGCCGAAGGGGTCGAAGTCGCCGAAGTAGGCGCGGCCCTGCTTGAGCGTGTCGTAGTCCGACTTGT
>MIQB01000253.1 GCA_002890585.1 Tannerella sp. oral taxon 808
CACCCAATGCGGCCTGAAGGGCCGCCGGACGAATAGCCCGGGGCGAAACCCCGGGCGGAGGCGCGAGGCTCTGTTATAACCCGCTTTCCTTCTTTAATGCATTCAACTCTTTGATCGAAATGCTCCCGCGGTCGGACTTGTCATAGATGTAGAGCAAACCAACCTCGGCGTTATCGGTAGAGAGTAGGATGGTAAGCGTGATGACACGTGCACCACCACGCTTACCCGAGGACTTCGACTTAATGGCAAGTCGCACTTTCCGAAACCCATTGCCGAGATCAGCACCGAGCATAGGGTTGGCTTCCAATTCGGCGATCAGTCGAATGAGGTCGTGTCTCAATGATTTGTAGCGTTTGAGAAGTCGTTTTGATGCTCGTTCGAAAGGCTGAAGAATGATAACCTTACAATTCACTTAGAAACTCCTCCGCTGGGCGACCTTTGACTTTCCCTTCCCGTGCCGCTTTAGCTACGAGGAATGCCTCTTTCAATTCGGCCATGATCTCCTCTTTGGTCATCGGCCTGTAATCGTCATCCTCAGGCGCATGTGCGGTGATAAATTCCTTTATCTGCGTAAGGATGTTCGTATCCTCAATGTTGAGCACACGACGGATGATGTCGTTCTGCTCCATCTGTAAATTAACTTTTGCCATAATGGTTTGATGTGATGATGACTGGCCGCAAAGATCTATGAATGGATCGATGTCAGTCCCATCCTCCGAGTAGTATTTTCTGCTTTTGAGCCCAGCCTCTCCTGCCGGTAGGGTAGGGGCGTATTGCATACGCCCCACATATACTCGGCCTCTTGATCATACGCCCCATGCGGGGCGTTTTAAGGGGCGAATAATCATTCGCCCCTACGAGGCCCAGGGTTCCGCCCTGGGCTATCGTCCACCGAGCCTACAGCCCGGATTAATGGCACCCAATGCGGCCTGAAGGGCCGCCGGACGAATAGCCCGGGGCGAAACCC
>MIQB01000254.1 GCA_002890585.1 Tannerella sp. oral taxon 808
CCTCCTCGAGGTCGCCCTCGAAGATGCCCTTCTTGGCGCGGCCTTTCCCCAACAAACGCTCCATCGCTTCGGCATCGGCACCGGTGGCTTCGGCCTCCTCGACTGCTGTGCGGAAGGCGCCCGCAGCCAATCGGGTGGGGGAGAGCTTCTTGAGCAACAGCTTCGTGTCGCCCTCGCCCAAGGCTAAGCAGTGGAGCTTGAAGGCTTCGTGCGCCGAGCTCTCCTCGGCCAACGCAAAGGCCGTCCCGATCTGCACACCGTCGGCACCAAGCACCATCGCGGCGAGCATGGCTTCGCCTGTGGCGATGCCACCAGCGGCGATGAGCGGCAGGTCGGTGACGCGTCGCACGGCGGGGATGAGGCAGAGCGTGGTGGTCTCCTCGCGACCGTTATGGCCACCCGCCTCGAAGCCCTCGGCCACGATGGCGTCGACACCGGCGGCTTCGCATTTGGCAGCAAAGCGCGATGAGGAGACGACGTGTGCCACGGTGATGCCGTGCTCCTTCAGTCGGCCAGTCCACGTCTTGGGGTTGCCGGCAGAGGTGAAGACGATCTTCACGCCTTCGTCCATGATGATCTGCATGATCTCTTCGATCTGCGGGTACATCAGGGGGACATTTACGCCAAAGGGCCGGTCGGTGGCAGCGTGGCATTTGCGGATGTGTTCGCGGAGGGTCTCGGGGTGCATCGATCCGGCGCCGAGCAGCCCGAGTCCGCCGGCGTTGCTTACGGCCGCGGCGAGTCGCCAGCCGCTGCACCACACCATTCCGCCCTGAATGATGGGGTATTCAATCTCAAACAAAGAAGCGATTCGATTCATATACATAAGTAGTTAGGTACGGCGGCAAAGGAACTGAGATCTTCGGGAATGGATCGGGGAGGGCGCTTACTCTCCGATGGCTTGACGATAGGCGGTCAGGGCGTTGCAATAGGCGGTGCAGGCCTCGGTGTAGCGGTC
>MIQB01000255.1 GCA_002890585.1 Tannerella sp. oral taxon 808
CGTGGGGTTACGCTGTACTCTACCGCAAGGGAGCGAGCCTTTCATTGGGCAAGTCTGTGCTGGGGTTAGGTCTGGAGGCGTTCCCTTTCGATATGCCGGATGCGGGTGAGATGCTGGTCTTAAAGGATGCGTCTGGCACGGTGATACATTCTTATAAATACCCAAAGGCGGAGACTGGTGTGTCCATCGAGCGGGGCGCGTCTGATGAGGCGTGGCATCTCAGCTCCGACCCACGCGGCGGTACGCCCGGCGAGGCCAATTCTGCTGCGAAGCCCAAACCGGAGGATCCGCCAGTCACTCCCACTCCTGCTAAGCCGGGGGATATTGTGATCAACGAGGTCATGGCCGATCCGAAGGGCTCGGCATTGCCGGAATACGTGGAGCTCTACAACGCATCTGGCCGGGAGATCTCGCTCAAGGGCTGGACATTCATTTACGATGGCAAAGCGATAAGCCTACCCCATGTCACTTTCTCGGCGTGGGGTTACGCTGTACTCTACCGCAAGGGAGCGAGCCTTTCATTGGGCAAGTCGGTGCTGGGGCTGGGTTTGGAGAAGTTTATGGCCACTATGGCTAACGCCGGCAAACCGTTAGCCTTAAAAGACCCTTCGGGGACGGTGATCCATGCGTACACCTACCCGAAGGCGAAGGCCGGTATATCGATAGAAAGGGGCGAGGGTGATAAGTGGCACCTCTGCTCCGACCCACGCGGCGGCACACCGGGCGAAGAGAACTCGGACGATGCAGTAGACGAACCCAAGAAGCCCGATTCGCCCAAGACCTTCACGCCCGGCGATGTGGTAATCAACGAGGTGATGGCTGACCCACGTGGATTGAAGAAGTTACCCGCCACGGAGTACGTGGAGCTGCACAACACGACGGATCATGAGATCGACCTCTCCGGCTGGACGTTCGTGTACGACAAGACCTCCATCAAACTGC
>MIQB01000256.1 GCA_002890585.1 Tannerella sp. oral taxon 808
AGGAAAGGGCGCGGGCTGACGTCGAACGTTCGTCGGACTTCAGGGACGGGTGCAGACGGGGGCGCTTCGGACTCGCTCAGCAGGTCGAGAAAGGACAGCTGGTGCTTGTCTGACGAGGTGGCTTTCCCGGCTTTGCGTGCCGTGCGACGGGATGCAGGTTGTGCGGCCGACCGACCTCGCTGTTGGGGCTTTTCTGTGATTTCCCGGTTGACCCGGGCCACGTCCTGTTGCCAATCCGCGTACGCTTCATTAATAAAGAGGCTCTGCGCTTGCCTATGCAACGTCAAAACAGGTACGCCCTCGGGGGCAGGCGTTGCTTCTTTTATTACGGCCTCCTCTGGCATCTCGCGCTGGTAGATTTTCCGATCAAAACGGGCTGCCATATCGGCAGAGATCCGCGCTTCCAAGTCGCGCGCGATGCCTTCGATTCCACCCGTGTGGATGTAGACTGGGGCAGGCTTTCCGTAAGCATCTGTACCGATGCGATAGGCCGTGGCAACGGAGTGATTGCCTTCCGCGAACAAGGCGTTTTCCGAGAATGACTCTCCGCCCGATTCGATAGAAACGCTTTGCATAAAGAGCTGCTCCCACTCGTTTTGCACCCCCTTCCCAGTTTCCTTTTGAAGGATAAGGAGATCGCTGCCGACCTCCGTGCCTGCATTTTCTGAGAACATGCCGTCGGGCAGACGGAGTGCGGAGACGAGCCGACTATGCTCCATCAGGTACTCGCGGATGGAGGCATTCGTCGGGCTATCGGCCACGCCGCGGGAGGTGATGAAGGCCAGCAACCCGCCCTCGCGAAGGCAATCAATCCCCTTGACGAAAAAGTAATTGTGGATAGCACGCGTGGCCTCCCGCTTCGTTGGATCCTTCCCCTTGCTGTACGCCCGATCGTAGATGACAAAATTTCCGAAGGGGATGTTACTCG
>MIQB01000257.1 GCA_002890585.1 Tannerella sp. oral taxon 808
CGGGTTGGCCAAAAACGCTACACTCTGAAAAACAGCTATGGAAATCATACTTATTCTCGGACTGATCCTCCTGAACGGCCTCCTCTCCATGTCGGAGATCTCCCTCGTCTCGGCCCGCAAAGCCCGCCTCGAATCGCAAGTCAAGAAGGGCAAACGCTCGGCGCAAAAAGCACTCGAGCTGGCGCAGAAGCCTGACCAATTCCTCTCCACCACACAGATCGGCATCACGCTGATCGGCATCCTCACAGGTCTCTTTTCCGGCGAAGCCTTCGCCCGCGACCTGGCCGGCCTGCTGGCGCGTGTGCCGTGGCTCGAGCCCTACGCCGTGGGCATATCGAAGCTAACGATCGTCGTTACGGTGACTTACCTCACGCTCGTGCTTGGCGAATTAGTGCCCAAACGCATCGGCATGAACTTCGCCGAGCAGGTGGCCGAGCTCGTGGCACGCCCAATGGACATCCTCTCCAAGATCGCCTCACCCTTCGTCTGGATCCTCTCCAAGAGCACACACGGCGTAATCATCCTACTCGGGCTGAACCGCACGGGCGAAAACAAAGTAACGGAGGAGGAGATCAAGGCCGTCGTGCAGGAGGGCTTTGACAGCGGCGAGGTGCAAGACGTGGAGCAAGACATCGTGGAGCGCGTTTTCACCCTTGGCGACCGCGACGTGGGCTCCATCATGACTCACCGCAGCGACCTCGTCTGGCTCAACATGCAGGACGACCTCGAGGCCAACCGCCGCAAGGTGAAAGAGAACCTTTACAACGTCTTCCCCGTAGCCTCGGAGAAGTTCGACAACATCGTCGGCGTCGTCTTCCTCAAAGACCTCTTCGGCCGCATCGACCAGCCCGACTTCTCACTACAGCAGGTGCTCCGGCCGGCGCAATTCGTCCCCGAGAACCAGAGTGTCTACACCGCA
>MIQB01000258.1 GCA_002890585.1 Tannerella sp. oral taxon 808
GGAAGGTCAGCTTCTTCTTGATCCCGCAGAGGTCGGCGATCTCCTTGAGGTACGAATTGGTCTTCTGATTCGTCAGGACGGGAAAGAGCTTGCCGTCCCGGTATGTCTTGTGGCTGTACTTCGCGATGATTGCTCTCGGGATGTCTAAGAGCAGCACATTGGTCTCCACGCTCGTTTTCTGTCGCTTGGTCATGATCCACTGCTTGTCGTCCATCGTCACGATGTGGTCTGGCGTGAGGTTGGCCACGTCGATGTAGGCCAGTCCGGTGAAACATGCAAAGACGAAAAGGTCTCGCACCATCTCCAATCGCGGAATGCCCAAATCCTTGTTGGCTACCCTGAGGATCTCTTCGTCGGTCAGGAAGCCCCTATCCACAGGCTCCATGTGGAAGCGGAGATTAACGAAGGGATCGTGGTGGAGAACGCCGAGCTTTCCCCCGAAGAGGGTGATGGTCTTAAAAGTCTTCAGCGTCTTGGTGGCCGTGTTAGGCGCTTGCCCGACGGTTGTCCGAAGGTATAGGTCGAAATCATGAAGCACGACGTAGGTCAGTTCGGAGAGCTTTAAGTCGGTACGGCTGTATTTGCTTTTCAGGAAGGCCGTGAAATGCTTTTTGCACAGATTATACTTCTGCAATGTCGCGGAAGAAACCGACACGCCGACTTGCTTCTTGACATCGGCAATATGCCTGTCGAAAAGCTCCATGATCGTACCGATGTCTTCTTTTTTCCCAAGGAACTCCATTTTGATGCGCTCTAAGGATAGGTAGTCGCCCAACTCCATTCTCCTGAAGATGTTCTGCAATCCGTTTTGGATGTTGTCCAATTCGAGATTGAGGCTGAGCACTTCCGTGCTTCTTCCTTTCACACGCTCCT
>MIQB01000259.1 GCA_002890585.1 Tannerella sp. oral taxon 808
CCGCTTCCGCACCGCCTTCGTCGATCCCTTCGCTGAAATCCCGACCCTCTCCATGCTCTGCTCTTACTTTAATAAGGACGGAGAACCCCTCGATAGCGCACCGGAATACACGCTCCACAAGGCTTGCAAAGCCTTCAAGGACGTGACGGGCATGCAGTTCGAGGCGATGGGCGAGCTGGAGTATTACGTGATCGTCCCGGAGGAAGAATACAACCTCTACGAGGCCACCGACCAGAAGGGATACCACGAGTCAGGGCCCTACGCTAAGTTCAACGAGTTCCGCACCGAGTGCATGTCGTACATCGCACAGGCCGGTGGACAGATCAAATACGGCCACTCTGAGGTGGGCAACTTCACGCTGAACGGATACATCTACGAGCAGAACGAGATCGAGTTCCTGCCCGTCTATGCTGAAGATGCCGCCGACCAGCTGATGATCGCCAAGTGGGTGATCCGCAACCTCGGCTACCAGTATGGCTACAACGTGACCTTCGCGCCGAAGATCACCGCCGGCAAGGCCGGATCAGGGCTGCACATCCACATGCGCTTCACTAAAGACGGCAAGAACCAGATGCTCACCAACGGCGTACTCTCCGAGACAGCTCGCAAGGCCATCGCCGGCATGATGGAGCTGGCGCCGTCGATCACGGCCTTCGGCAACACGAACCCGACTTCGTACTTCCGCCTCGTGCCGCATCAGGAGGCTCCGACGAACGTATGCTGGGGCGACCGCAACCGCTCCGTGCTCGTACGCGTGCCACT
>MIQB01000260.1 GCA_002890585.1 Tannerella sp. oral taxon 808
ATTGCCAACACCAGTCCGGAAAGGAAGGTGACGTCAAACGGGTGCACATTGATAAACTCCATGTGCATTTTCATCGAGTTAGCCAGGTCCTGTGGATTGCGGTGGATCTTGCGCAAACCCGGGATCAGTTGGTACAGCCAGCCACCGGCCTGCATTCGTTCATAGTTAAACGACGCCTGCAACAGCAACGAGCGCCAGGCCATGCGGTTGATATCTCCACGGGTCAACGCCTCAGCGGGTTGACTATCGACGTAGTCGTCCTGCTCGACCTGGCTGGTGGCCAGCGCCTGTGCTAAACGCTGCTCCGCTTTTTGTGCCAGCAGGTCGTCGGAATCATTAAATGCCATCTTCAGCATCCTCCTGTTGTACAGGCTGTTTGAGCGATTCCGCACCGGCCCGTTGACTGTTAAAGAAATCGATCAGTGCGATCGCCAGCGCACCCAGCGCCACGGCCAGAATGGGCAATTTCAGGAAGGTGACGGAAATGAAACCGAGGATGAAATAGGCCACGTAGGTTTTTTTCATCATCACTTTCATCAGTAATGAGAAACCAATCGCCGGCATCATACCGCCCGCTACTGCCAGGCCATCCAGGAGCCAAACCGGTGCTTTTTGCACCATGGCGCTGGCCGCATCGGCACCGAAATAAATCGGCAGAAACGCCACCACAAAATAGAACGCAAACAGGATGGTAATACCGAGATAATTCACCCGTTCAATGCCGCGCCAGTTCAGTTCTTTCACCATGCGGTCGCAAC
>MIQB01000261.1 GCA_002890585.1 Tannerella sp. oral taxon 808
CCGTATAGCGAACTCTGGACATCGGACGATCTCGCACTCGACGTGATCACCACCTCCATTTTCGGTGGCTTCGGTTTCATCCACTCCGACGTGCACGTGGAGAACGGCGCTCACCTGAACGCTGGTTTCACCTCGCTGCGCCTCCGCGGCCTCTGCTACGAGCAGCTCTGCGGTACGCAACGCATGAAAGATCTCCGTCTTGACGTGGGTGCCCAGCTGCACTTCTCCGTCGGCACCAAGAAGGGCCTGAACGGTGAATACAGCGACGCCATCGAGGTAGAGAAGCTGACGACCTACGGCTCCGTAGACGTGAACATCGAAGTTCGCCCGTGCGAGAAGATGGAGAAGCGCTGCTACCCGATCATCTATTACAAGTCGCTCACGCCGAACAGCCTGAACAACCTGAAGGTGAAGCCGGCCGTGGTGAAGATCGACGGCGAAGAGTATCCGCTCCACCTGAACATCGGAACGGACGGCATCGTATACGTCTGCGTAGGCGACGCCCAACCGGTAGACCTCACCCGCACCGTAACCATCCCGAGCGTAACCGGTGTTACGACGGATCCTGTGCCCGGTATTTGGGAAGTGAAGAGTCGTGGCAACTTCAAGTTCAAGGCCACCTACACCGGCAAGCCCTTGGCCGTACGCACGAGCCGCATGGTGAACGGCGCTCCGGAGATGTTGACAGGCAAGAAGAACGCCAACGGCGAGTACGAGTACGTCATCCCGCACGTACAGGAAGACATCACGCTGACCATTGGCCCCGACTTCGTAGCCAACGAACTGCTGGCCGGAACGGCTGTCTGGTCGCACGGTGAGATGATCTACATCCGCGTCGATCGCGCTGACATCGCCAGCATCTA
>MIQB01000262.1 GCA_002890585.1 Tannerella sp. oral taxon 808
CCACGTCTGTAATACCCGCCGCAAAGAACGTGGATGCCCGGGACAAGCCCGGGCATGACGGAAGTTTTCGACGATGACCAACCCCCTCGCCGACCGCATCGCTCTCGTCACCGGCGCCTCGCGCGGCATCGGCTACGCCACGGCCATCGCACTCGCAAAGGCCGGCGCTCATATCGTCGCGGTCGCGCGCACGCAGGGCGGCTTGGAAGAACTCGACGACGAGATCCGCAAGGACGGCGGCAGCGCCACGCTGGTGCCGCTCAATCTCACCGATTCCGACGGCATCGCCCGGCTGGGTGCCGGCCTGCACGAGCGCTACGGCAAGCTCGACATTCTCGTCGGCAATGCCGGCGTGCTCGGCCCCTCCTCGCCGATCGGCCATATTGAGCTGAAGTCCTTCACTGACGTGATGGCGGTGAACGTCTCCGCGAACTTCCAGCTGATCCGCTGCATGGAGCCGCTGCTCAGGCAGTCCGACGCCGGGCGCGCCGTTTTCGTCACCTCGGGAGCCGCCAACAAGGCCACCGCCTATGTCAGCCCCTACGCTGCCTCCAAGGCTGCGCTGGAAACGCTGGCGCGCGCCTGGGCGCAGGAAACCGCCAACACCAGGATCCGCATCAACCTGTTCAACCCCGGACCGATCCGCACCCGCATGCGCGCGACCCTGATGCCGGGCGAGGATCCGGCGACGCTGGACACGCCCGAGCAGGTCGCCGAATTCATCGTGCCGATGTGCACGCCCGACTGGACCGAGACCGGCAAATTCTACGACTACAAGACCCGCAGCCTGATGAGCTTCCGCCCGCCGGCCTGCACGAGCGCTACGGCAAGCTCGACATTCTCGTCGGCAATGCCGGCG
>MIQB01000263.1 GCA_002890585.1 Tannerella sp. oral taxon 808
AGAAGATCTGCCTGGAAGGTTTCCAGTCGGGCCTCTCCTGGCTCACCATACTGCGCAAGCGCGAGGCCTTCCGCGAAGCCTTCGACGGGTTCGACTTCGACCGCGTGGCGCGTTTCACCGATGCCGATGTCGAACGGCTGCTTGGCAATGCCGGCATCGTCCGCCACCGCGGCAAGATCGTTTCCACCATCAACAACGCCAAGCGCGCCCGCGCATTGGCCGACGAGGCGGGCTCGCTGGCCGCCTGGTTCTGGAAGTTCGAGCCGGCGCCGGAAGAGCGGCCGGCGGTGGTCGACATCGTCCATGTGCGCGCCAATCCGACGACCGCGGTCTCGACACGCATTTCGAAGGAATTGAAGAAGCGCGGCTGGAGCTTCGTCGGTCCGACCACGGTCTACGCCTTCATGCAGGCGATGGGCATGGTCAACGACCATATCGAGGGTTGTTATTGCCGCGCCGAGGTCGAGGCTGAACGAAAGGCGCTGCGGCGCCCGAAATAGGCGAGGGTCAGCCGCGCGACAGCATCAGGCCGATGACGATCGCGGTGATGGTGGCGAGTGCCGGATAGATGACGAGCAGCCCGGTGACGAGAACATCGCCGACGCTGGAATTGTTGCGCTCCTCTACCGGAACCTCGAACGGCCCCGCGTGCTGGCTGATCGCGGGCGCAATTGCCTCCGGACGACGCAACGGGATTACCTGCGCGGTCATTGTCGGTTCGTCCAGGAAGTCGATTTTCCGCGCGGTAGCCATTTCGGGTGCAAATCCTTGGTTTCCAGCTGCTTATCGGCGGGGATTATGTCGGCACGATGCCGCGATAATGGCCGAATTGGTTCGTTTTCGGCGCCTTGTGCCGCA
>MIQB01000264.1 GCA_002890585.1 Tannerella sp. oral taxon 808
GACGGCGGGCATGAGGCGCTCGATCTCCGCCTCGTCCACCTTTACCTTTTCTAACCGGTCGACGTAGTGGAAGAGCTGCTTCTCGCAGATGGCCTCGCCCGAGGGCAACTGCGCGCGCTCGAACTTCTTGCCGATGGCTTTTTCGATGAGGCGGATCTTGCCCTTCTCGCGCACGTGGCAGATGGAGATGGAGATGCCCGTCTTGCCAGCGCGGGCGATGCGTCCGCTGCGGTGGGTATACGACTCATTGTCGTCCGGCAGGCCAAAGTGGATCACGTGCGTCAGGTCGTCCACGTCCAGCCCGCGCGCGGCCACGTCGGTAGCCACCAGCAGGTTCAGGTTGCGGAGGCGGAACTTCTGCATCACATAGTCGCGCTGCGCTTGGCTCAGCTCGCCGTGCAGCGCATCAGCGTTGTATCCATCTTGGATCAGGCGGTCGGCAATCTCCTGCGTCTCCTTGCGGGTGCGGCAAAAGACGATGCCGTAGATGCCGGGGTAATAATCTGCGATGCGTTTCAGGGCGGCGTACTTGTCCCGGGCATGAACCATATAATAAAGGTGTCGGATGTTCTGGTTGCCCTCGTTGCGGCGGCCGATGACGACCTCGCGCGGCTCCTTCATGTACTTGCGCGTGATGCGGGCGATCTCTTGCGGCATGGTGGCGGAGAAGAGCAGCAGGTGTCGGCCTTCGGGCACCTCGGCCAGGATGGCATCGATGCTGTCCGTGAAGCCCATGTCGAGCATCTCGTCAGCCTCATCGAGGACGACGTCGCGGACGCCGCTGAGGTCTACCGTCTTGCGGTTCATCAAGTCTAAGAGTCTTCCGGGTGTGGCCACGACCACATGCACGCCT
>MIQB01000265.1 GCA_002890585.1 Tannerella sp. oral taxon 808
GACGGACCTCGGATCGGGTCACTTTTGGAAAAGTTGCTCAAGACGGACCCCGGATTGGGTCACTTTTGGAAAAGTTACCCAAGATGGACCCCGGATCGGGTCACTTTCGGAAAAGTTGCTCAAGACGGACCTCGGATCGGGTCACTTTTGGAAAAGTTGCTCAAGACGGACCCCGGATCGGGTCACTTTTGGAAAAGTTGCTCAAGACGGACCTCGGATCGGGTCACTTTCGGAAAAGTTACCCAAGACGGACCACGGATTGGATTGCTTTCTATATGTGTATCCGGTTTGTGAGGGCGAATCATTATTCGCCCCTACGATGTTCGTCCGGTTAGAGCGGCCTAAGGATCATCACGCCCAGGGTGCGCGGGTTGCGGGCGGCGTAGGCGTGGAGCGATGTGGGCTCGACGATGACGCGACCGGCCGCGGAGGAGGCATGGATGAATGTCACCATGCGGCCACGTCGGCAGATGATGCCCACGTGTGAGATGTCAAGTCCAAGAATATCGGTCACGAAGCAGACGATGTCGCCATCGCGGAGGGAGGCCGAGGCTGCGGGGATCGACGCGGTGGGGAGGACGGCGTACCCCGTGCGGGCAGAGATCTCCGCCTCCTTCTCGCGCATAAAAGCCACACGCTCGGGGCGAGATCGGAGCGCCGCGTAACGGTCGGGGTGGGTGGACATGAAGGAGAGCCGCGGGCGGTAAGGGCGGCCGCCTAACTCGGCGGTCATGTCGCGGACGAGGCCGCGGCGGGCATTCTCGTAGATCCAATCGGTGAAGTAATGCAAGCGGTCGGTGTAATCATTGATCGTATCGGAGCGGTAGCGCAGGCGCGACAGCTCGCGG
>MIQB01000266.1 GCA_002890585.1 Tannerella sp. oral taxon 808
CGGGGCGTTTGAAGGGCGTATTCGATACGCCCCTACGAAATTCCAACGCCGGATGACCCGCCGCCGCCCGTCAATTAACCCTCCTAAAAATCGTAGGGGCAAAAAATTTTTCACCCCTACAAAAAACCAACGCCGGATGTATTATCGATTTTGGGCGATCACCCTCTCCGACAATCCTAGAGGCGAAAAATTTTTCGCCCCTACAAAAACCCAACGCCGGAACAACCGCCGCCGCCCGTCAATCATCCCTCCTAAAAATCGTAGGGGCGAAAAATTTTTCGCCCCTACAAAAACCCAACGCCGGAAGCCCCGCCGACGCCCGTCAATTAACCATCCTAAAAATCGTAGGGGCGAAAAATCTTTCGCCCCTACAAAAACCCAACGGTGGATGTATTATCGATTTTGGGCGATCACCCTTCCCGACAATCGTAGGGGCGAAAAATCTTTCGCCCCTACAAAACCTCAACGCCGGATGACCCGCCGCCCCCCGTCAACGCCCCGTAATAATTAATCATTAATAATTAAACATTCATCCATCGCCCCCTTGGGCCGCCGGAAGCCCCACCGATGTAGGGGCGTATCGCATACGCCCCACAGGTACCCGGCCGTCGGACGATCGTTCGCCCCTGTCGGGGCGTTTGTGGGGCGTATTCGATACGCCCCTACAAAAAACCAACGCCGGAAGCCCCGCCGATGTAGGGGCGCACACGCATACGTCCCACAGGTACCCAGCCGTCGGACGATCGTTCGCCCCTGTCGGGGCGTTTGAAGGGGCGTATTCGATACGCTGTATAGTAGTTCACCCTTTGTAAACTTGCATTCATTAACAACACCC
>MIQB01000267.1 GCA_002890585.1 Tannerella sp. oral taxon 808
TAAGCCGTCCATTTGGCGTTGGGCGTGCGGCCGGACTTGCTGTATTTGCCTAAGGGGGAGCTGCTGACTTGCACCCACGGCTTGAGCTGCTTCACGCGGTCGTGGATGCGGCTCACGATGCGGTTGATGTTCTCCCGGCGCCAGTCGCAGAGCTTGCGGCCGCGGCCGTAGCGGCGGTAGGAGCCGCTGTCGGGGAAGGTGCGGGCGTCGTCGGGGTAACGGATGTAGTCAAACTGGATGCCGTCGATGTCGTAGTTGCGGACGACCTCATCGACGAGTGAGAGCAGGTAATCGGCCGTGCCCGGTTGGCCGGGGTCGAGGTACCAGTTGCCGCGATGGCGCAGGCAGAGCTCGGGGTGGCGACGCACAACGGAGGATTGGCCCTGCTCACGCACGATCTTTTCCGACCCGACGGGGAAGGTGACGATGAAGGCGTGACACTCCATGCCGCGCTTGTGGCATTCATCGATGACGAAGGCCAGCGGATCGTAGCCCGGCCAGAGGCCATATTCCCCGGCGAAGACGGAGGCCAAGGGCTCAATCTTGGAGGGGTAAATCACATCGCCCCTGAGGCGGGTCTGCACGAAGACGGTGTTGAAGTTGGCCTCATGCAGGCGGTCGAGTATGCGGCATAGCTCCTGTTGCTGTTGATTGCGCCCGGCCCAGTCGGTAGCTGTCTGCGTGGGCCAGTCTAAGCCGTAGATCGTGGTCAACCACACGGCGCGAATCTCCTGCTTGGGATACTCATCGCCCGCCCCCGCAGCCGCCCCGACGCAGAGGCTGCACAGCATCATCCACAGTGCGATTCTTCTCATTGGTTATGTGAGTTACGG
>MIQB01000268.1 GCA_002890585.1 Tannerella sp. oral taxon 808
CGTTCGTTGGGCGAGTGCACGTCACTCATCGTCGGGCCGAAGGAGATCATGTCGAGGTAGGGATACTTCTCAAGGAAGAGGCCACACTCCAATCCTGCGTGGATAGCCAACACCTGGGCATCTTTACCGAAGAGTTTACGATAAGTCTCCTCGGCCACCTTCAGGATCTTCGAGTCCGGATTAGGCGCCCAACCGGGATAGCCGTCGCCATGCTTCACCTCAGCTCCTGCCAGGCGGAAGACGGCTGCGACCTGATCGGCTGCGGCATCCTTCAGCGAGTCAACAGAGCTGCGCTGGCTCGTCTCAACGACCACCTTGCCCGCTTCCGGCATCTTCACCGACGCCAGGTTGGTCGACGTTTCCACTAAGCCTTCCACATCATGGCTCATGCCCAACACACCGTGCGGACACGATGAGCAGGGCTTGGTGGTGGAAGTAGAGCGTGGCCCCAGGCTCAAGGGTGAGGGTGACGCCCTTGGCCACTGTCAAACTGTCATAGATCAGGTAGGGGCGAGCGGCGGTCAGGGTGGTATTTTCGGTGTACGTCTGGCCACCGCGAATGATCCGGGCATCTTGCCCGAAGGCTTGCAGGCGGACGATCTGCCGTCTGCCGTTAGTAAGGAAAACGATGGAGTCTTCAATGAGGAAGGGGCGATCTTTATCACCCGGGGTGACCGTCACTTCCACAAGCACACGTAGGCTATCGCGCTTCCAGAGGTCGATGTCTTGAAAGCTGCTGCCCTTATGCCCGTCCACATTGATGCGGAAGCCACTGCGCCCAGCTCCTGCCAACGTGACAGACGAGATGCGGAGGTTCTCGCCGTGGGGGTT
>MIQB01000269.1 GCA_002890585.1 Tannerella sp. oral taxon 808
TCCAATAATCAGTCAATAAATTCAAAACAGCTTCTTATAACGAATAGCCCTCCGCGGGCGGAACTGTTGGTCTGAGAGAAATGGCTGCCACGGAGGTGTCCATGTCTCCAAACTCAGATTTTCTGAAAACTAATCCGCTTTTATCTTTGCCCGCGCTAAGGGAAAAGCGGCGTAGCCGAAGCGTCGGCCGTAAATGCAGCGTTCCTCTTGGTTGGAAAGACAAACATATCTCGGGGCTGACCGGTTTTGACAGCGGGTAGAAATGGTTTGTAAGCATGCAGTGCCTCGTTGGCCAGCACTCAAAACTCGGCTGATAAAAGATTAACTGGCGAAGAAACTTACGCTCTCGCTGCCTGATTGAAGAACAGTAGATCAAGGCTTAATCCTTACACAAGGTGTTTGGACGAGACATCACCCGGAAGCCGTGGCTTCGAGGCCGTCCGAATCGGTGGTGCAGCAATTTCGGAGATAGCCTGACGGACGTCCCAGTCGTCAGGTGAAACTTTAGGGAATAAGGATGCGGTCGGTGGCTCCGGTCTTGCCGCATCACGAAAATGAAGTCGGAGATAAGCATGTAGAAAGCGGATCAATTCCTCGTTTGGACGAGAGTTCGACTCTCTCCAGCTCCACATAAAACACTGATATTCAAAAGTGCTGAAGAGATTACACCCGATTTTACACCAAAAGATGTAGAGTCGGGTGTTTTGTTTCTATGCGCTCGGGATAAGTAGTCTAATGAGTTGGAATTTCATCGCCTCACACCGCGGCTTTGCTTGCGAGGGAGGCCCATATCCTCACGCAACCGATCCATGCGTTGCCTGAACCATCGG
>MIQB01000270.1 GCA_002890585.1 Tannerella sp. oral taxon 808
GGGGGGGGGGGGGGGGGGGCGATGTGGTCATTGACCACCTATAGGCTCCTCATTCCTTTCACTGCAGGCAGTGAAAGGGGCGAGAAGCCTGCGCGCATACACACCCACTAACCCATGTGGCTGACACCCATATGAGTTAGGTGGGCCGACCCACCTAAGCTACGTGGCTCGACCCACCTAAGCTACGTGGCTCGACCCACCTAAGCTATGTGGGCCGACCCACCTAAGCTATGTGGGTCGACCCACCTAAGCTATGTGGGCCGACCCACCTAATCCATGTGGGCCGACCCACCTAATCCATGTGGCTGACACCCACATGGGCTAATGGGTGCATTAGCGCGTATACAACAAGACCACCGAACAGCAACGTGCTCGGTGGTCTGATCCGCCCAGGGTTTCGCCCTGCCCAGGGTTTCGCCCTGGGCTATGATCCCCCGGGCCTACAGCCCGGATTAATGTACCCGCTGCGGCCTGTAGGGCCGCCGGATGATAGCCCGCCAGCGAAACCCCGGGTGATGGACGATCGGGGCGAAACCCCGGGGCCGGTGGATGATAGCCCGCCAGCGCCCCCCCGGGGGTGGTTGGGGAGAATGTTCCTACGAATAAATGGGAATGTCCGGTGCGCCCCGGAGGGGCAAATCAACCCAGCCCAGGGTAGAGCGACGCCCCCCGGGCGGAGCGGCACCCTGGGTCGAATGGCCGCACTCGCCGTCGTTCCGCCCAGGGTTTCGCCCTGCCCAGGGTTTCGCCCTGGGCTATGATCCCTCGGGCCTACAGCCCGGATTAATGTACCCGGTGCGGCCTGTAGGGCCGCCGGACGATAGCCC
>MIQB01000271.1 GCA_002890585.1 Tannerella sp. oral taxon 808
GGGCGGAAGAACATCTTCGGCGAGACGGTCTCCGTGCTGGAGATGCAATCAGAAGGCGGAGCCGCCGGCGCCGTGCACGGATCGTTGCAAGCAGGCGCGCTGACCACCACCTACACCGCTTCGCAGGGATTGCTGCTCATGATCCCGAACATGTACAAGATCGCAGGCGAACTGCTGCCCTGCGTCTTCCATGTTTCGGCACGTACACTCGCCTCGCACGCCCTCTCCATCTTCGGAGATCACCAAGACGTGATGTCCGTGCGCCAGACAGGCTTCGCCATGCTGGCCGAAGGCTCCGTGCAGGAGGTGATGGACTTGGCCGGTGTGGCACACCTGGCCACCCTCAAGTCGCGCATCCCCTTCGTCAGCTTCTTCGATGGCTTCCGCACCTCACATGAGATCCAGAAGATCGAAATGCTCGAGAACGCCGACCTCGCCCCGCTCATCGACCGAGAAGCACTGGCCGACTTCCGCGCCCGCGCCCTGAACCCGATGAATCCCGTGGCACGCGGCATGGCTGAGAACCCCGACCACTTCTTCCAGCATCGTGAGGCCTGCAACCACTTCTACGAAGCCGTGCCCGCCATCGTGGAGGAGTACATGAAGGAGATCAACAAGATCACCGGACGCAACTACGGCCTCTTCAACTACTACGGCGCCAAGGATGCCGATCGCGTCATCATCGCTATGGGCTCCGTCACGGAGGCCGCGCGCGAGGCCATCGATTACTTAGTGGCTAACGGCGAGAAAGTCGGCATGGTAGCCGTGCACCTCTATCGCCCCTTCTCGGCCAAGCACTTCTTAGCCGCAGTGCCGGAGACGGCCAA
>MIQB01000272.1 GCA_002890585.1 Tannerella sp. oral taxon 808
TTGTACTCGCCTTCGGTGCGCGCTTTCTCCGCAATCTCCTGTAATCGTGCAGCCACGACCTTAACGTCCGCACCGTCCGGCACACCTTTTACCGACAGCTTATTGACCGGCACACCGTCGGCGTCACGCTGTAGCTGGCTCTCAAAATGTGCTCGATCCGCCCGCGCTTCCCGGATCTTGTCTGAATGGAAAACGACAGAGCCCTTGATCTCCTCGAGCTTGGCTGCGGCGGTATCGCGCTCTTTAAGGAAGCCCTTTCGCTCCGATTCCAAAGTGACGATCTTCTTCTCCAGCTTCGCTTTCTCGAGTAGGTCGGTGTTACCCGACAGCACGGCCACATACTCCGAGAAGTTCATGCCGCTGTCCTCGTCCATCGAACCTTCGTCGATGGAGCGACTGCCGAGCGTGTTCGTCTTGAGCTGGTTGATGAAGAGCTGTTTGTTGTGCAGCAAGTTGAACTTGTAACTGTCAAGCGAGCGCTCCACGGCATAGATGATCACGTCCACTTTGTTGCCCGCAAACTGTTTGGCCACCTCGTTGCCTTTACGGACGGCACGCCCGTTGCGCTGCTCGAGATCGGAAGGCCTCCAAGCTATATCGAGGTGATGGACTGCCACCGCACGTTGCTGGGCGTTCACGCCTGTGCCGAGCATGGATGTCGAGCCGAAGACGATACGGATGTCACCACGGTTCACGGCCTCTACCATCGCTTTCTTGGCTTTCTCGTTCTTGCATTCTTGGATGAAGCGAATTTCTGATGAGGGGATGCCGTAATCCTCCACGAGCTTGCGTTTGATTTCCGAGTACACGTTCCATTCGCCCGG
>MIQB01000273.1 GCA_002890585.1 Tannerella sp. oral taxon 808
GTGTGTAGCCTTCAAGCGGCACGCTCCTTCCTTTCGTTTCTGTTTGGGTCGCTGTTTATAAGTAGTACGACAGCGGTTTGTCGTCTGTGTTCTCATCCGGAATCGGAGTAGGAACGACTTCTGACGTTTGCGTCTCAGCCTCCTCCGACCGTCTAATAGCGGCGAGGAGCTTGCGGTGATCGCGCTCCTGTTCTGCCAGATACGCCTTGTATTTCTCCATCAGGTCGGTGCCGCGTAGACATTGCAGGGTCGTCCGGACATCGTCGGGCGATTCCTCGTCGAGCGCGTCATCGTTCCGACTCCATCCGCTAACACGCGCCAAATCTCGTGAGAGGATAGCCGTCGGAGACACCTCGGGCAGCGGGTCGTCGGACAGCGACAGGTCTTCGCATATCACTTCGGCTTCATCGATTTCATCGGCTGCATTGGCCTTACCGATTCCATCCGTCGCGTACGCTTCGACAAATGTAGATCTGCCTCCTTCCGGCGTTGGTTGCGAGGAAACGGCGGGAACTTCCGGGATAGGCAGTGAAACAAACGGCCGACTCTTACCGACTAAATCGTGCGGGTCGACTTCTTCAGACATGACATCGGAGGTTACTGAAGCCACCTCCTTTTTTGCCTTCGATTGCTTCCGTGTGAGCCCTCGTGATTGCCACATTTGATAACTGAAGTAGCCGATCCCGAGCAGCATCCACACCACGCCCAAGAGGAGGAGCAGGTTAAGAAGAAAGGTTTCCATGATTTCTAAGATGAATGCTTTCATAAGTTGATCGTTGGATTGCGTTTGTGGCGGTCGGCCGCTTTATTCAGCAGCGACTGG
>MIQB01000274.1 GCA_002890585.1 Tannerella sp. oral taxon 808
CAGACGCCCCACTGCTCGAGGTATTTCTGCGCCAGCATCCACATCCCTACGATGCTCAGTGCCGTCGTGAAGGCGTCGCCCCAGGGCACAGGGCTGTCCGTGAAGCGCGAGAGCACGAGGTAGAGCGCCGCCTGCAGCAGGACATAGGCCGACGCGAGGCAGAGCCACACCCCACGCGGCGTCCGACGGATCGCCACCTCGTCCGACGCCTCACGGCCGCGGCCGCGCTGCCAGCGATACCAGCCGTAGGCGCTGGCGGCGAATAATGGAAGGGAGCGTAGCACCACTTACGATCCGTAACCCAAAGGGTGAAAAAGACAGCTTTTCTCAGCCCATAACTCAAAGAAAAAGCCGGATTGAGAGGGTCAATCCGTAAAGTGGTTACGAATCGTAATTTATACACCAAAGTGCCTGAAACTGAAACACTACGCCACACCAAAATCACCCCCTTGCACGGATCCCTTTTCTTTTACCTTTGCCGCCGTTTCACCATTTAACCATCAAATAATCAGAAAGAAATTATTTATGAACCAGCAAGAGTTATCAATGAACGCCAACCGCTTGGTTGCATTTTTACAGAAGCCTGCTTCTGAATTTACCAAGGAAGACATCATTTCGTTCATCCGGCAGAACGATATCAAGATGGTCAACTTCATGTATCCCGCTGGAGACGGGCGCCTGAAGACCCTCAATTTCATCATCACCAACGAAGAGTACTTAGAGACGATCCTCACCTGCGGCGAGCGCGTGGACGGGTCGAGCCTCTTCTCCTTCATCGGTGCCGGCAGCAGCGACCTCTACGCCATCCC
>MIQB01000275.1 GCA_002890585.1 Tannerella sp. oral taxon 808
GAGCAGGCCGTCAAAGCCCCGTCGGGGCATAACACACAGCCGTGGATGTTCCGAATCGGCGAGACGGAGATCGACATCTGCCCCGACTACAGCCGGGCATTGCCCGTAGTCGACCCGGACAATCGGGAGCTGTTCGTCAGCCTCGGTTGCGCGGCGGAAAACCTCTGCATAGCTGCCTCGCATAAGGGCTACCGCCCGACGGTGACCGTTGCGGAAGACAGCACGATCTGCATTCGCCTTGACCGCCAAGCCGACGTAACGCCGTCGCCGCTCTTCGCACAAATAGCCCTCCGGCAGACTAATCGCCGGGTGTACGATGGGCGCATGATTCCCGCGGCAGACATCGACCGACTGCAAGCCATTGAGATCGAGCCCGCTGTCAACATTCATTTCTACGAGCGAGGCACGCCCGCTTTCGACGCCATCGCCGAACTGATCTACCGCGGCAACAGCGTGCAGATGCAGGACGACGCGTTTAAGTCTGAACTGCGCAGCTGGATGCGTTACAACAAGAAGCACCGCGACGCCCGGCACGACGGACTAAGCTACGACGTCTTCGGCGCCCCTAATCTGCCGCGCTTCATCTCCGAAAACGTCATCGCCGGTGCACTCAACGAACGATCGCAGAACCGCAGTGACCGCAAGAAGATCGCCTCGGCCTCCCACCTGATCCTGCTCACCACCCGCGACAACAGCGTGGAGCAGTGGGTGGCGCTCGGCCGGACATTAGAGCGACTGCTGCTCACGTCGACAGCGATGGGCATCGCCCATGCGTACCTCAACCCGCCGAACGAGCTGCCGGAGCT
>MIQB01000276.1 GCA_002890585.1 Tannerella sp. oral taxon 808
TCTCTTAGAGATACGTTTATGTTGAGTAGTTCCTCCTTTTTCAACCTTCTTTTAACGTGAGTTCGATGTAAGAATAAAGTCGGTGGTATGTCTACGGAAGTCCGCAACGGTTAAAACGGGGAATTTGAGGTTTGCGAGGTGCCCCGCAAATACCAAAACAGGGAATTTGAGGTTTGCGGGGTGCCCCGCAAGCATTCCCAAAAACGTTTTAGCCGCCCGAGCGCTCTAACAAAGGCATGTTGTAGGACGTAAGGAACCTCATTCTTACGTCGAACTCACGTTAAAAGAAGGTTGAAAAAGGAGGAACTACTCAACATAAACGTATCTCTAAGAGAATGAGCCATTACACAGAGATGTGCGTAGAAATGTGCTTGTTTTGCAGAGGTCTCAAGAAACGAAAAGAGAAAACAGATTAGAGCTTGCGGGAGCTCCTGCAAACGTCAACCAGTTTTCCGTGGCGTTTGCAACACCGTTGCAAGCCTCCGTCCCTTTCAAAGAAGGGGTTCCCCGGACTATGAATCGATCGTTGCCGCATCCATTTCTTGGGGAGACTTCCATTTTCCACTTCTTCTCTTTGGCTTTCCCTCCTTTCCCCATCAATCGTTAGGGGCGGTCGCTATCAAGAAGAGACCATCGCACAACATCTCCGTTGTCAGCACCCACATCTTTCCAACTCGATATTCAGAGCATTTAGGCCGAGTTGAGTGCTTGATCAACCTTCCCTTTCTCCCTCTTTAGAGGAGGTCTTCCTCCTCTAAAGAGGGGCATGAGGGCTATTTGACACTTTGGAGTATAAGAAGCCT
>MIQB01000277.1 GCA_002890585.1 Tannerella sp. oral taxon 808
TCAAATGGCTTCGCGCATGGCCTGCGATACGCTTGATTAGCCCCCAAAACGGGCGGCTACCTGCCGATCCCCCGTTTCTGTGGTTTGTTTTCGGCCTGCCGAACGGCTGGAGCCTCTTTGGCAGACGATTTCAGGCGCTCTTTGTTCGACAGGGAGTCCTTGAAAATGAATTCGATGCCTCGCTTTTCAGCATTCACTTGCAGCGTGGCGTCGAACGGTTTGCCGTGACGCGAAAGCATGCCCTCCACCTGCACGGGTCGTCCTTCGGTGAGCGCCCTGTGCTGCTCCTCGGAGAGCCGGACTCTCTTGATTTCGTGCGGGATTTGAACTCGGTCAGCCCGCAGCGAAACGAGTTCATTTGTCAGCCGGTCGACGGACACATAAGCGCGGAATGGCTCGCCTTTCTTAGGTGACAATTCGACAGTCTGTCCGAGGTTGCCCCGGGTGAGGAGTTGCTCTTTCTCTTCGGGCGAAAACGTGTGCCCCATGTAGGGGAAATCGAGCTGCGGTTCACGTCGCAGCGTATGGATATTGAGACTGAGGCGACCGTCTGCTCCTGTACGGAGAGCCAGCCGTGCTTCGGTGTAAATCGTAGTGTCTCCGAAGGGCACAGCGAGGCTAACAAGTCCCGTTTTCTGCCAATTTAGCAGACGATCCAAATGTCCGCCTGCCTTGAGCTTCTCCCGACTCACGCCGAGGCGCTCCAGCTCCTTCCAATCCACCTTTTCCGGGTCGATGGCAGACTGCTTTTGCGCTGGCGGATTGTCCTCGAAGGGCACCTGCGCCGCTTGCAGTT
>MIQB01000278.1 GCA_002890585.1 Tannerella sp. oral taxon 808
TCAAATGGCTTCGCGCATGGCCTGCGATACGCTTGATTAGCCCCCAAAACGGGCGGCTACCTGCCGATCCCCCGTTTCTGTGGTTTGTTTTCGATCTGCCGAACGGCTGGAGCCTCTTTGGCAGACGATTTCAGGCGCTCTTTGTTCGATAGGGAGTCCTTGAAAATGAATTCGATGCCTCGCTTTTCAGCGTTTACCTGCAGCGTGGCGTCGAACGGTTTGCCGTGACGCGAAAGCATGCCCTCCACCCGCACGGGGCGTCCTTCGGTGAGCGCCCTGTGCTGCTCCTCGGAGAGCCGGACGCCCTTGATTTCGTTCGGGATCTGAACTCGGTCAGCCCGCAGCGAAACGAGTTCGTTTGTCAGCCGGTCGACGGACACATAAGCGCGGAATGGCTCGCCTTTCTTAGGTGACAATTCGACAGTCTGTCCGAGGTTGCCCCGGGTGAGGAGTTGCTCTTTCTCTTCGGGCGAAAACGTGTGCCCCATGTAGGGGAAATCGAGCTGCGGTTCACGTCGCAGCGTATGGATATTGAGACTGAGGCGACCGTCTGCTCCTGTACGGAGAGCCAGCCGTGCTTCGGTGTAAATCGTAGTGTCTCCGAAGGGCACAGCGAGGCTAATAAGCCCCGTTTTCTGCCAATTTAGCAGTCGATCCAAATGTCCGCCTGATTCAAGCTTCTCCCGGCTCACGCCGAGGCGCTCCAGCTCCTTCCAATCCACCTTTTCCGGGTCGATGGCGGACTGCTTTTGCGCTGGCGGATTGTCCTCGAAGGGCACCTGCGCCGCTTGCAGTT
>MIQB01000279.1 GCA_002890585.1 Tannerella sp. oral taxon 808
CGCGCGTATGCTTTGGGCCAAGATTGTGAAGAGCTTCGGCGGGAAGAACCCCAAATCGCTGGCGCTGCGTACACACTGCCAGACCTCGGGTTGGTCGCTCACCGAACAAGACCCGTTCAACAACGTCGGCCGCACCTGCATCGAGGCCATGGCTGCTGCGCTCGGTCACACGCAGTCGCTCCACACGAACGCCCTCGACGAGGCTATCGCCCTGCCAACCGACTTCTCCGCCCGTATTGCCCGTAACACGCAGATCTACATTCAAGAAGAAACGCAGATCTGCAAAGAGATCGACCCGTGGGCCGGTTCCTATTACGTGGAGACGCTGACAAACGAGCTCGTGCACAAGGGCTGGGAGCTGATCAAGGAGATCGAAAGCATGGGCGGCATGGCCAAGGCCATCGAGACGGGTCTGCCGAAAATGCGTATCGAGGAGGCCGCCGCACGTACGCAGGCCCGCATCGACTCGGGCGTGCAGACGATCGTAGGCGTAAACAAGTATCGCTTGGCTAAGGAAGCCCCGATCGACATCCTCGAGGTGGACAACCGCGCCGTGCGTGAAGAGCAGGTGGAGCGCCTCAAGGAGCTGCGCGAAAAGCGCGACGAGGCCGCTGTGCAAAAGGCTTTGGCCGACATTACCGAGTGCGTCCGGACGAAGAAGGGCAACCTGCTGGAGCTGGCCGTTAAGGCTGCCGGGCTGCGCGCTTCGTTGGGCGAAATCTCCGACGCCTGTGAGGCCGTCGTGGGACGTTATAAAGCAATCATCAGAACCATTTCAGGCGTGTATTCA
>MIQB01000280.1 GCA_002890585.1 Tannerella sp. oral taxon 808
GGCGGTGGAGGAACTGACAGAAAGTCCGAACGACATGCTCCCGACGGAGATCGATCTCTGTTTGCAGGTACACGGCGCCGACCTCCGAGAATTGGCCTTCCAACGTCGGCTGAGAAACCGCGCCTGCATGCGTTTACGCCGAAAACCGCGGTAGCAAGACTGACCCCTGGAGGGTTCGGCTCACCCCGAAAAAAAGTAGCGCTGAACCCTGAGGGTTTTGTCCTACTTGAAAAAAAGTGACGCTGAACCCTGAGGGTTTAGTCCTACTTGAAAAAAAGTGACGCTGGACCCTGAGGGTTTCGTCTCACTTGAAAAAAAGTAGCGCTGAACCCTGAGGGTTTCATCCTACTTGAAAAAAAGTAGCGCTGAACCCTGAGGGTTTCATCCTACTTGAAAAAAAGTAGCGCTGAACCCTGAGGGTTTAGTCCTACTTGAAAAAAAGTAGGGCTGGAAGTTCAGCTTCCAGGGTCACTTAAAAAAAAGTAGCGCTGGAAGCTCAGCTTCCAGTGTCTCTTGAAAAAAAGTAGCGCTGGAAGTTCAGCTTCCGGGTCTACTTGAAAAAAAAGGAGCGCTGGAAGTTCAGCTTCCGGTGCTGCTTTGAAAAAAGGAGATCATCCATAAAACACTTACAATCAAAAGAAAACGAAATCAACCCACACCAACACCCCATGCAAAACGAAGATGATTTAAGGGGCCTCGCCAAGACGATGGACCTCATGCGAGCGATCGCAATTCTTTTCACCGCCATGCACGCGTACTGGTTCTGCTACGCGGCATTCCGCGACCGAC
>MIQB01000281.1 GCA_002890585.1 Tannerella sp. oral taxon 808
CCTCACTCTTGACTCCCACCTCTTTTTGCCCCTTTTCTTACGTCGAACTCACGTTGTATTAGGATACAACTACACCGATTTGTCCGATCATAAAGCCAATATTCTCGGAGGTCGAGTAAATGACTGGTCGCTCACCTTTAACTATTATCCGAACAAATACATGATCTGGCGTGTCAGAGGTTCGCTGACAAAAGCAACCGACAGAGCTGGCTATGACGACACCAATCTGAGCCTGATCGAGACACGTTTTCAGGTGAAGTTCTGAGCATCGGGGCGTTCTTTATCCGACGAATGATTAACCCTATAACGAATCGTGTGGATAGGCGAATTGTAGTTTACTGCAGACGCAGTATGCCATGCCAATAAAATTGGGAATGTTGACCTATCTCTTGGCTCAACGGTTAACCACATTGAATCTTTTGATTTGATTGAGACTTTCAAGTATAGGCTTAAGGGTCAAATATGTTCCTATGATGATTCGATGGTTCAAGTCTCCTTTGTAGTACGGAGATTGTAGAACATTATAATACTCTGAATAAGTCGCTGTTTTCTTTCCCAGGAGATCCCACGATGTAAACGCAATTTCATCTTCAGAGAGCGTTCAGGGCCACCAAAGCGTTGTTGGTATTTGGCAGACCTAATTCCGGAAAACTTTGGTAGATGTAGAGACTCTCTAAATGTCTAGCGAGGCCGAAATAATCGGCTCTTAAACTCCGAGGGGTATAAGTAAAGACCATCGCACAACATCTCCGCGTCAGCACCCACATCTTTCCCACTCGATAT
>MIQB01000282.1 GCA_002890585.1 Tannerella sp. oral taxon 808
GTCAGAGGGGACGACGGCGTTGCGCGAGGTGTAGAAGGGCGATGTGTAGGATGTGCCTTCGCTGTTCACCTCTTGGTTTACGGTGGCCAACAGCATGTTCGTGCCGAGCTTCAGGCGGTCGGTGGCTTGATAGTCCACGTTTAGGCGGCCGCTGATGCGCTCCAGGCCGGAGTTGGTGGCGATACCGTCTTGCTTGAGGTAGGCCAGTGAGGAGTAGTATTTGAACCGGTCGGCGCCGCCTGTGATTGAGGCCTCGTAGGAGCTGTGGCTGCCCTTGCGGAAGAGCACATCGTCCCAGTCGGTATAGCCGCACCAGGGTATGGGGGCGAACTTGTCGATCTTCTTATCGGCATAGGCTCGGGCTGCGGCCTCGGTCTTGCCTCGCTTGATTTGGCCGGCCACGAGGCCGTCGTAGATGTACTGCCGGCGCTCCTCGCCACCCATGATCGGGCGGTAATCCATGGCGAAGTCTGAGCTGCCGAAGTCGGCCTTGAATGAGAATGCGGGCTTGCCCGATTTGCCTCGCTTGGTGGTGATCAGCACCACGCCGTTGGCTGCGCGCGAGCCGTAGAGCGAGGCTGCGGCAGCATCTTTAATGATGGTAATGCTCTCGATGTCGGAGCTGTTGAGTGTTGACATGATGTCGAGTCCGGCGCGCGAGCTGAGGCTGTTGATCGAGCCTGAGCGCACGGGCACGCCGTCGATGACGTAGAGCGGGGCGTTGCTGGCGTTGAACGATCCCATGCCGCGGATCTTGAGCGTGGAGGCGGCTCCCGGCTGA
>MIQB01000283.1 GCA_002890585.1 Tannerella sp. oral taxon 808
CTTCCGCCGCCTCGGCGTCCACCTCACGCAAGAGGGTGACGACATCCATGTGCCCACGCATGAGGAGTATGAGATCGAGACCTTTATGGACGGCTCCATCATGACCATCGCCGACGCGCCTTGGCCGGGCCTGACGCCAGACTTGCTGAGCGTGATGCTCGTCGTGGCCACGCAGGCGCATGGCAGCGTCTTGATCCATCAAAAGATGTTCGAGAGCCGCCTCTTCTTCGTCGATAAGTTGATCGACATGGGCGCACAGATCATCCTCTGCGATCCGCACCGAGCCACCGTCATCGGGTTAGGGCATCGCTTCCGGCTGCGTGGGGCGAAGCTGACATCGCCCGACATCCGTGCCGGCATCGCCCTGCTCATCGCAGCCATGAGTGCAGACGGCACGAGCCGCATGGACAACATCGAGCAAATCGACCGCGGATATCAACACATCGATCGGCGCCTGAACGCCCTTGGCGCCTGCATCAAGCGTGTGGAGTAAGGCCGATGATCAGGCGAGAGGAAGTGGCAGCCGTCGGGGAGCTCATCAAGACGCACGGCATAGCCGGCGAGTTGGTGATGAAGACCCTGTACGACGGGCTGTTTGAGGGCACGGACACACCTTATATTATATGCGACATGGACGGCATCCTCGTGCCGTTCTTCATTGAGAGTTATCGCCCGCGAGGGGCGGCCTCGCTACTGGTCAAGCTGGAATATGTGGACGACGAGCACGCCGCGCGCCGGTTCGTGCATCGCACCGCGTATTACCCCATCGATCGCTT
>MIQB01000284.1 GCA_002890585.1 Tannerella sp. oral taxon 808
GTACCCAAAAGATCACCAATCTCTCGCGCGACCGGGACGGAAATCCCGTTGAGTTAGTCAATGACATCTTCCCTGACCCCGACGGAACCATCTGGCTGGCGGCACTCAACGGTCTTTACAGCCTCGACCCCAGTTTTACGGGCATCATCAACCATCATCTCAAACAGCCGCCCTTCACCAAAGGCAATCCCACGTTTACTAAAAGGGTGTATTGCATCGCTCAACATACGGTGGACAAAAATCGCCTGCTGCTTGGTGTCGAACGTGGTGTGCTGAGCTTCGATAAAAGGAGGAACAGACTGCATAAGATTCACCCCAACACCGAGGCCACCTTTAGCCATTCGGAACCAACTGTCTACAGATTCAGGCAAGAGGGGAACTATTTGTGGGGCTTGTGTTGGATTTCGGGGCTGCCCCGCTTCGATATGACAACTGAGACGTGGCGGAATTTCGGTTATCCCCAATCTGATAAGAGCAAGGGGAATACGTCCAAAGTGTGGGCAGTAAGCGACTTCATGGTGAAAAACGGGAACGAATTGTGGGTGTGTGATTGGGATCGGGGACTTTTCGTTTTCGACAAAAGCACCCAGAAACTGGTGCAACCTGAACAGGCAAAAAACAGCGATGTGCTGAGGAAAGCCAAGCTGAATATTTTTCAACTCTCCGATGGCGCGATTTGGTTAAGCGGTAAAGACGGGCTGTGGCGGCAAAACTTGCGGGCAAAGCAGTTTCGGGAATTAGACATCCCTTTCCCGCACACTTGGATAATGG
>MIQB01000285.1 GCA_002890585.1 Tannerella sp. oral taxon 808
CGCTACGACTATGAGGAAAAGACTGTTTGCCCATGCTTTTGTTGGTCACGAAAAGGGTATCCAAAGAGCAACCGAGAGAAGATTGTAGCGTTCCACACATATGAAGATCGCAGCAAAACGGCAACACTCTCACGAGGGAAAACTATCTTTGCCATCGAAAAGCAAGTGTTCTCTGTTATACATAAACAAAGCAAGTCAAAGCACTTAGCTCATTACCTAATCGTTACCTATTCCCTTTTACATTACAGGTAACATTCTTCCATTCAGATAGATAGGCTCTCGGCGCAGAGTACATGCAAGGGAGCCCCATACCTATATAAATGCATTGCCCCACGTTAACGAGATATAACATTTTATACAGGTTTGTAACCGCAAGTGGATGGAGCGATGGCTCCACCTGCTTGCTGACGCTTCCGCATACGCTCGCAGATGTATCCGCCATAAAGGTGGTGGATGCATCTACGGGCGTATTTCGTATGTGCCTCACCCTAACAACCCGCGATGAAGAGATTTCATCTGGCCGTATGAAGGATATTCATTAGAGGCAATGAATACTCTTCGCATTAGTGCATGAAGGGGATTCATCTGATAGGAAAAACCGCTCTCGCCATATCACTCCAAGGCATTACCCTCCAGTAGGTGTTGAGCTGCCCCTCCGGAGCACCAATCCCCACCCCCGATCATTGACAAACGCGCCACTCCAAGAGAGGAGGACGCTTTTTTGAAATGTTGTCGCATTTGCCCCGGGGTTGCCCGTTTATCGATAACT
>MIQB01000286.1 GCA_002890585.1 Tannerella sp. oral taxon 808
AGTCGAATTGTTCTTCAATGAATATGAGAACTTGAAAACCTATTTCAGTTACGAGAAGTATTCGAATATATACAAGTTCTACGAAGACTATAGGTATCAGCGAGCTGAAAAGAAATTCAAGCATCTTATTAAGTTTGACCTTCAAAGTTGTTTTGATAGTATTTACACTCACACAATAAGTTGGGCGACCGCTGGAGGTGCAGACAAGGTAAAGGTTTTGCCTGGGTACAATGGCTCATGGGTTGGTGATGCATTTGATAATCTAATGCAGTCAGTTAATGCTCGTGAAACAAATGGTATTGTTATAGGTCCTGAATTCTCAAGAATCTTTGCGGAGATTATACTTCAGTATATAGATCAAAAGGTTGAGCAAGAATTATTGAATAAAAAGCACCCAAACGAAAGTATCCATCATAAATCTGACTATGAATGTTATCGGTATGTTGATGACTATTTTCTCTTCTATAATGATGAAAAGGATAGAAATCTCTTCTTGGAAAGCTTAAT
Source organism: Tannerella sp. oral taxon 808 (assembly GCA_002890585.1). Lineage (GTDB taxonomy): Bacteria > Bacteroidota > Bacteroidia > Bacteroidales > Tannerellaceae > Tannerella. The sequence goes on from MIQB01000286.1 coordinate 508, forward strand.
AAAATGGCTGAAGGAATTCAAGTTACAAATTAGTCCGTCCAAAACAGAAGAGTTTGAAAGACCTTTCATAACAAAAATTACAATAGCCAAACATCGAATCGATGATTTGTTCAGCGATATATTCTCAACTCCACTTTGGGAAGAAGTAGAATCAAATTTGGGCGCAGAGAAAGAGGAGGACACTGAAGATGTAGGTTCTGATAAAGACAAGGAAATACTATACAGAAAATTCAATATATACCTGCCTGCAAATAGCGTAG
>MIQB01000287.1 GCA_002890585.1 Tannerella sp. oral taxon 808
AGCCAAAGCTTGCCAAACGGGGTATACAGGAAAAGCTGTATTCCCACGGCTGCTATGGCGATAAAAATGACTGCGATAAAATATTTGAGATTCATTGGATGTGTAGTAAGTAAAAGAAAGATGGAGGGGCAGAGATCCAACGTCATCGCCCCTCCGTGATTCATGCAAATTCAATCATCGAGGCTCTTCAGCCACCGCTTGCCGGAGGGGGTGTAGAGCCAAATCAAATATCCCACAGCCACTACATTGATGACTGCAAATACGATAATTAGAGAGGTCATATTCTTCTACTTTAAAATTCTATTTCCTATTGATGCAAATACTATGGTACCGGAGATTCCTAATGTCACCGCAATAATGACTGCGGGTATGGAAGCATCTCCTTCGGTCTCTCTTTGAAATAAAGGCGACAGTCCGCCTAATACAAACGCCGCAAAAACCAACTTGGCAAAGTCGAAAAACAACTTGCCTAACAGTTCTCGCCGCGTCTTCTCTTTTTCCTTCTTGTCCTTCTGTCGTTGCAATGTCTTCTCCATGCGATGCTCTTTTTATTCTTGCTGATAAAGGTTCATCCCTCCCCTCGCTTCTTTCGTTTGTAGCCGAAGGCCTGCCAACGCTCCTCGGACGCGCCGGCGAGGTGAAGGTCGTAGCGTGCCATCGTAAAGAACAGGTCGGAGAGGCGGTTGACGTAGGACAGGATCTGCGCGGGCAACTCGTCGAGTTTGTTGAGCGTGCAGAGGCGGCGTTCGGCACGTCGG
>MIQB01000288.1 GCA_002890585.1 Tannerella sp. oral taxon 808
GCAGGCGCGGAAGTCGCTTAAGCCTTCGCGTTGCCGCCCTAATTGACGCTAAGCACCGCCGCCCCTTCACTCCTTCTCCTGAGTGTGGGCTTCCAGGAACCACAGCGATTTGTCGAGCGCACGCGAATAGGCGGTGAAGATGTCGGCGGTGTCCGCGTCGCCGGCTTCGCTGGCCTCGTCGATCGCCGTGCGGGCGGACTTCGCCACCGCCGCATAGTGGCTGATCAGCGCGGCGAGATGATCCTTGGTCTTGTGGATGTCAGTCGGGTAGGGCTTCAGTGGGCTGGCCTTTGCCACTTCCTGCGACGTGCCGATGGCCGTACCGCCCAGCTGCACCGCGCGCTCGGCGATGGTGTCGACATGGTCGTCCAGTTCGGTCCTGAAACCGTCCAGCATTTCGTGGATCGCGATGAACTGCGGTCCCTTCACATTCCAGTGCGCCTGCTTGGTGATGAGCGCGAGGTCGATGGCTTCTGCCAGCCGCGCGTTGAGAATGGCGATCGAGGTCGCCCTGGTGTTGGATTTCAGGTCGTTCTTGGTGTGGATGGAAGCCATTGGGGGTCTCCTGGTTTCGCTGCGGATTTGCAGGATGGGGGAATGGCGGACCAAGATTGGCGTCCCCGTGCGGTTCCCGCAAGCCGCAATCATCGACCCTGCGACTCGTTCCGCCTATTTTCCGGCCAGGATGTCCTTGATCAATTTCTGGCAACGATCCGCCATGAAGTCGAGCAGCAGCCGCACCTTCGGGTCCTGCA
>MIQB01000289.1 GCA_002890585.1 Tannerella sp. oral taxon 808
CGGTCAAGAACCGGGCGCGGATCTTCAGCGACATCAAAAACAACGACTGGGATTGCGTCATCCTCACGCATGATCAGTTCGGCGCTATCCCGCAGTCGGCGGAGATCCAGGAGGCGATCATGCAAAAGGAATTGGATTCGGTACAGGAAAACCTCGACGTGTTAAGGAAGCAGGGACGGGAGATCTCCCGGTCTGCACTTAAAGGGTTAGAACAACGCAAGCTGACGCTCACAGCCAAACTGAAGGACATCCGGGACACCATCGCCGAACGTAAGGACGACGTGGTGGACTTCAAAATGATGGGCATCGATCACCTATTTGTCGACGAGAGCCATCAGTTCAAGAACCTGATGTTCAACACCCGCCACGACCGCGTGTCGGGCCTTGGTAATCCGAACGGATCGCAGCGGGCGCTCAACCTGCTGTTCGCCATCCGCACCATTCAGGAGCGAACAGGCAAAGATCTTGGGGCAACCTTCCTTTCAGGCACCACCATCAGCAACAGTCTGACGGAGCTATATCTGCTCTTCAAGTACCTCCGTCCGCGCGCCCTGGAGAAGCAAGGCATCGGATCCTTTGACGCGTGGGCGGCCGTCTTCGCTAAGAAGTCCGGCGATTACGAGTTCTCCGTCACCAACGAGATCATCCGGAAGGAACGCTTCAGGACGTTCATCAAGCTGCCAGAGCTCTCGGCCTTCTATGGGGAGATTTGTGATTTCCGCACGGCCAAGGACATCGGTATCGATCGTCCGG
>MIQB01000290.1 GCA_002890585.1 Tannerella sp. oral taxon 808
CCGTTGCCCTGTCCGCAGGTGTGTACGTAGTTCGCGTGGGCGACACTGTGCAGAAGGTGCGTATTGAATGATGAATGATTAATCCCCGCGCCCGGGGCGAAACCCCCGGGCGGATCGGGGGTACATGTGGGGGGTATGTACGATATGCCCCTACAACCGACGAACCAACCAGCCCCAGCGTCGGGGTAATCATTGATAATTAATAATGGATCATTGGCACATGCTCTTTGATCATAGAGAATAGATCAGATATGAAGTACACCACCATCCAACGCGCTAATCCGCAAGACCGCAGCAAGGTCAAGTGGTATGCACGGCCCATCATTGAGCGTCGCGTAAGGATGAAGGAGATCACCGACGAAGTCACCCTCCTGACCGAGTTACGCTTCCGCATGGTGCGGAAGGTGCTCCTCACCCTCTTCGATGTCATCGTGCGCCACCTTTTGGCCGGCCGGAGCGTTACGCTGCGCCCTTTCGGTGTTGTGCGACTCTCCTTCACCAGCGACGGCCATGAGGCCCCTGAGCACATCACTCCCGAGCGCATCCGCGAATTGAAGGTGATCATCATCCCTGATGTTGCCCTCAAGGAACGCCTCCGTAACCTCCAATTTGAACTCGAACAAGAACCTATATGCGAATGATGAATGCTTATGCTGGGTGCCCGGGCACACTGCTGCCCGTCCCCGGTAATCATTAATTATTGCCACCCCCCCCGGCCGAATAATCAGTAGACAATTCATAATTCATA
>MIQB01000291.1 GCA_002890585.1 Tannerella sp. oral taxon 808
TTGGGTTTGAACTACATAAAGTTAAGAACATTCGGACACATAACAATAGACTCCATACAAATGACCGTGCGACAATCTCCAGTTTCAATTATGTATAAAGGCAAGGCGCCGATATGGTTTGCCGCCGATCATGACGTGAATATCAATCACAATTACACGCACATAGCTGGAGATGGACAGACGGGGCAAGGCTTTACGCGCTTCGTGGCTGGAAATGACATCACCACAGGTAAAGGCAATGCCACAACTACAGCCTTCAACTACCTGCATAAGGGTAACACAGGCGGCAACTTCGATATGAAGGCTCTCAACGACATCATCACGTACAACAAGGTGAATATTGCTTATAACGCGGCCGCAAACGACGCCCTCGTTACCACCCTTTTCGCTTGCAACAACATTGATATCCGCAACAAGTTCTGATATACGGATAGCACTCAGACTGCCACCCATAAGCAGACGCGCCTGTATGCCTAGAATGACATTCTGACGAATAGCACCTGTGAGGGTCATGGCGCCGCGGTAAACTATTACACTCCATACGATATGCGGACAGAGTGGAACGCCAGCCGGAACATCATCACAAAAGAAGACCATCGCACAACATCTCCGCGTCAGCACCCACATCTTTCCCACTCGATATTCGGAGCATTTAGGCCGAGTTGAGTGCTTGATCTACCGTCCCTATCTCCCTCTTTAGAGGAGGAAGACCTCCTCTAAAGAGGGGCATGAGGGCTATTTG
>MIQB01000292.1 GCA_002890585.1 Tannerella sp. oral taxon 808
AACAAACAACGCATCTAAACCAACCAACTGTAAATCATTATGGCATTCTTAAAACAAGAGAGAGAGTATCAGCACGCCCCCGGGATTGAAAAGACCCTTGAGGATGTGATCGGCGGCGGCACCGTAGACCGCAGCGACATGGCGGGCGCCCTGTTTGCCGGCAAGCCGTTAGACGAGCTGCCCCCATTCGCCCCGGTGGTGAAAGACGAGGCCACGGGCGCCTGCCATGTGGTGAAGACGGCGCGCATCTACGAGGCCGCCTCGGCTGCAAAGTACAAGGTGCAGAAGAAGCACCTCTTTACCGTGGGCGACGCCGTGACCCTCGGCGGGGACTACACCCGCGCCTCGGACGTGATTAAGGACATCGATAAGAGCGATCCGAAGTTTGACGTGATTACGCTGGCCGCCACCATCGGCTCCGCCTCTGAGGGCGATGTGCTTGTGCAGGCCAAAGACAAACAGGCCGCCGGCAGCGCCGTGCCTAAGTATGGCAGCAAGGCGGCGGAGATCTGCCTGACCATGTCGCCCATCGACCTCACCGTGGCCAATGGTAGCTGCGGCCTGTTAGTGATGGGCACCGTGACCGAGGCCGCGATGCTGCTCCCCCTGGACGCGGCCTTGAAGGCACACACGCGCATTCATTTTGTGTAACGAAACAGACAACAGACAATCGGCGGCGGCGATGCGTCGCTCCCTCGCCCTGAATTGTTGGGGGCTGCGCCCCGTTGATTTGTTG
>MIQB01000293.1 GCA_002890585.1 Tannerella sp. oral taxon 808
GGGGGGGGGGGGGGGGGGGCGATGTGGTCATTGACCACCTATAGGCTCCTCATTCCTTTCACTGCAGGCAGTGAAAGGGGCGAGAAGCCTGCGCGCATACACACCCACTAACCCATGTGGCTGACACCCATATGAGTTAGGTGGGCCGACCCACCTAAGCTACGTGGCTCGACCCACCTAAGCTACGTGGCTCGACCCACCTAAGCTATGTGGGCCGACCCACCTAAGCTATGTGGGTCGACCCACCTAAGCTATGTGGGCCGACCCACCTAATCCATGTGGGCCGACCCACCTAATCCATGTGGCTGACACCCACATGGGCTAATGGGTGCATTAGCGCGTATACAACAAGACCACCGAACAGCAACGTGCTCGGTGGTCTGATCCGCCCAGGGTTTCGCCCTGCCCAGGGTTTCGCCCTGGGCTATGATCCCCCGGGCCTACAGCCCGGATTAATGTACCCGCTGCGGCCTGTAGGGCCGCCGGATGATAGCCCGCCAGCGAAACCCCGGGTGATGGACGATCGGGGCGAAACCCCGGGGCCGTCGGATGATAGCCCGCCAGCGAAACCCCGGGGGTGGTTGGGGCGAATGTTCCCACGAATAAATGGGAATGCTCGGGGCGCCCCGGAGGGGCAAATCAACCCAGCCCAGGGTAAAGCGACGCCCCCCGAGCGGAGCGGCACCCTGGGTCGAATGGCCGCATCCGCCGTCCCGCGCTCTGCAA
>MIQB01000294.1 GCA_002890585.1 Tannerella sp. oral taxon 808
TTCTGGAGTTGATGGACAGATAGGTGCGTTGCTTTCGTCAGGGAACGAAGTCAATAAGAACTATGTGTTTCGTCTCTCTTTCTTTAATTACAATCGTCCGTACTCTTACATTAAGTATAGTCTAAACTATAGCCGGATAAATGTCCGGATGGCTGGGGTTACGGAGAGTTTTGTCAATGACTATACATTGAATTTTGATTATGCTCGAACTTTAAAGGGCCTCTATAATATAAGTAGGAACAATGATTTGTTCATCAATATGATAGGAGGCGCTTTCTTGGGGTTGCAGCGATGTGCCGAATTGGAAAAGTTTAGGCAGAAAGATTCGGATCCGTATATCTATACTGACTATGAGAAAAACTATTTTATCTGCGGATTGCAACTCGGATTAGAGTTTGAGTACTTCTTCTCAGAAAGTATGGGGGTCGTCTTAACCTGTCAAGAACAGTGGTCGCCTCTTTCAAAGATACGCAAGTGGCATACGCAGGGAACCGTTGGAATAAGATGGATCTATTAAATAAACAGGTTATGAAAATCAAGTTGTTGCTCTTTAGCATGTTGATCTGGTGTGTGTCTAGTTGCGGATCTGATCCTTTCATTGGAGAACAGAGGTATGTCCTAACTGTTGAAGTGAGAGGACAAGGACGCGTTTTAGGAGAAGGTGTATATAAGATCGAAGAGACGGCCGTTTTACAAGCGTACCCGGATAGTGTGAACCA
>MIQB01000295.1 GCA_002890585.1 Tannerella sp. oral taxon 808
GCAGCCGACCTCGCGGCGGCTCCTTACAAGATCACCATCGACGGCGAGAAGGTGATCGAGGCCGATACGCTGATCATCGCCACGGGCGCCTCGGCGAAGTACCTCGGACTGCCCGACGAACAGAAATATGCCGGCATGGGCGTCTCAGCCTGTGCCACCTGCGACGGATTCTTCTATCGAAAGAAGAAGGTAGCCGTGGTCGGCGGCGGCGACACAGCGTGTGAGGAGGCCATCTATTTAGCCGGCCTCGCGGCACACGTCTACCTCATCGTCCGCAAGCCCTACCTCCGCGCCTCGAAGGTGATGCAGGAGCGTGTGATGAACACACCGAACATCACCGTGCTGTTTGAGCACAACACCGTCGGGCTCTTTGGCGAAGGCGGTGTGGAAGGTGCGCATCTTGTGAAGCGAAAAGGCGAACCCGATGAGGAGCAAGTGGACATCGCCATCGACGGCTTCTTCCTCGCCATCGGTCACAAGCCGAACTCGGACATCTTCAAGCCATGGATCAAGACGGATGCGACGGGCTACATCCTGACCGAGGAGGGCACGCCGCGCACAGGTGTGCCGGGCATCTTTGCCGCCGGCGACGTGGCCGATCCGCATTATCGTCAGGCCATCACGGCCGCAGGCAGTGGATGTAAAGCCGCCATCGAGGCCGAACGTTATTTGTCTAATCGCTGATTGCTTTACAAGTGACGAGTTACGAGGTAC
>MIQB01000296.1 GCA_002890585.1 Tannerella sp. oral taxon 808
CCGAGCCGTCGCCCGCGAGCGTGTTGTCGGCGGCCAGCTTGAGGTCGGGAGCAAAGTCGGCGAGCACCGCATCGAAGTTGTTCTTGTTGATGTCGACCTTCTTGCGTTCGGCCAGCGGCGCTTGCTCGCGGCCCGCGCTGAAGTCGCCCGCGACGAGCAGCTTGAGCGGCAGCTCAACCTTTTTCTGCGCTCCGCCCGTGTGCAAATCCAGGGTAATAGAAACGCGGCTTTTAGGGATCTCTCGCTGGAAGCTGTCCATCGATGCGTACTCCAATCTGATTCAAGTCAAGATTTGCGCTGGCTCCCGCCAACACCACATGGCGGGATGTCCCGCTATAGCGCGTCCATTAAAGCAGGTTTACCCGATGGACGTCAAAATCAAGTCAAAGTGCGAATGACACAAACATTGACAATTCAGACGCTATTAATGTGCTAGCAGCGATTGGAAGCGCGCCTCGCGCGAGATGCAGCCATTCTTGAAAACCTTACCAGGCAAGCATTTCCAGTCCAGCGCGGTGCCGGAGCACACATGAATTGCCCAGTTCTAGTATCGCAGCTCAACATCTTTCATATCACTGCATCCAGCGCTCCTGCTGCTGGAAGTGCTGCTGCGTCAGGATCAGGCCTTCGTGCCAGAGCGGTTTATCGATCCGCATGGTTGGGGTGCAATTGCTGATTATTGAATTAAAGCGGCGCCAATTTTATATGCGGAA
>MIQB01000297.1 GCA_002890585.1 Tannerella sp. oral taxon 808
CCCCAGCCGTGAGACGAGGGCAGGGCTGAGCAGGAGATGGTCGAGCCGCAGGCCGGCATCACGCGGCCAGCGGTTCCGCTTGTAGTCCCAGAACGTGTAGATCCGTTTCTGCGGATTCAGTTCCCGGATCGCATCGCACCAGCCTTGTGCGACCAGTGACGCAAAGGCCGCGCGGCTCTTCGGCTGGATCAGTGCATCCTTGTCCCACGACCGTGTCGGATAGATGTCGATCTCATCAGGCGCCACGTTGAAGTCGCCGGCGAGCACCACGGGCAGATCCTGCTTGATGAACGTCTTGGCATGGCGCTTGAGGCGCGCAAACCAGTCGAGCTTGTAGTCGAATTTCGGCCCCGGCTGCGGATTGCCGTTCGGCAGATAAATGCTCGAGACGATGATTCCGCGCACCGCAGCCTCGATGTAGCGGGCTTCGAGGTCACCCGGTTTTCCCGGCAAGCGATCGCGGGTGAGAATCGGCTGGGCGTTTCGGGCCAGGATGGCGACGCCGTTCCACGTCTTCTGTCCACGCCACACGGCGCCGTAGCCGGCCCTTTCGATCGCGTCTGCGGGAAATTCGCCGTCACTTGCCTTCAGTTCCTGAAGCGCGACGACATCAGGCTTTGCCGCGCGCATCCATGCCAACAGATTGGGCAGGCGACGGTTGATGTTGTTGATGTTGAATGTCGCAATCTTCATGTAGAGCTGGAGCTTCCAC
>MIQB01000298.1 GCA_002890585.1 Tannerella sp. oral taxon 808
GGCGGTGGAGGAACTGACAGAAAGTCCGAACGACATGCTCCCGACGGAGATCGATCTCTGTTTGCAGGTACACGGCGCCGACCTTCGAGAATTGGCCTTCCAACGTCGGCTGAGAAACCGCGCCCGCGTGCGTTTATGCCGCAAACCGCGGTAGCAAGACTGAACCCTGGAGGGTCCGGCTTTACTTGAAAAGAAGTAGCGCTGGAAGCTCAGCTTCCGGGTCTACTTGAAAAAAAGTAGCGCTGGAAGTTCAGCTTCCAGTGTCACTTGAAAAAAAGTAGGGCTGGAAGTTCAGCTTCCAGTGTCTCTTGAAAAAAAGTAGGGCTGGAAGTTCAGCTTCCAGTGTCTCTTGAAAAAAAGTAGGGCTGGAAGCTCAGCTTCCAGGGTCACTTAAAAAAAAGTAGCGCTGGAAGCTCAGCTTCCAGTGTCTCTTGAAAAAAAGTAGCGCTGGAAGTTCAGCTTCCGGGTCTACTTGAAAAAAAGTAGCGCTGGAAGCTCAGCTTCCGATGCTGCTTTGGAAAAAGGAGATCATCCATAAAACACTTAGAATCAAAAGAGAACTAAATCAACCCACACCAACACCCCATGCAAAACGAAGATGATTTGAGAGGCCTCGCCAAGACGATGGACCTCATGCGAGCGATCGCAATTCTTTTCACCGCCATGCACGCGTACTGGTTCTGCTACGCGGCATTCCGCGACCGAC
>MIQB01000299.1 GCA_002890585.1 Tannerella sp. oral taxon 808
AATGAGCCATTACACAGAGATGCACGTAGAAATGTGCTCGTTTTGCAGAGGTCTCGTGTTTCCAAACGACAGACCTTTTTTCTATTGATGGCGAGACTGGTGTAAACTTCAATCATGGTACTTCAATCACCTATGGTCAAAACACTAACAAGCCCAACATCGGTATCCAGTCCAACGCGGGTACGATCGCTTTCTCCGGTGCTCCTTTCACCTTCGACTATAAGCCCCAAGGAAAAACCCAGCTTTGGGCTGGCGATAGCATCCCAGTACCGCAGAAGCCCCGTTGATCTTTAAGTATACAAAGGCCGATACGGGTCAAGACATCGACTGGTATGCAGGCAAGGGTATCCGCCTGAACGGTAAACTCACCTTCAACCACGACGAAGCCACCGATCACACCGGCTTCATCAAGCTGCGCGCCAATACGAATGATTCGGTGCTGTGGGGTTGGCCGAACTTGAAGACGCTCGTAGAGCTGCCGGGCAAAAAGGCAGAGTGCCCGCATCCATGTGGAGGAGGTGTCGGTGATATCTACCTGAATGCTCCAGTTAAGACCATCGCACAACATCTCCGCGTCAGCGCCCAGATCTTTCCCTCTCGATATTCAGAGCATTTAGGCCGAGTTGAGTGCTTGATCTACCGTCCCTTTCTCCCTCTTTAGAGGAGGAAGACCTCCTCTAAAGAGGGGCATGAGGGCTATTTGAC
>MIQB01000300.1 GCA_002890585.1 Tannerella sp. oral taxon 808
CAGCGAGGAGCCGGCGATCAGGCCCTTGAGGAAGACGTCGCCGGTCAGTGCGCCGAAGCGCTCGAAGGTGACGGACTTCGCAAAATAGAGCCCGAGCGAGGAAGCGGCTTCGGTGGCGAGGAAAGCGCCCTTGCTGAGCCCGTAGAACAGGAACAGCGGCACGCTGAGCGGGCCGGTCGAGACCACGATGCCGGTGAGATAGCCGATGATCGCTCCGCCGATCGCAAGATGCCAGAGATTGGCCTTGAGGTCGTGCCGCGCCAGCCAATGCCGCACCGGCACCATCGCGATGAGGAAGATACCGATCGCGAGATCGACGGCATGCGAGGGCAGCGCCAGCAGCGTTCTCGCCCCGAGCGCGGCGGCGGGAATGCCGGTCAACGAATAGGCCGCGCAGGCCCGCCAGTCGACCTCGCGCCACCAGGCCAGGATGCGCGAAAAATTCGCCATCACGGACGCCACCGCCATGATCGGCACGGCCTCCTTCGGCCCATACGCGTAGACCAGCACCGGCATCAGCATGATCGACGAGCCCGTGCCGACGATGCCCGAGATGGTGCCGGCGAGCAGCCCGACGCTGAGGACGAAGAGAAAGGCCAAGGGCAGGGCTCCCGGAATCGGGCCGAGTTTAGCCAAAAGAGGTGGTATGGCGAATGGCTGCGCCCCTTGGGCCGTGGTTAAGCGCTGGTTCCGAGCCGTCTGCCA
>MIQB01000301.1 GCA_002890585.1 Tannerella sp. oral taxon 808
TCCATGCGTTGCCTGAACCATCGGACGAAATCCACGCCGTCAAGAAGCAGCGTGAAGTGTTCGTCGGTTTCCTTTTCATGGCCGAAGGCGACGGATGTGTTCTCTGCCGGGAACTTGCAATTGAACTCATCTGAATAGAGCGTCCCGGACACTCTGAGCGGTTTTAGCCCGCACAGTTTCCGACATAGTTCTTCGGAGAAGTGCATTGTCTTCCGACAGAAATCAACGAGCGGAAGCAACTTCTCCACCTGAGGGAAATAGCGCTTTACTTTTTCGATGTATTCAACCAGTCGCGAACGCTCTTCTCGATGCGCTTCTTCCCTCTGACGAATGTGCTGCTCTCGCTCTTGGGCCTGACTTTCGAGGGTTTTGATTTGTTGTTTCAACGCTTCGTTTTCCTTCTCGAGAGCTTTGACTTTGCCGCCGCCGAAGAGTGAACCGATGCTGTTGGTGAGCTGGGTGACAGCCGTTACGGCTGATCCCTTCAGGCGTTCGACCTGAACTTCTCTTTTCGCTTGTCGGAGCGCTTCATCTGCGACGGCCTTGTCGGCCTGCAACTGAGTGATGTCTTCTTGCAGTTCATGACTTTGCTTCTTCAGGTCGCGATAGTATTGCTGGGTGGAGATGTGTCGAGCCTCCGAGCCGTCGATTCCTCGCTGTAGCCCGTGGTGGCTCATGGCTTTGGCGT
>MIQB01000302.1 GCA_002890585.1 Tannerella sp. oral taxon 808
CAGCCGATGTGCGCGAACCCAAACAGAGGTCTGTTTGGCTCAGCCGATGTGCGCGGACTCAAACAGAGGTCTGTTTGGCTCCAGCCGATGTGCGCGAACCCAAACAGAGGTCTGTTTGGCTCCAGCCGATGTGCGCGAACCCAAACAGAGGTCTGTTTGGCTCCAGCCGATGTGCGCGAACCCAAACAGAGGTCTGTTTGGCTCCAGCCGATGTGCGCGAACCCAAACAGAGGTCTGTTTGGCTCCAGCCGATGTGCGCGAACCCAAACAGAGGTCTGTTTGGCTCAGCCGATGTGCGCGGACTCAAACAGAGGTCTGTTTGGCTCCAGCCGATGTGCGCGAACCCAAACAGAGGTCTGTTTGGCTCCAGCCGATGTGCGCGAACCCAAACAGAGGTCTGTTTGGCTCAGCCGATGTGCGCGGACTCAAACAGAGGTCTGTTTGGCTCCAGCCGATGTGCGCGAACCCAAACAGAGGTCTGTTTGGCTCCAGCCGATGTGCGCGAACCCAAACAGAGGTCTGTTTGGCTCAGCCGATGTGCGCGGACTCAAACAGAGGTCTGTTTGGCTCCAGCCGATGTGCGCGAACCCAAACAGAGGTCTGTTTGGCTCAGCCGATGTGCGCGGACTCAAACAGAGGTCTGTTTGGCTCCAGCCGATGTGCGCGAACCCAAACAGAGGTCTG
>MIQB01000303.1 GCA_002890585.1 Tannerella sp. oral taxon 808
GTGCGAGTGATCTAAAAGCCGTGAGAGAGGGCTTACACTCCTCTCTCATGTAGTTCACCTCCACCTGCTGCTCATCTTCAGCTTTGCATCGTTCGTGGGAAGCGGGGTTTCGACTTTGGTAGTCTGTTGCTCCTGAATAGGCCTCTGTTTCCCGACCGTAGTCTGCTCCTTCTCCGGTGTCTACAGCGCAAGTGAGCGTGCAATCTTCCGATCCAGCTCCATCGAAAAGGATGACGATCCGGAATACTCGGTAGTGAAGGCCCTGAAGGTGCGTGACGGTAGTCCGCTCGATGTCCCGATTATGCTTTTCGGGTGGGATAAGCAGCAAGACATGCATGTCTACCGTGGCGAGAAATCGAAGGAGGACAAAGAGCGACGGAAGGCCGACGAACTAATCGCCGTAGTCAAAGGAATCTTTCTCCATACCGCCAAACTGTCTTACAAAAACTTGAGCAAGCTGCTGATTCAGGAAATGGAAATCAAGGATCGCACGGCCAAGCGATACATCGCCTACATGAGGGAGCAGGGTATCCTCTCGCAGGCCACCGCGGGTAACTATCAAAAGGGAGAGCGATGTCGTACGTAGAAGTACCTTTTGAGGCTTGGCAAAAGCAGCTGCTGGACAGTTTGGCACGGATGGAGGGGAAGCTCGATCGTCTGCTGGTATTGCGTGAACAGACGA
>MIQB01000304.1 GCA_002890585.1 Tannerella sp. oral taxon 808
GGCGTCCCAGTTACGACAGCCTTGTGCTGTTCAAGACAGAGCTTCTTCGAACTTGGTATGGACTAAGCGATGGCGAGGCCTGAGGAACAGGTAAATGACCGCTTGTCCTTCAGCTGCTTTGTAGGTCTTGGGATGGAAGATTCTGCCCCGGACAGTACAACAGTCTGCCGATTTCGCCGGTATCCTGGTAGAGGCAGATCTCTATGATACGGTACTGGACGAAATCAACAGGCAGCTTGAAAGCAGGGGAGTCTTCGTCAAGCGCGGAGCCATCGTTGATGCAAGCATAACTGACACGCCTCGCCGTCCTCGTGGACGCAAAGAGTATGAGGTCGTTACGGACAGAGAAGAGGACGATGGTAAGGAAGCCTCAGAGAAAACTATGCTCAAAGAAATTACCAAGCCTAATGTAGACGCGGAGGCTCAAGGTGGGTAAAGAAGGCGAGGAAGCTACATTTCGGCTATAAGCGCCATACGGTTACGGATGAGAACGGACTCATTCTCGCCGAGGAGACTACCCCTGCCAATGAGAGCGACATCAAACATCTCGAAACCCCTTTGAAGAAGGCAAAGCTACCCTGGAGAACTCCTGTCTTTGCAGATAAAGGATACGGCTCGGCCGAGAACAAAAAGATACTCAGCCGGATGAAGCTGAAAAGCCGCATCATGCACAAAGGCACA
>MIQB01000305.1 GCA_002890585.1 Tannerella sp. oral taxon 808
CGCCCGGATGCGCCCCGAAGGGGCAAATCAACCCAGCCCAGGGTAAAGCGACGCGGCACCCTGGGTTACGGGTACCAAACGAAAATCCCCCGCTCCCCTCGCTTTGCGATCCTCCCCCGGCTCTGCATGGCAGGGCCGGGGGAGGATCGCAAGAGCGGGGGAGCGGGGGGCGGCGGTGGCGGACGCTCACCCAGGGTGCCGCTCCGCCCGGTGGGCGTCGCTCTGCCCTGGGCTGGGTTCCTCGTTGACCCTACGGGCCAACTCGGTTGCCCTTTCAGGGCGCCGGCCGGGTACATGCCCGGCACATGAATTGAATTGCACGCACGAACCCGGCGGTACCCGGGTAATCATTGGTAATTGGCCATCATCCGGCAGGCCGTGTAGGGGCGTATCGCATACGCCCCCCAAACGCCCCGACAGGGGCGAATGATTCGGCAACCGGGGACGGGTAGGGGCGAATGATCCGGCGGCCGGGTACGGGCGGGGGCGTATGCGATACGCCCCTACAAACGGGCCGAATGGACGGCGCACCCGGGTACATGCCCGGCACACGAATTGAATTGCACGTACGAACCCGGCGGTACCCGGGTAATCATCGATCATTGATAATTGGATCCGCCCGGATGCGCCCCGAAGGGGCAAATCAACCCAGCCCAGGGTAAAGCGAAGC
>MIQB01000306.1 GCA_002890585.1 Tannerella sp. oral taxon 808
CGCCGGCATCAGCTCCATCGCCGGCTACTGGGGCGAGGGCTACTGGGGCTACTCCTACAGCACGGCCGCCAGCGCCGGCAGCTACCCCTGGAACAACAAGGCGCTATACGTCGACCAGAGCCCACTCTTCAATGCCGACAAGATCAACACCCCGATCTTGCTCATCAACGGGACGTCGGACACGAACGTGCCCCCCGGACAGAGCGTCCAGATGTACGTCGCCCTCAAGATCCTCGGCAAGCCCGTCGAGCTCGTCCAGGTCAAGGGCGAAGACCACTTCATCATGGATTACAACAAGCGCGTGAAGTGGACCCGCTCGATCCTGGCCTTCTTCGATCGTTGGTTGAAGAATCAACCGGCTTGGTGGGACAGCATGTACGCCCCGAAGCCTTGAGCGCGTCCGCCGCGTCGCACCCCGAGCAGCAGCCGCAGCTTGGTGCACCCCGCCCCTTGAAAAATCGGTAACACCTCCGGCCGGCGCAGCCAAACGCCGCCAGCCCGATGAGAATAACAATTACTTCCTGCCACATAATAAAAGGTATGAAGGGTAAATCGTGAGTCGAGGGAGGCATATCGTCCCGCCTCGATGCGCGGCAAAAATACGGCGAGCCCTGTCGGAGCATCTCTGGCAGGGCTCGTTTCATTTCGCAGGCCAAACGAATACGTCCA
>MIQB01000307.1 GCA_002890585.1 Tannerella sp. oral taxon 808
GACCTCCTTCCCGCCCGCGCTTGTGCTCAAGGGCAGCTTCGGCCTCTCGCCCCGCGGGAGGCGGCTGCGCATGGCCCTCGTGGGCGTGCAGTTCGTCATCTCCATGGCGCTCATCATCGGCGCCGGCTTCGTGCAGCTGCAAAACAGCTACCTGCGCAGCTATCCCGCCGGTTTCGACCGCGACCGGATCGCCGTCGTAGAGCTCAACGGTGCCATCGCCGGCGGTCATGCCCGCGAATATGCCGACCGGCTGAAGGCCTTTGCGGGCATCGAAGACGTGGCGTTCTCGTCGGAAAAGGTCGGCTCGAAAGACACCTACATGACCGAAGGGACGGAGTATCGCGGCCGGGAGTTCTCCTACTTCCAGATCCGCGTCTCATGGAATTTCCTCCGCACGATGGGCATCCATTTGGCCGACGGCCGCGACTTCACCGAGGCCGATGCGTGCAGCAAGCGACCCGCCTTCATCTTCAACGACCACGCCCGCCGCAGCCTCGGCATGGAGTGCGGCCCCTTCCGCTACTGGGATGACCACGAGGGCGACCTCATCGGCTTCACGGGCGACTTGCACATCGCCGCCCTGCGGCAAGAATCGGCCAACGTCGCCCTTGCCGCCGTGCAGCCCGGCCCCAATCTGCGCGTCTCCTACATCCGCCTC
>MIQB01000308.1 GCA_002890585.1 Tannerella sp. oral taxon 808
GGCTCGGAGGGGACGTGGATGTCGTCGCCTCCGCCACCGGTGCCGCCACCTGTTTCGGGCTGCTTTGGCTTGTCCTTATCCTCCGGCTTCTTGGGTGGCTCCTCGGGCACGTGGATGTCGTCTCCACCACCCTCTGGCTTCTTCGGATCCTTCGGGTCTTTGGGATCCTTAGGCTGCTTCGGGTCTTTGGGATCTTTCGGCTTCGGGTCTTTGGGCTTCTTACTGGCGGCAGCTTTTTTCTGCGCTTGGCTTTGGCGATACACCGTGTCGATGTGGTCGGTCTGATCGTTCATGCGTGCCACCACCCGGGCGATGACTTCCGGTTCGATCGGTGTCGCACCGTAGACGTAGTTCCATTGCAATGCCAGAACTACGCGCTCATAGAGGGCATCTGTTTCGGCGCGCACCTTGCCGGCGGCAGGGAGTTGCTTCTTTTCTGCCCCAGCCTCGCGACGCTCTTGATAAATACTACGAAACTCTGCGTTGACGGATTCTAACTTGTTGATGACTGAGGGGAGCCCCAGCTTGCTGATGTCAGCCGTGTATTTGGGGTCTTTCAGGTCGGTCAAGAATCCGATGATGTCGGCCGTCTCGCGGTCGAGCGCCCCCTTTTGTATGCCGCTATAGCGGCGAGTCACGACGGACAGGCGCTTG
>MIQB01000309.1 GCA_002890585.1 Tannerella sp. oral taxon 808
CCGCTCGCGCTTATTGACCAATACGGTGCCGATGGGGTGCGTATGGGCATCATGCTGGCTGCCCCTGCGGGTAACGATATCCTCTTCGACGAGTCGTTGTGTGAGCAGGGGCGCAACTTCAACAACAAGATCTGGAATGCGCTCCGTTTAGTGAAGAGTTGGGAGGTTTCCGACGCAGCAGAACAGCCCGAGACGGCGAGAATCGCGATCGATTGGATGGAAGCGAAATTCTGCGCAACAATCGTGGAACTTGACGAAGATTTCTCGAAATACCGCATCTCCGAAGCGCTGATGAAAGCCTATAAACTCTTTCGTGATGAGTTCTCTGCGTGGTTCCTTGAGATGGCTAAGCCCGCTTACGGTCAACCGATCGATACAAAAACGCATCGTTCCACGATCTTGCTATTTGAGAAGCTCATGCTGACCCTTCATCCGTTTATGCCCTTCATCACAGAGGAAGTATGGCAGGCATTGGTTGACCGTCAGCCGGGCGAAAGCATTATGATCACGCAGCTGCCTCGCCCGGAGCAAACGAACGACCGCCTGACGGCCGACTTCGAGGTGGTGAAGAACATTGTGGCCGGTGTTCGCGCCGTTCGACTCGAGCGCAACATCCCGAATCGGGACTCGCTATCGCTGCACATCGTCTCC
>MIQB01000310.1 GCA_002890585.1 Tannerella sp. oral taxon 808
ATCGCACGACAACCATCCGGCAAGGCGACTTCCTCCGCCTCCGTCTCGCAGAATCGGCCCGCATTGAGGGCATGACACTGCCCCCTAACACGGTGCTTATTGCGCAATCTACGATCGATGGCAAACGAATGAAGCTACACGTCACAAGCGTGGAACACGCCGGCCGTATCCTTGCCGTCAAGCTCTCCGCCTTCGACCTCGATGGGCAAGAAGGCTTATCCATCCCCGGCTCTGAGGAAGTATCGGCCCTCAAAGAAGTGGGCGCGGGCGTCGGTGGAACAATTGGGACGAGCTTCACCTTCGCCTCGTCGGCCAAAGACCAACTCATCGCCGAGGCCGCCCGCGGCGTGATGCAGGGCGCCAGTCAGCTTCTACAGAAGAAGCTCCGTACGATCAAGGTGACCGTCAAAAGCGGTCACCGACTCTTCCTCGTTCAAGCTAAGTAATCCCTCATTCATCATCTGATTCCCATGAAAAAACTCCTCCTATCCGCCGTCCTTTGCTGCGGATTCATCACCACAACCTTCGCCACAAGTACCGACACGTTGCGCACGCAGATGCGCTCCACCGGCGACCTGTATCAAGGCATGAGCCGCGCCATCCCCAACGGCCGAATGGTCGTTCCATACGGTCTCGAGGTGACGTTTGACA
>MIQB01000311.1 GCA_002890585.1 Tannerella sp. oral taxon 808
CAGGTTGCGCTCCGTCACGTTGCTCGGGCGGACGATGAACTGACGGGCGTAGGTCGTCACCTCATACGGGTAGCGATCGAAGTCGCAGCGGATCGAATCGACCTCCACACGCTGGTTGATGTTGCCCGAGATGATGCGATTGAAGTAGCCCTTCTCGGCCAGGTCGCGGTAGTAGTCGTATGCCGTTTTGTCGCACAAGAGGAAGGCGCGCTCCATGTTCTTCTCGATGGCGTCCTTGTCGGGTGCGACGGTGAAGAAGAGTTCGTGGAAGCGGCGGACGTGCTCGCGCGCCTCCACGGGACGATTGGCGGCGGCGTCCTGACTGAGGGCGAGGATGAGCGATTTGCCATTGTCCAAGACGTAGATCTTCTCCCGCTGACGGTTGGCAAAGGCATACGACGAATAGACGACGATGCCTGTAATGACTATGCACAACACAACGAAAGCGGCGGCGTAGAGCCGGATCTGCTTGAATGAGGTCTCTATGTTGGTGAGTGATCTGAACTCCATGATACATTAAGTAGTTAGAAGTAGTTCAAGTAGTTGGACGTAGTTAGAAGTAGATGGTGGCCTAACCTTTCTTTGATGAAAAGCCACTTACTTAATGAGTAAACCCTTGATCCGTCCGCCGACATTGCCGAGTGCGGCACC
>MIQB01000312.1 GCA_002890585.1 Tannerella sp. oral taxon 808
AAACAGCATCAAGATGGCGGTCAATTCTTCCGAAGTGCCTATGGCTTTCAACGCCACAATACAGATGACGATCCAAACAATTTTATGCGGTAATGTGAGGAGGCGTCGTTTCGTTTCAAATCTGTTTTGGGGGTGATAAGATCTTTCCGTTTTCATCGTGCTGACATTTTTTTTGCGTTCAAAGCTCGGAGTATGTCGGTTTCGTTTCGAGGGCAACAAAGGGCAGACGATGAGGGGGGAAAGGCAAGGCTCTACACCGATAAAATACGCTGTGAAGCAGGAAGATTTTATCGGTGGCGAACGCATTGAAGCGTTTGGCCTTGACGTCACCCTTATCGTCTGCTGACCTTCGCCCGAAGAAAAGGAAACCGACATCGGCTCCGAGCCGCAAACAAAAAGTGGAAGCAGGGAAACCCGTAGAGGAAAGATCCTCGGAATTGTGTAGGTATCGGGGTCAGAAAAACGGCCGCAGCGCGATGCCACGGCCGAATGAAACAGGGGATGCGAAAGAGGCGAAGGCTACGGGAGCACCTTCACGCCGTCCGCTTCGAGTAACTCGACGATGACGCCGGTCAGCTCGGTGTAGAGCTGGTCGTACTCCGGACTGCCGTCGAAGTCGTCGCCTGGATTGTACTTCGCGATGGT
>MIQB01000313.1 GCA_002890585.1 Tannerella sp. oral taxon 808
TCCAACCAAAGACGACCTCACCAAACACACACTGGCCCGCTATTTCAATTCCGAACTGCAACTGCATCAACCGTCTTTGGAGGATGTAGAGAGCATTTTCAAACGCTTCAACCGTCCTATGTTGGAGGTGAACCGTCAGCAGGCGTTTCTGCCAGCTTCGTGCACGCCCATCCGGAACGTGCTGGGCACCGCCCCAGGCATGCTTTTCCATGAGCAAGAAACCGTAATCGTGTCTATGCCCGGCGTGCCGTTTGAGATGAAACGCATGGTCACAGACACCGTGCTTCCCTACCTGCAGGAGCACTTCCATTTGCCGCAGATCATCCATAAAGTAATACAGACCATCGGTATCGGGGAATCGTTTCTGGCCGAAAAAATAGCGGATTGGGAAGACAACCTGCCTGCTCATCTAAAACTCGCCTACCTCCCCTATTTAGCCGGTGTGCGCCTACGTCTTACAGGTTTTTCTGATAACCAGCAGGAGTTGGAAACCCAACTGAAGGAACAGGTTGACAGATTATCTGCCCTCAT
>MIQB01000314.1 GCA_002890585.1 Tannerella sp. oral taxon 808
TACCGCGACTTCCCCGGCAACACGCAGCTCCGCAATGTGATCTACACCGCCATCGACGAGGCCTGTCTGAAGGGGAACTTCTCCGCCAGCAACTTCATCTGCTACCTGCGCCTCGACCACGCCGCATCGGCCACCGACGTGGCTGCCGACTTCAACCGTCGCTTCGACTTCAGCAACATCGACCGCCCCGGCGAGCAGATCACGCTCGTCCCCCTGACCGACATCTACTTTATGAACGAGAGCGGCGATGGGCGCATCTTCCGCAGCGGCAACGTCGATGTTGTGCGTCTGCTCTTCGGCATTGCCCTGCTGATCCTCCTGATCGCCGCCGTGAACTACACCAACTTCAGCACCGCCATGACGCCCCTGCGGATGAAGAGCATCAACACGCAGAAGGTCTTAGGTAGCACCGACGGCGCACTCCGCCGCTCGCTCCTGATCGAGGCCTGCGCCGTCTGCCTCGCCGCGTGGGTCGTCGCTGTGGGCATCGTTTGGGCGTTAAGCGAAAGCCGATGGCTCACGTTTGTCGAGGCTGACACATCGCCCCTCCACCACCCCGTGCTCATCCTATTGACTGCGCTCATAGCCCTACTCACTGGCCTCGCCGCAGGCATGTATCCGGCGTATTACATGACCTCC
>MIQB01000315.1 GCA_002890585.1 Tannerella sp. oral taxon 808
TCTTTTTCTCTGCAGTCTCATACCCCTCTTCATGTGTCACGGTGCACGTCCCCCCTTTAGGGGGGGGGGGACGTGCCCGTGCACCCAGAAGGGGTTTGAATACTGCACCGGGATGAAGGCAAATCAGGATGAATATCGCTATGCCCTGTGTGCTATGCCTTGTACAGATGCCGGGATGTCGCTGCATAGGTTTCACCCTTTGGGTGTAAAGCATGCTGCATGCTGTGCATAATGCCGCAATCTCGGAAGGCATCTGCCTGTGGAGGTGTTTTTACCTTACGGGGTAGAACCCTTTTGGGTTATGCCTTTCCCCGAATGGTGCCGAGAAACAGATCGCTTCTTTAGATGGGGCGTCTACTGACTTTCCGTTTGCAGAGCAGCCACTACAACTATGGGAAAAGAAAAAATTCACCTTTTGTATTTGCTTTTCAGGGATTGCTCTACTTTTGCTTTTGACGAAAAGAATAAGCGAAGTAAAAGGGACATGAAAGTAGATGTTTATACAGCTGCTGTTCCCCGCCAGATAGGCGGAATGGACGGGATGACCGATACCCATATTCGGGCATTCGTTAATTCCTGTTTACCCCGTAATGTGTTGATAATATAGTCATTACTTCCTCCATACGAGATGCCC
>MIQB01000316.1 GCA_002890585.1 Tannerella sp. oral taxon 808
GAGTTGCCAGTATCGGCTGTCGCTTTTCGGGTTATACACAGCCGTAATGAAGTCGGCCTCCGCTGCGGCGATGATGCGTCGTTCGATGAGTGCCCACGGCGTCATGAGGTCGGAAAGGGAGATGACGCAGAAGTCGTGTCCCATCGGTGCCCCGAGCAATGCGCCGGCCTTCTGAAAGGCGCTGATGCCGGGCAACACCTCCACCTCCACGTGACTGTCACGCTTGTGTTTCATCTCAAGGATGAGGGAGGCCATGCCGTAAATCCCCGCGTCGCCGGAGCTGATGACGCAGACGGTGCGTCCCTCCTCTGCCACGCGGAAGGCCTCCTCGGCGCGGCGTCGCTCCTGCTTCATACCGCTATCGATACGCAATGCGCCCTCAGGCAGATAAGCCTCGATGAAAGGGAAATAGTAATGGTATCCGACGACCGCGTCGCAGTGTCGGAGTGCATCGATGACGGCCGACGTGAGGTCGCCCGCCGATCCGGGCCCGATGCCGGCCACAATGATTCTTGCTTGATTCATTTGGGTGTAGTGAAAATCTATAATCTGAAAACGGGAGGACTTTTTGAACGTGGTGTCCTCCACTTGTGATTTAATCATAATGTCCTCTGACCGAATAAACATAAAGGA
>MIQB01000317.1 GCA_002890585.1 Tannerella sp. oral taxon 808
AGCCCATCGTATTGCCGACCTCGGCCAAGGGCTGGGAGTTCGAGGAACTCGGCTACCGCGAAGCTGGCCGCATCCTGGACGGCGGCAGCTTTCCGACCCGGACCGTACTCTGCGCCAATGACCGCCTTGCCTTCGGGGTGATAGCCGCTGCCTTCGAGCGCAAGCTGCCGGTGGGACGGGATGACGGCTGCGAGTTGCGCGTTGCCGGCCATGACGACCACCCGTTAAGCCGCTTCACTTGCCCGCCGCTGACGACGGTGGCGCAGGATTATCAGGGCATCGCCGCAACTGGCGTCGACATGCTGTTCACGCGCATTGCCGGCGGCCCGGAAACGCAGGCCGCCAAACCGGAGATCAAGCGGCTGGAAGCCAAGCTGATCATGCGCGGTTCGGCGTAAAATTCGGCACTCAAGAAAACCCGCATGGACCTAGTTTTCGTTATTCAGATACCGAATCTTACTTCTCATCACATCTAGAAACAGATCCACCTTGCGGGATCTGTGACGCTTCTGCGGAAAGACCGCATAGATGCCGCCATCGGGCAGCGCCCATTCGGGTAGAACCCGCAACAAGCGTCCCGCGGTGACGTCTTCGGCAACCTGGTAGTCCGGGAGAACGGCAAGGCCACCGCC
>MIQB01000318.1 GCA_002890585.1 Tannerella sp. oral taxon 808
GCTCCTTGACGAACCAATCCTGTTTGTGCACGATGGTGAAGTCGGGCAGCACCTTGACGGCCTTGTGCCACGCGGCATGCATCGCCTCGTATTCGGCCGAGGTGACGGTGAAGAGTTCGGGCAGCTCGACGCGGAAGGCGACGGTGATGTCGGCGTCTTTCGAGACGATGCACCCTTGCTCGACAGCCAGCAGCGGGAACTTGGATTCTAAGGTGGTGACCTTGCTTGTGTTTCTCATTGGGGCTTGCTTGTGTCTTTCGGGTATGGCCCGTCTCCTCGGTGTGTCGATTTCAGGCAATGAAGAATGTGGCGGACGGAGCGGCGGTTCAGGAGGTAGCGTGGGTGCATGCGGACGGCGGCGCGTTTCATCAGACCATAGCGACCGAATCGGCGGTTCAGCGCGAACGTTTGCCACACCACAAGCGTGGCACCCGTTGCGCCGAGGCCGAGACAGAGGTACTGATCCATGCCGCACATGTAGCAGATGACGACAAGGAGGAATGTCGCCAGCAGTCCACCGGCAAAGAGGAAGAGGTACTGTGCCTTCAGCCCCTTGAACTCCACCGTCCGCCCCACGCCTTTATTGATCTCCCACGAAGCCATCAGAGGAAGAAGCTGCGTAAGAT
>MIQB01000319.1 GCA_002890585.1 Tannerella sp. oral taxon 808
CCCATCCCCTTTGCCGACTTGGACTTCAATCTCGGTGAGCGCTGGATCCCGGCTAAGGTCTACGCCCGTTTCGCCTCCGAGCTGTTCGGCACGGACGTTGGCGTGTCCTACCTCCCCGACATGGACGAGTATATCCTCTCCTGCGATCGGAAGAATCAAGCCATCTGGCATACTTACGCCGTGCAAGGCGAGTTCAAGCGATACGACGGCCTCCATCTGCTCAAGCACGCACTCCATAACACGGTTCCCGACATCACCAAAAGCAAGGAGATCACTGACCCCAAGACGAGTGAGAAGGCGACGATCAAGGTACGCGACGGTCGCGCCATCCAAATGGCAGACACTAAAATCGAGGAGATCCGGCAGGCATTCATTGGCTGGCTTGGGCGCACGCCGGAGACGTTCAAACAGCAGCTGGCCGACCGCTACAATCGGCTATTCAACTGCTTTGTTCGTCCCGATTTTGATGGGTCGCATCAGACCTTCCCGGGACTGGATTTGAAGGGGCTAAGCTTTCCCGACCTCTATCCGAGCCAAAAGGACGCTGTGTGGATGCTTAAAACCAACGGCGGGGGAATCTGCGATCACGAGGTGGGGGGCGGCAAGACGGTCATCATGTGCA
>MIQB01000320.1 GCA_002890585.1 Tannerella sp. oral taxon 808
ATGAGCGGCAGGAAGATGCCGAGTGACGAGTAGAGCGCGGGGGCGTATTTCTCCACCACCATCTCCACCAATTGCACGAACGAGGCGATGACGGCGATGAAGAGGATGAAGGCCAGGAAGCTGAGGTTGACATCCTTGAAGCCATCGCCAAGCCAAGCGAGTGCGCCCTCCTTGAGGACGTAATTCTCGAGCAGGTAGTTGATCGGCAGGGTGCAGACCAGGACGAAGGTGACAGCCACGCCGAGCCCGAGCGCCGTCTTGACGTTTTTCGACACGGCGAGGTAGGAACACATGCCTAAGTAGTAGGCGAAAATCATGTTGTCGACGAAGATCGACCGGATGAATGTGCTTAATAGGTTATCCATGATTGTTTACTCCTTTCTATTTCGTCAGACGTGTTACTTCTCCTGCAAATCCTTGTTGCGCGTGCGGTGGATCCAGACGATGATGGCGCAGAGGATGAGCGCCATCGGCGGCATGATCATGAGGCCGTTGTTGACGTAGCCGGCATCGTAGAATGCCTTCGGTATGACGGTGAATCCGAACACTGTGCCCGACCCGAACAGCTCGCGCACGAAGGCCACAATGATGAGGATGATGCCATAGCCAGCGCCATTGCCCA
>MIQB01000321.1 GCA_002890585.1 Tannerella sp. oral taxon 808
CGCCCCCATGCGCTACATCCGCCAGGGCGTGCTGCAAAACCAGGAAGACCGCCGCAAGTTTCGCCACGCGCCGCGCTTCGTGCCCGCCGGACAGAGCACACAGATCATCGTCGGCGCCACGCCCGAGACCGACCACGACATCCTCCGCGTCTCCTCCGCCCTCTACCGTCGGCCGAGCATGAAGCGCGTCTATTATTCGGGCTACGTGCCTGTCAACACCTACGACACACGCCTGCCCGCCGCCGTCGGCCGCGTGCCCCTCATCCGCGAGAATCGCCTCTATCAGGCCGACTGGCTGATGCGCTTCTACGGCTTTGGCGCCGACGAGATCGTAGACAGCGCCACCCCCAACCTCGACCTCGAGATCGACCCGAAGCTCGCCTGGGCGCTGCGTCACCCGGAGTGTTTCCCGGTCGACATCAACCGCGCCGACTACACCCTCATCGTCCGAGTGCCCGGCATCGGCGTCAAGTCCGCCCGCATGATCGTCGCCTCCCGTCGCTACGGCAGCCTCACCTCCGACAGCCTCCGGCGCATCGGCGTGGTGATGAAGAAGGCGCAGTATTTCATCACCTGCCGCGAGCTCCCCACCGGCGGCACTATCCAGGAAGTCACCCC
>MIQB01000322.1 GCA_002890585.1 Tannerella sp. oral taxon 808
TCGTACCTCAAGGAGATCGCCGACCTCTGCGGGATCAAGAAGAAGCTGACCTTCCATCTTGCCCGCCACACCTTTGCCACCATGTCGCTAAGCAAGGGCGTCCCCATCGAATCCGTATCCAAGATGTTGGGGCATACGAACATCCGCACGACGCAGATCTACGCCCGCATCACGAACAAGAAGATCGAACACGACATGGAGCAACTGTCCGAGAAGCTCGGCAAGTTCAACTCTGCGATGGGGATCTGATACAATAGCCAAGTCACATCAAAAACAGAAACACGATATGAAAACAACAAACAAGAAGGAGTTCTCCTATTACCGACTGCGATTAGCGTCCTATTTGAAAGATTATCACCCCGAACGGCTGGCCGACGAGGCGTTTATCCGTGCCCGATCGGACGCCGCGGCGCAGGCCTATGAGGATGCCTTTCGGCAAGGCTATCCTGTTCTCGAAGCCGGGTATATCGCTACGGAAGTCCTCTTCGCAGGGCTGCATTTTTCGCCGTATTACACACTCGAACAGATCCTCGAAAACGAGTTTGCCAACGTGGTTCCGCCCGATCGCATTGAGGCTGTTGCGCTGCGACTGTTGCAGAGCGACGCCATCCGC
>MIQB01000323.1 GCA_002890585.1 Tannerella sp. oral taxon 808
TGCAGGAAAACCTCGACGTGTTAAGGAAGCAGGGACGGGAGATTTCCCGGTCTGCGCTCAAAGGGTTAGAGCAACGTAAACTGACGCTCACGACCAAACTGAAGGACATCCGGGACACCATTGCCGAGCGCAAGGACGACGTCGTGGACTTCAAAATGATGGGGATCGATCACCTGTTTGTCGACGAGAGCCATCAGTTCAAGAACCTGATGTTTAACACCCGTCACGACCGTGTGTCGGGCCTCGGTAATCCGAACGGATCGCAGCGGGCCCTCAACTTGCTATTCGCCATCCGCACCATTCAGGAGCGGACGGGCAAAGATCTTGGGGCGACCTTCCTTTCTGGCACCACCATCAGCAACAGCCTGACGGAGCTATATCTGCTCTTCAAGTACCTCCGTCCGCGCGCCCTGGAGAAGCAAGGCATCGGATCCTTTGACGCGTGGGCGGCCGTCTTCGCTAAGAAGTCCGGCGATTACGAGTTCTCCGTCACCAACGAGATCATCCGGAAGGAACGCTTCAGGACGTTCATCAAGCTGCCAGAGCTCTCGGCCTTCTATGGGGAGATTTGTGATTTCCGCACGGCCAAGGACATCGGTATCGATCGTCCGG
>MIQB01000324.1 GCA_002890585.1 Tannerella sp. oral taxon 808
GACGATAAGCGCCGAGCTGTCAGAGCAGTAGATAAAGCTGCATTTTGCGCAATAGCGAACGGCGTTGAGAGTTTCGAATCCAACTGACGCGATTCTGGAATGCCGTCATAAGTTCTCAAGTCCGACAGTGGTCGGCATTACCCTCAAGCGAGCGGCCCGATTTTCATCCGCCTCGCCGGTCGCTTGGAGAGTAGGCAATCTCGTCCATCTGACTTTAGCTACCGATTTTCCCTACGGCCGCGAGGAAACCGATATCCGCATGGGGTCAACGCGCCATGTTGGTGCCCTGCCTTCCGGGCGGTCGTCGTGACAGATTCGGGGGATCTTACGCTGAAGGCCGGATGATAATCTTGGTGTGGCGTCCCGGATTCGCGAGATCGGCGAAGGCCTGTGCGACGCCGTCGATATCCGTGGTCGCCGTCACCATCGACGACGCGTCGAACTGGCCTTCCGCAATTAGCCGCAACGCGGCTGCGAATTCTTCCGGTGTGTAGGCGTAGACATATTGAACCGACAGCTCCTTCATGATGCCAAGCAGCGGTTCGGAACGGTCGCTCTCCATGCAGACACCGACCACAATGATGCGCGCATCTCGCGGCGCGCCCTCGAA
>MIQB01000325.1 GCA_002890585.1 Tannerella sp. oral taxon 808
GCGGGGCAAGGCAACAACGGCGCCGACGCGTTGGCTGTGGCGCGGCTACTGGCCGAGGAGTCGTATCGCACAGAGGTCTACCTCTTCAACCCCGGCCAACGCCTCTCGCCCGACTGTGAGGAGAACAAGCAACGCATCCTGGCCGACGAGAAGGTGCGCCTCTACGAGGTGATCGACGACTTTGAGCCGCCCGCGCTCACCGAACACGACGTGGTGATCGACGGCCTCTTCGGATCGGGCCTCAACCGACCGCTTACGGGCGGATACGCCGCCGTGGTGGGCTACATCAACCAGTCCGACGCCACCGTCGTGGCCATCGATATGCCCTCCGGCCTCTTCGGCGAAGACAACCTGAGCAACAACCCCGAGGGCATCATCCGCGCCAAGATGACGCTCACCTTCGAGTTCCCCAAGCTGGCCATGCTGCTGCCAGAGAACGAGCCCTACGTGGGCCGCTGGAAGGCGCTCCCCATCGGACTGCACCCTACGATCATGGA
>MIQB01000326.1 GCA_002890585.1 Tannerella sp. oral taxon 808
AAATCAGGCGCAGAGGGGGACGCCGACACAATGGCTTATCTCGATAACATCGCCGTCTTCGTCCGCGTCGTCGAATTGGGCAACCTGTCGGCGGCGGGTCGCGATATGCGCATTTCGCCGGCCGTCGCCTCGAACCGCATCAAGGAACTGGAAAAACACCTCGGCGTGCGGCTGTTCAACCGCACGACGAGACAGTTGATGCCGACCGAGCACGGCACGGTGTTCTATAGCGGTGCCAAGCAGGTTCTGGACGCCATCACCGAGGCCGAGGCGGCGGTTTCGGCGCTGTCCGGCCAGCCGCGCGGCACCATCCGCGTCACCGCGCCGCTCGGCCTCGGGCGCCGACTGATCGCCTCCGGCATTCCGGATTTCCACGACAAATATCCCGACATCGAAGTGCGCCTGCGGCTCTCCGATCACAATGTCGACATCCTCAAGGAAGGCATCGATGTAGCCTTCCGGCTGGGTGTGATCGAGGATTCCTCGCTGAGGATGCGCGGCATCATGGAATGCGAGCGCGTGCTGGTCGCCTCGCCCAAATATCTGGAGGCGCGCGGCGAACCGAGCGATGCCAGCGAGATGATGGGCAAGAAGCACGATTG
>MIQB01000327.1 GCA_002890585.1 Tannerella sp. oral taxon 808
CACGAACCCGGACAACAACATCTGCAACCTCGACTCCGTCGTGCGCGACTCCATCAAGACCTACCTCAATGGCGGCAGCAAGAAGAACTATCGCAGCCTGCTCAACTACGTCCGCAAGGTGATCGACGGCAAACGCTTCTTCATCAGCGAACCTGAGCCGGCCGTGGAGCGCGCCGAGGACATCATCTACCACCCCAACCCCAGCGGCAACGACCGCGACGACGACCTCGAGTTCCACTCCGTAGCCGAGTATGAGGCTTGGCTCAAGAAGCAAAACCTCTGGCACGAAGGCGGGCATAAGATCGTCGTCACCGGGCAGATGGCTGACCCCGCCGGCCTGATCGAAGGGTTGCAGAAAGAGGGCATGAACGTATACCCCATCTACGCCCGCGAGAAATGGTTCGACTACCTCAACGCCATCAACCCCGCGATGGTGATCAATATGGCGCACGGCCGCTTGGGCGACGAGATGGTCGATTGGCTCCGGGAGCACAACGTGACGATGCTCGCACCGCTCACCGTCAATCGCCTTGTGGAGGATTGGGAGAACGACCCGATGGGCATGTCCGGCGGCTTCATGTCGCAGAGTGTCACCATG
>MIQB01000328.1 GCA_002890585.1 Tannerella sp. oral taxon 808
GCGGCGCACAGGTCGTGCTGGTGGACGATGACGCTGCCGTCAGCGCACTCGCGGCGGTGGACTTGCTGGAGCAGGGGGCGGCTTCCGTGCGGCGACTCGAAGGTGGCGTTGCCGCGTGGCATGCCGCCGGGTATCCGCTTGAGGCGACGCCAGAACTGCCGGCAGACGCCGAGCGCATTGACTACCTTTTCTTCGTGCATGACCGCCATGACGGCAACCTCGATGCCGCGCGCGGGCATCATCGGCGGCTGGACTGCGGTGCGGGATTCAGACCTGCGTCGCACGATCGCGCTCATCCCGCATCCCACGCTGGTCATTGCGGGCCAGCACGATACGGTGACGTCTGCGCGGCACGGCGAGGAGATCGCCGCCGCCATTCCGGGCGCACAACTGCGCATGCTGGACACCGTGCACCTTGCCAACGTGGAGGCGCCGGACGCGTTTATCGGGCTGGTGCTGGATTTCCTGGCCGTGCACGAGACGGCATAACGGATCGGCAACGATGCGCCGCAACCCGTCCGGTTGCGGTTAACATGGCGGCCATCCAACCGATGTGCCGCCAGACATGTCCCGCGTCAAGAACGAAGACGAAT
>MIQB01000329.1 GCA_002890585.1 Tannerella sp. oral taxon 808
TTTTTCACATGGAAAAAGCACGCGGCTCGGACAGCGCCATGACCGCACACATCGAGCGGACGTCGCACCCAAAGAATGCCGACGAAAGTCGCACGCACCTCAATCGGACACTCATCGAATACCCCGAGGGAGTGAAAGATCGCACGGCCGCCATCAAACATCGCTTGGAGCATGCCGGACTGAAACGAAAAATCGGCAGCAATCAGGTGCGGGCCATCCGTATCAACCTCTCGGGATCGCCCGAGGATATGGCACGCATCGAAGCCAATGGGCAACTCGACGCCTGGTGCACCGACAGCCTCCAATACCTCTTCGACACCTTCGGGCGGGAAAACATCGTCTCGGCTCACCTGCACATGGATGAGAAAACGCCACATATCCACGCCACCCTCGTCCCCATTGTCCGGGAGGCACGCACACGCCGAAAAAAAGAGGATCAAGTCAAGAGGCATTATCGCAAGAAGTCGGCCGACATACCTCGCTTATGTGCCGACGACATCATGACCCGCGGGAAGCTCAAATCCTACCAAGGCTGATACGCCAAAGCCATGAGCCACCACGGGCTACAGCGAGGAATCGACGGCTCGGAGGC
>MIQB01000330.1 GCA_002890585.1 Tannerella sp. oral taxon 808
GACGATCCCGAATACTCGGTCGTGAAGGCGCTGAAGGTGCGCGACGGCAGTCCGCTCGACGTCCCGATCATGCTTTTCGGGTGGGATAAGCAGCAAGACATGCACGTTTACCGCGGCGAGAAATCGAAGGAGGACAAAGAGCGACGAAAGGCCGACGAATTGATTGCCGTGGTCAAAGAGATCTTCCTTCATACCGCCAAACTGTCTTACAAAAACCTGAGCGAGATGCTCATTCAGGAGATGGAGATCAAGGATCGCACGGCCAAGCGATACATCGCCTACATGAGGGAGCAAGGCATCTTGTCGCAGGACACTGCGGGTAACTATCAAAAGGGAGAGCGATGTCGTACGTAGAAGAATCTTTTGAGGCTTGGCAAAAGCAGCTGCTGGACAGTTTGGCGCGGATGGAGGGGAAGCTCGACCGCCTGCTGGTCTTGCGCGAACAGACGGTGGACACCACCGTCCGACCACCGCTGAAGCCCGAATACTTGGACATCATCGACGTCTCCAAACTCCTGAAGGTGGAGCAGAAGACGGTCTACAATTGGGTCTCAGCGGGGAAGATTCCCTACCTCAAAGCCAACGGTCGAC
>MIQB01000331.1 GCA_002890585.1 Tannerella sp. oral taxon 808
GAAAGAGGGATGTACAAACTCCTCGGCGGTGTTGATGGAGGGCTTTTTGTCGAAAAAGGAGAAAGCAGCCAAAGCCGATAACAGATTGATGATGAAGTTTGGGAAGCATCGATGGCGGGTATGCTCTACTTGACAAATATTCTTGAGTTGATCATTAACAGTCTCGATCAGAGATCTTTTCCGGAGCATAATCTTGTCATGTTGAAGCATCAAGGCATTCTTCATACCCTTTTTCAGACGCGTGATGAGGTGGACTCCGTCAATGAAGAGCTGTTCGAAGAGGTCTTTCGAGATATAGCCCCTGTCTCCGAAGAGCTTCCCGAAGATCCGTTTGTGGAAGTCCATGTGTTTCAAGGGGGTTCTGTCGTCTACATTGCCCGGAATCAGAAGAAAACCTGAGCAGTTCTCCCTTGTCATTAATAATCAAGTGGAGTTTGAATCCATAGAACCACCCAAGCGTGCTTTTCCCTTTCCGGGCAAATTCCTTGAAGGTTTTATGCTGCTTTTCTCTTTTGATATGGCAGCTTCGGATGGGAGTAGAATCGATAAAAGATATGCCGGTACATTGCCCCAAAGCCTTCATTTTT
>MIQB01000332.1 GCA_002890585.1 Tannerella sp. oral taxon 808
CGAATGTTCTTAACTTTATGTAGTTCAAACCCAATAGTCAAGCAAGTATGTCTACAAAGTCTACCACCCCCGCCCCCAGTTTCCTGCAAGTCTACACCCAAGTGCGTCGTAACCGCATGAAACACTCATTCCTTCGCCAAATCAATAAATGCGTTGACTGGAGAGGGATTCGGACACTGCTGAATAAGAAGTACACCAAGACCCAAAATGCCGTAGGCAACCCCGCCTATGACGCCTTGATGATGTTCAAAATCTTACTCCTTCAAACTTGGTATGGTTTAAGTGATTATGAGGTTGAGGAGCGTATCAATGACTCCATCCTCTTCAGCGAATTCCTCAATTTGGATATGGGTGTGGCCGCTCCGGATCACAGCACCATCAGCCGCTTCCGCTTAGAGCTCACGCGTTTAGGGGTTATGGACAAACTCCTTAAAGAACTGAATAAGCAGTTCAAGAAGCAGGGGATTAGCCGCATTGATCAAGGTGCGATCGTAGATGCAAGCATAGTCGACAGCCCCCATGCGCCCGATGGAAGTATCCTAATCAAAGTGGCAGACGACCGGGAGGATTTGCGCACTACAGA
>MIQB01000333.1 GCA_002890585.1 Tannerella sp. oral taxon 808
CATTCAGAGACCCTTTAGGAAAAACGTAAGTGCCATAACTTGAATGAGTTATGGCACTTTTCTTTTGTACCTACTCATCATTTCAGAGCACGTATTGAAGCGGCCGAAACGCCCAAAATGCTCCCCAACAGCTACAATCTGGCTACAACTTTTTCGGCCAAATGAAAATTGTAGCCGGGAGCCCGTAGAGAGTACGTCGGGAGCACTCATATACAGCTGTTGTTCAGTCATCTATGTAGAACTTTGCAAGCGTGATCGAAGGGAAGAAGTTCGCACCAAAACATCTGCATCCGGCTACAATCGGTAGGTGCCTTGGCTACACTTCTTTTCTGAAGGTCATGGCTGCAGCCAAAAACAGTCATGTGTATGAAGACCATATTCAGAACCGCTTTCTATCTCAGAAGCAACTACGTGAACAAAGACGGGAAGGTGCCCGTCATGCTGAGGATCTATCTCAACAACGAGCGACTTTCGCTTGGCTCTACCGGTATTGCCATCCTTCGTTCTCAATGGGACAGCAAGAAGGAGCGTGTGAAAGGAAGAAGCACGGAAGTGCTCAGCCTCAATCTCGAATTGGA
>MIQB01000334.1 GCA_002890585.1 Tannerella sp. oral taxon 808
GGGGGGGGGGGACGTGCCCGTGCACCCAGAAGGGGTTTGAATACTGCACCGGGATGAAGGCAAATCAGGATGAATATCGCTATGCCCTGTGTGCTATGCCTTGTACAGATGCCGGGATGTCGCTGCATAGGTTTCACCCTTTGGGTGTAAAGCATGCTGCATGCTGTGCATAATGCCGCAATCTCGGAAGGCATCTGCCTGTGGAGGTGTTTTTACCTTACGGGGTAGAACCCTTTTGGGTTATGCCTTTCCCCGAATGGTGCCGAGAAACAGATCGCTTCTTTAGATGGGGCGTCTACTGACTTTCCGTTTGCAGAGCAGCCACTACAACTATGGGAAAAGAAAAAATTCACCTTTTGTATTTGCTTTTCAGGGATTGCTCTACTTTTGCTTTTGACGAAAAGAATAAGCGAAGTAAAAGGGACATGAAAGTAGATGTTTATACAGCTGCTGTTCCCCGCCAGATAGGCGGAATGGACGGGATGACCGATACCCATATTCGGGCATTCGTTAATTCCTGTTTACCCCGTAATGTGTTGATAATATAGTCATTACTTCCTCCATACGAGATGCCC
>MIQB01000335.1 GCA_002890585.1 Tannerella sp. oral taxon 808
TTGAAGTTCAAACCAAGCATGGCTTGCACAGCGCGATCGTAACGAGGCCGCGGATGCGAATCCCAGTTCCAGTGCTCACCCAGCAGCGTGTACTGTCCTTCCAAGAAGAGGTCTACGCGTTTGGAGAGGCGGAACATGAACTGAGCACCACCATTGAGAGAAGCGGACTCAGCTCTGGGGAAACTTACGTGGGTGTTTTCATCCGTGTAGCCCGGACGCAATGCATAACCGAGACCTACAAAGGGAATGAAACGGAACACTTTGGACTCTTTGTACGGGGCAAAGAAGTTGGTCATATCCCACATCAAGTCAATGTGAGGATTGATCCACCAGAAGTCCTGAGCGTTGTCGCTCTTGTAACTTGTGACGTAGCTGTAGTTCTTCATCTTACCACCGTTCACTTGCAGACGGAATGCGAGGTACGGGTTGTACCACTTGCCCACGGAGATAGCGCCCGAGGGGGCTACGCGATCCATCAGATCGGCGTTGCCGTTTAGGTCGCCAAACAGGACGTTCGCGCCGCCAGCCAACGAGATAAACACGTTATCCGTAGCCTTGTTCTTCTTGAAGTTCGT
>MIQB01000336.1 GCA_002890585.1 Tannerella sp. oral taxon 808
CCTCAAGTATCCCCCTTTGCGATTCCCCGAGTTTACGGATGAGTGGAAGGAGGTGAAGCTGGGAGAGGTGGCGGAGAAACAGCATGCTAAGAATACAGACGATTTGATTGATCGAGTTTATACTAATTCTGCACAAGATGGTATCGTAGAGCAGACAGAATTTTTCGATAAGGAGATTGCCAATGGCAACAACTTATCAGGGTATTACATCGTGAAACAATATGACTTCGTCTACAATCCCAGACTATCAAAAACAGCTCCAGTCGGAGCTATGAATCTCAATAAAAACACGGGACTTGGGTTAGTTTCTCCTTTATATACAGTATTCCGCATTATAGGTCGAAGTGTGATTAATGAGTTCTTGGAGTATCTGTTTAAGTCCACTTCATGGCATGGCTATATGAACGAGGTGGCAAATTTTGGAGCAAGGAGTGATCGAATGAACATTAAGGATAAAGACTTCTTCAATCTCCCTCTCCACCTCCCCTCCCTCCCGGAGCAACGTAAGATTGCGGCGTTACTCTCCGCCATAGACGAACGGATCGAAACCCAAAGTGCCGTAATAAAGGAT
>MIQB01000337.1 GCA_002890585.1 Tannerella sp. oral taxon 808
GAGATTGATGTTGCGCAGATCAGCCATCGTTCGCTTTGGTAGAACAATATGTATAAGCCGTCACGGCTTTTGTCTCCAAAGAACCGGACATATTGTTCGATCACAGACAGTCCATTGAGGCGGAGAGATCGGCCCCGAGGCCGACGGCATGTCGATGCGCAGTGTGAACGGCAACGGCATGATGCCGGCTCAATCCGGGCTCTCGCTCAAGGGAACACGACACCCGTCGATGCCCTGCGATGGCCATCGCCAACATGATTGGAGCAACCGTGCAAAACACTTCCCCGAGCGCCGTATTGCAGGCCTATGTCGACGGATCGCGGGACCTGGACTGCACCAAGCTGGTCAAATGTTTCCATCCCAAGGCGATCATGACCGGCATTCTGGTCGATAAGCCGATTGCGGGGACACCGGAACTCTATCTGGCCGACATCGACAGGATGGCCTCGCAAGGCGTGTCCAATGAGGGCTACGAGGCTCGCATCGAGAGCCTGATCGTCAAAGGCTCGGTCGCCCCACCGTCCTGGTCCGATCGCCTCGCCCGCATCCAGAGGCCGCAAAACCTGATGG
>MIQB01000338.1 GCA_002890585.1 Tannerella sp. oral taxon 808
CGAGCGGGACGTGGTGGCCGCTGTGGGCCGGCAGCTCGGCGCGGCCTACCCCGACAAGGTGGACGAGGCTAACCGCACCCCCATCACGATGATGCTGTTCGGCATGATGAACTGGACGTTCACCTGGCTCAAACCCGATGGCCCACTGTCGTACGAAGGCTATGCCGAGATGGTGATCGAGATGCTGGAGAACGGGCTCGGCAGCCCAGGCGACAAGAAGGGCTGAAGCTCAGCAACCATCAGCGCTCGTCATAGCTCACGACAACACGCTGCGTGAGCGGCCGCGCCTGGCACGTCAGCACAAAGCCTTGCTGGATCTCCCAGTCTTCCAGCGTGAAGTTCTTCTCCATCTCCACGCGCCCTTCCAGCACCTTGGCGCGGCACGTGCAGCACACGCCGCCCTTGCACGCATAAGGCAAGTCCAGCCCAGCGTTCAGCGCGCTGTCGAGCACCTTGGCATCCCCCGCCATCGGCACGTCGTGCGACTTGCCGTCGAGCACCACCGTCAACGCCACATCGCCAGCCACCGCCGCACGCTTGCGCGCTTTGGCCGATTCAGTCGAGGCGTC
>MIQB01000339.1 GCA_002890585.1 Tannerella sp. oral taxon 808
GGAAGGCCTTAGGATTTGTGGATATCCCTTACATCGTTACTGAGATCGGGGATTACGCTTTTTATGGCTGCAAAGGGCTGAAGCGCGTGACGATACCGAGCAGCGTACATCGAATCGGGAATGAAGCCTTTCGCGAATGCTCATGGATGACGAGCGTCGAGGTAACCGGCAACGGATTACGAGTGATCGGAGATGGAGCCTTTGCTGGCTGCGATCATTTGGAGCGCGTCAACATCCCTCACGGCGTGACGAAAATCGGCCGTGCGGCTTTTGACCTCTGCGGCAACCTGCAGGTGCTTGACATTCCCTCCAGTGTAACCTCAATGGGCGACAACCTTATCGAAGATTGCGACAAGCTGAAAACGATCACGGTCCATTGGGCGACGCCGATTGACGTTCCGGCAAATGCCTTCTCCGGTTCTCAGAATCGCATCACGCTGAAAGTGCCGAGGGGCACAGAGGCGGCCTATAGAGCACATGCCGTATGGGGCAAGTTCAAGGTCATAGAGCCTACGGCCAACGAAGCGATCGAGGCTTCACGCATCTACGCCTCCGACG
>MIQB01000340.1 GCA_002890585.1 Tannerella sp. oral taxon 808
ACTCTCCTTCGCTGGCGACATGGCCAAGCGCGGTTACGACGTGACCGTCTTCGAGGCCCTCCACGAGATCGGCGGCGTGTTGAAATACGGCATCCCCGAGTTCCGCCTCCCCAACCGCATCGTAGAGGTGGAGATCGATGGGCTGCGGAAGATGGGCGTGCAGTTCATCACCAACTGCATCGTAGGCAAGACGATCAGCTACGACGACCTGCATGCCGACGGCTTCCGCGGCATCTTCGTAGCCAGCGGCGCGGGCCTGCCCAACTTCATGAACATCCCCGGAGAGAACCTGATCGGCGTCATGTCGTCCAACGAATACTTGACGCGTGTAAACCTCATGCATGCCGCCTCGACAGACTCTGACACGCCCGTATTCCGCGGCAAGCACGTAGCTGTGATCGGTGGCGGCAACACAGCGATGGACTCCGTCCGCACGGCGCGTCGCCTCGGCGCTGCCCGCGCCATGATCGTCTATCGCCGCAGCGAGGAAGAAATGCCCGCGCGCATCGAAGAGGTGAAACACGCCAAGGAGGAGGGTGTGGAATTCCTGAC
>MIQB01000341.1 GCA_002890585.1 Tannerella sp. oral taxon 808
CCCCACGCAAAAAAAAAGCGTGCAGACCATCGCGGCCCGCACGCTCTCAAAATGTTATCGTTGAAAGCTAAGATCTCTCTTCTCTCTTACTTTTTGGTCAAGACGTACTTGTCAGCGTTCTCAGCAGCCTTGGCGCCATCGTCGCCTACGACTACCACATTATCGCCCTCAACCAACAGCTTGCGGAAGCTGAGCGCATCGGCACCTTCCAAGGTGATGATACCGCTCGAAGCGTCCCAAGTGAAAGTGCCTGCAGCCTCGCTGTGGCCATCCTTCTTGCCCTTGGCGTCCTGCGTCGCTTTGTACGTCATATCGCCCATCAGTTCCACGGTCGTCTCCAAACCACTGCAATCTGCGCAAGGCAGTGTGCCGGCGTAAGCGCCCCGTTTTGTCAAATGCGGGAGCCGGAGCTTCAACCGGTTGCTCGGCTACCATCTCAGTACTATCTGCATTTTCAGCGTCCTCAGCGTTCTTAGCGCCTTGGTTACATGCTACGAATCCCAGCATCAGTGCCGCGATTCCTGAGTAAAACAATTTCTTTTTC
>MIQB01000342.1 GCA_002890585.1 Tannerella sp. oral taxon 808
CAAAAAAAGGCCGGGCACATGCGCTATTTGCATGTACTCGGCCCTTTTTTTTCGGCGCGCGTTCGGCGCCTTACTTGAACGTCATCAATCGGCTGATGTATTTCCCGATGATGTCGAACTCCAGATTGACCACCGTGCCTTTGACGATGGCGTTGAAGTTCGTCAGGTCGTGGGTGTAGGGGATGATGGCCACCTCGAAGCCGTCCGCGCGGGAGTTGCAGACGGTGAGGCTGACGCCGTTGACGCAGACCGATCCTTTCTCGACGGTCATATAGCCTTGGCGAGCCATCTCCGGGTCAGCGGTGTAGCTAAAGGTGTAATACCAGCTGCCGTCGGCCTCGCGCACGTCGGTGCAGACGGCCGTCTGGTCGACGTGGCCCTGGACGATGTGGCCGTCCAAGCGGCCGTTCATCAGCATACTGCGCTCCACGTTCACACGGTCGCCCACGTTGAGCAGTCCGAGGTTGGAGCGCTCCAGTGTCTCGCGCACGGCGGTGACGGTGTAGGTGTCGTCCGTGCGGCGGACGACGGTCAGGCAGACG
>MIQB01000343.1 GCA_002890585.1 Tannerella sp. oral taxon 808
AGCACGACGGTCGGTAGCTGCTCGTAGCCTTTCGTGGCAGGCTTCGAGATCAAGATGTTGCCAGCCGCATCCTTTTTGATCGGGAGGTGATGGTCGGCGGCGAATTGCTCTAAATAGCGAATGATCTTCCCCTCCTTCTTCGAGGGGCGGGGCACTTGCGTGATTTCGTGGAAGTATTTCCACACGATGTTTGGTTGCAAATCCAGAATTGTCTTCATGTTTTTAATATCTATTGGTGATTAGATGGCTATGTATAAGTGGCAAACGCACGGAATGACAAAAAATGGGAATAAAGAAAGAGGCGAGATTTTCACTCTGCGTGAACGTCTATCTTTGCCTCCACAAAAGTAGAGTAAAATGTTTAATGTCATTCTGGCAGCTATCCTTATCCTAATCTCTTGCATGGTTCTGCTTTGCGTGAGGGTGATTTTGAAGAAAGACGGGCGTTTCCCGGACACCCACGTAGATAGCAGTCCCACCCTGCGTAAAAAGGGCATAGCGTGTGCACGCACACAAGATTGGCAGGCTTCGCATCGTAAGA
>MIQB01000344.1 GCA_002890585.1 Tannerella sp. oral taxon 808
AGACATACTTGCTTGACTATTGGGTTTGAACTACATAAAGTTAAGAACATTCGGATACATAACAATAGACTCCAAACAAATGACCGTGCGACAATCTCGAGGGTAGGTGCACGCGCCTTCTTCTCCTTATCTATATGAATCAGCCCTCGTTCAGCACATGTACATGCTGGGCGGGGGCTGATTTATGTAGTTAACGTGAGTTCGATGTGGGGCAATGCATTTATATAGGGATGGGACTCCCTTGCACGTACTCTGCGCCGAGAGCCTATTTATCTGAATGGAAGAATGTTACCTGTAATGTAAAAGGGAATAGGTAACGATTAGGTAATGAGCTAAGTGCTTTGACTTGCTTTGTTTATGTATAACAGAGAACACTTGCTTTTCGATGGCAAAGATAGTTTTCCCTCGTGAGAGTGTTGCCGTTTTGCTGCGATCTTCATATGTGTGGAACGCTACAATCTTCTCTCGGTTGCTCTTTGGATACCCTTTTCGTGACCAACAAAAGCATGGGCAAACAGTCTTTTCCTCATAGTCGTAGCG
>MIQB01000345.1 GCA_002890585.1 Tannerella sp. oral taxon 808
GGGTCGGCAGCGAGGCGGCGGCGGAGCTTGTGGATGAAGACGTGCAGGCTGTTGCGGTTGTAGGGGCTGTCGTCGTGCCAGAGGTCGAGCAGGAGGGTGCGGATCTCCACGATGGTGCCGCGGCCGAGGCTGAGCCGCCGCAGGATCTCGCACTCCATGTACGTCAGCTCCTGCACACGGCCGTCGGCATCGAGCAGCCGTTGCGCGGCCGTATGCAATGTGTAGCGCCCGAAGCAGATGGCCGGCGGTTCGGGATCGGCTGGGGGTGTAGCGTCGCTTCCGGGTGAGGTGGCACGGCGGAGGAGCGACTTGATGCGCACGATGAGCTCGAGCATTTTGAAGGGCTTCTTGAGGTAGTCTCCGGCGCCGAGGTCGAAGCCTTTGACGAGGTCGGCGAGCGAGGAGCGGGCGGTGAGGAAGAGGATGGGTGTCACGGCATCGATGCGGCGCATGCGGCGCACCATCTCGAAGCCGTCCATGCCGGGCATCATCACGTCGGCCACGACGATGTCCGGCCGCTGGCGCGTGAAGGCGTCCAA
>MIQB01000346.1 GCA_002890585.1 Tannerella sp. oral taxon 808
GCGTTTCCGTGTGACGGCCGAGGAGGTCAAAACGGAGCGGAAGGGTAGGCCCTTCGATGGGATCGTCTACGCGGCAACCGATGCCGACGGACACAAGATTTGCACGCCGATCAAGGCCTCCGAGATCGGTCGGCAGGTCAGTTACGCGGCGCTTCGTCGCCACTTTGAGCAGTCGAAAAGCGTTGTCCGAGAGCGGTCTGTGGTGATCCGCCGTGCGATTGCTGACGTGATGCAGACGTCGCCCGACCGTGCGGAGTTCATTGACCGCATGCGTGAGCGCGGCATCGAAACCGTGACCCGAATCAACACTGCCGGACGCCTGTACGGCATTACCTTCATCGACGATGCGAACGGCATCGCGGTCAATGGTTCGCGCCTCGGAAAGGGCTTCGCGGCGAATGTGTTCAACGCCTATTTCGCGGGCGGCGCGAATCCGTTCATAGATGAAGACTGGCCAAAAGAGAAAGAAGAACGGGGGGCGGCGGTGGAGGAACTGACAGAAAGTCCGAACGACATGCTCCCGACGGAGATCGAT
>MIQB01000347.1 GCA_002890585.1 Tannerella sp. oral taxon 808
AAGAAGATCTACCAAGCGCTCGAACTCGTTTACAACGCCGCCTCGCTTGTCATCGACACCCTCCGCACGTTTATTCTCATCGTCCTCTCCATCCTCGGGCCGATCGTCTTCGGCATTGCCGTGTGGGACGGCCTCGGCGGCTCGCTCAGCGCGTGGTTCGCGCGATACATCTCGGTCTACCTCTGGCTACCCGTCAGCTCGATCCTCACCGCACTTCTAACCAAAATACAGGTGCTGATGATCAGCAAGGATATCGCCGAACTACAGAATCCCGGCTACGTCCCCGACTCGGGCGACTGGTACTACATCGTCTTTTTCCTGATCGGTATTGTGGGCTTCTTCTGCGTGCCGACGGTCGCGGGCTGGATCATCGAGGCCGGTGGCGGTATCGGCAACTACGGTCGCAATGTCAATCAGGCGGCGCAGCGTGGTGTGCAAGGCGCATATACCGGCGGCAAGGTAACGATGGCCGGGGCGGGTGCCGCACTCGGCAATGTCGGCGGACGGATCAAGGGTTTACTCATTAAGTAAG
>MIQB01000348.1 GCA_002890585.1 Tannerella sp. oral taxon 808
AAGAAGATCTACCAAGCGCTCGAACTCGTTTACAACGCCGCCTCGCTTGTCATCGACACCCTCCGCACGTTCATTCTCATCGTCCTCTCCATCCTCGGCCCGATCGTCTTCGGCATTGCCGTGTGGGACGGCCTCGGCGGGTCACTCAGCGCGTGGTTTGCGCGGTACATCTCGGTCTACCTCTGGCTGCCCGTCAGCTCGATCCTCACCGCACTCCTGACCAAAATACAGGTGCTGATGATCAGCAAAGACATCGCCGAATTGCAAAATCCGGGCTACGTCCCTGACTCTGGCGACTGGTACTACATCGTCTTTTTCCTCATCGGCATTGTGGGTTTCTTCTGCGTACCGACGGTCGCAGGCTGGATCATCGAGGCCGGTGGTGGCATCGGCAACTACGGTCGCAATGTCAATCAGACGGCGCAACGTGGTGTGCAAGGCGCGTACACCGGCGGCAAGGTGACGATGGCCGGGGCTGGTGCCGCACTCGGCAATGTCGGCGGACGGATCAAGGGTTTACTCATTAAGTAAG
>MIQB01000349.1 GCA_002890585.1 Tannerella sp. oral taxon 808
TGATTCCAGAGCTCAGACGCCAGTCGAAGCCGCGGAATCAGTGATTCCGGAGCTCAGACGCCAGTCGAAGCCGAAAAATCAGTGATTCCGGAGCTCAGACGCCAGTCGAAGCCGAAGGGCCAGAGATTCCGGGCTCGTTTTTTTGTCCAAACACGATTAGCCCAACCTACGAGGAGTCCGTCCACCAACAGATCGCCGAGGTGAAGGCTAAGAAGAAGGCCCACACCCTGCGCGACATGCTGCTGGCCGGCGACACCTGGGAGGTGAAGTGACGGCTGCCTAAGCCACAGGGCATAAACAAGAAAAGGCCCCATCGAATCCATGTTCGGTGGGGCTTTTTTCATTGCTGGCGTATGAGGTAGGTTGGGCTAATCGTGTTTGGACAAAAAAACGAGCCCGGAATCTCTGGCCCTTCGGCTTCGACTGGCGTCTGAGCTCCGGAATCACTGATTTTTCGGCTTCGACTGGCGTCTGAGCTCCGGAATCACTGATTCCGCGGCTTCGACTGGCGTCTGAGCTCTGGAATCA
>MIQB01000350.1 GCA_002890585.1 Tannerella sp. oral taxon 808
GCGCCGGCTGTGAAGTTCAGGCCCGCAGCGAAGTTCTTGGCCTCCACTTGGTCGATCACTTGCCCGGCAATGTTCCAAAACTTATTGCCCGAGACGCGGAACGAGGCGTAGGGCCCGGCTGCGACGAAGGGCGAGACCATGGGCACGGCAAACTTGAACTTGGCATTGACCGGCACATCGATGTAGTCTGACCGGAAGCTGTTGTCGCCCACCCCGAAGCCGCGCTGGCTGTAGAGCACGGCCCCGTCGACGCCAAGGCCGAGGATGGGCAGGTTCCACTCCAGCATAGGGCCGACGTGGAAGCCGGTGATGTTGTCAGAGCTCAGCACGCTGTGTTCGAGCGAGACCGAGGCGATGTTGAGGCCGCCCTTCACGCCGAAGCGGAACTGAGCCTGCGCTGTGGTCGTGGCGA
>MIQB01000351.1 GCA_002890585.1 Tannerella sp. oral taxon 808
CAAACTTTCTTGCCGATCTGGGCAACGGCCGTTTTGACGGTGCATGGCTGGTACAGAACTTCGAGGCACTCAAGCCTGAGTCCGCGCTCTGGACCAAGCTCTACACTGTCTTCGCCGATCCGGATGGTGAAGGTGACCGGTTTTTGGAATTCGAGCGCTGGTGGAATGGCTTTTACTTTCTCAGCCGGGAAGAACTGGTCGCAACCATCCAGGATCTTTTTGTCGGCAACAAGTTGGAAACCGGCGAAGTGCATGTCGACGGTAAGTGCACGGTCGACTTACGGCGCATTTGCAAACCGATCGTCATCTTTGCCTCGTACGGCGACAACATCACGCCACCGCACCAGGCGCTCGGCTGGATTCCCGTCGTGTACGAAAGTACGGAAGCTCTGGTCGCCGCCGGCCAGCGAATCGTGTATCTCACCAACCCGCATGTCGGACACCTCGGCATTTTCGTCTCCGCAAGCGTGGCGCGTCACGAGCATCGCGCGATCCTGCAAAGCCTCGATGCGATTGAG
>MIQB01000352.1 GCA_002890585.1 Tannerella sp. oral taxon 808
CTAATTGTCGGCAGAGGTCGTCGAAGGTGTCATCGGGGCGGATGTAGACGTAAGTCGTGCCGCGCGCGGGAGAGAAGTTGGGAGCCAGAAGCAAATAGGCGCCGCATCCGCCGATAGCCACTAACACGATCAGCAAGGCGATGGAGACTTTCTTAATCATCCGTGCGGAGGGATTTCAGGAGCTTGATTTCGGCCGCATACCCATCGAGTTCGTTGGGCGTTTCGAGGTTAAAGGGTAGATCGCGGAGGGCCGGGTGGTTGATGACACGCGTGAGCGCTTCGAGGCCAATATTCCCTTGGCCGATCTTGGCGTGGCGATCCTTGTGGCTGCCCAGCGTATTGAGGCTATCGTTGAGGTGGATGGCGCGGAGCCGGTCGAGTCCGATCACACGATCGAAGTTGGCGAGGACGTCGTCAAGATGATGGACGATGTCGTAGCCGCCGTCGAAGATGTGGCACGTGTCGAGGCAGACGCCAAGGTGATCGCTGAGCTCAACGCGGTCGATG
>MIQB01000353.1 GCA_002890585.1 Tannerella sp. oral taxon 808
GTTCTCGGTGAAGTTTTTGCGGTTCGGCTCGCGGTGTGCCACGGCAAACGAGGCGTAGGCATGGTTGCCGCCGCGCTCGTAGGAGAGTCCCGCCTTGGGGTTGAAGAAGGAGAAGGTGCGGTGCACATCGATGTCGCCCGCCTTGTCGTCCGTGCCCGTGATGCTGTAGTTGATGCCGCGGTATTGCAGGTCGGCATAGGCGCTGAGCGCGTTCGACAGCCGATAGGAGGCCTTCAGGAACGTGTTGTAATCCAGCTTCTCGCCCCGGCTGCGGTAATACTCATAGTCGGGCCGCGGCATAGCCTCGACGGTCTTCATCCACAGGACGCGCCCGAAGTGATCGCCCGTGTAGTTATTAATCGAGGCGCCCCAGACGGCCTGCAGTCGGTCGTGGGTGTAGGTCAGGCGGGCCAGCGCGCCGTAGAAGTCGTTCTGGAGCCACTTGCGCCGCACCAGGTCGGTACGCTTCTGCTCCTTGCCATCGGCGCCCGTGAAGTTGGGCAGCTT
>MIQB01000354.1 GCA_002890585.1 Tannerella sp. oral taxon 808
CCATGCAAGATTATGCACTGGCACACGAAGCCAGTATTCGTGAGCTCTACAAACAGCTCTTTGGAGAGGAGTTAGAACACGTTACGCCCTCCCACGACACACTTAAAATCGTGCTCTGCAAGTCATCCTCCACAAGGTCTTCAAGGAGGCCTATCTAAACTGGATTGTGGATCTCCTACAGTGGGATGAACAGCGCGCCAAATCTGTATCGACGGCAAGACAATGCGTGGCGTTAAAAAGCTCAGTCCGGATACAGAGTCGCATATTGTCTCTGCCTATGACCCACATCTACAGCTTGTTCTATCAATGGACGCCGTGCCCGTCAAGCGCAATGAGTTGGACTCTATTCGTCGGCTTTTGGATGAACTAGACGTCACCGACGCCCTGATCACCATCGATGCAATCGGCTGTCAGCACGACGTGGCAGAGCAGGTGTTGGAGGCCGGAGGCGATTACGTGCTTCAGGTCAAAGGCAATCAACCGACCCTGCTACAAGAACTGGAGGA
>MIQB01000355.1 GCA_002890585.1 Tannerella sp. oral taxon 808
TACGACGTTGCCGAATTGCAGTCGGGCCACGCCTAATCGGCCGTCGGCCGTGGCCATGTATTGGCCGGGGAAGTCGCCATTGGCGTCCACCACTTCCTTGTATTTCTCCGGGCGGAGCGCCTGCTTCACCCAGGCTTCATAATCTTCCTTC
This sequence comes from Tannerella sp. oral taxon 808, assembly GCA_002890585.1. Lineage (GTDB taxonomy): Bacteria > Bacteroidota > Bacteroidia > Bacteroidales > Tannerellaceae > Tannerella. The sequence goes on from MIQB01000355.1 coordinate 152, forward strand.
TTGATCAGCTCCGGATTGCCGGTCTTCATAAACTCGGCCAGCGCACCCTCGGCGTAGACCCCGAGCACGGCGCCTTGCTGCATGATCATCTTCTCCAACTCGCGGTGGTTGGCGGGCAGGCCGTCCACCTTGTAGCCCTCGTCCTTGAGTCGCTTGAGGAAGTTATAGAGCGACGGGGCCACCTCCATACCGCCGGCCGTCATGGTTGCGCCTTGGCCCTGTCCCTTGAGGTAATAGATGGCGATGCGCTTCTCGCTGTTGGGCTTGGTGCGGAGGTCGAGGAAGCGCTTCACGGTTTCGATGAAGGTCTCTAAGCGTTCGGGCACGGCGAAGGAGTGGCGGTAGCCGTCTTT
>MIQB01000356.1 GCA_002890585.1 Tannerella sp. oral taxon 808
CTGCTTCGCGCAGATCTAAAGAAACGGCTCGTCACGTTTCGTCGCTTCGGTCGCGACTCCTTGCTCCTTGCCGTGTTGTCGTATAACGTCGGTGAATACCGTCTCTTGGGCTACGGCAAACAGCCGAAAAGTCGCCTCGTCCAGAAGCTGGAATCGGGCGACAGAGACATCCGAGACGAGTACACCTCGTTCTGCCGATACCGCGGCAAAGAGCTGAAAGCACTGCGTTTACGACGTCGCGTGGAACTTGCGCTGCTCTATGAAAAGTGATGGGGAGAGGGATTGGATTGACCCTCTCCCCGTCATTGCTATGGGAACGTCTCAAAACAGCAGTCGGCAAACAATCCAAGCAAAACACTGCGGCAATGCAGATCCATCGGATCAAAAAGAACAGAACCCGAAGAGCCATTCGGAGTGTTGCATGCACGAGATAAAAGACGGCAAACAGCATCAAGATGGCGGTCAATTCTTCCGAAGTGCCTATGGCTTTCAACGCC
>MIQB01000357.1 GCA_002890585.1 Tannerella sp. oral taxon 808
TGAACGCGCCCTTGAGCCGCGTGAGCCCGGCGACGGCGTCGGGCCAGGCGTCGAGGCGATGCCAGCCACGCACCATCCGGTCGCGGTCTCCGTCGTCGAGGGCGTTCAACCCGAAAGCGGGGAGGAGGCGGTCGAGCATCTCGCGGTGAAGGATGTCGAGGTCAACGAACGACCGGCGGCCGCTGCGCACCTCCTGAAGCGCCGGCTGATACGCTGCGCGCCACTGCGTGACGAGCGCTTCCCAGTCGGCGGCGAGTCCCCGGGCCCGGCCGAACTGCACCAGCTGCCGAGTCAGGCTGCCTCGCCAATCGACGACGGTGCCGAAGACGTCAAACAACAATGCCTCGATCGCTGGCATGTCCGTGCTCCTTCGCATGTCCGAACAGATTCATGGCTGTGGCATCGGACTTGCCTGGCCTCGCTTCTTCTCGTTCTCGAAGCAAGCCCATGCCCGCCCGCAACGCTGCACCTGCCCATTTTTGCAGAATGGTGGTTGT
>MIQB01000358.1 GCA_002890585.1 Tannerella sp. oral taxon 808
TCAGGCCGCCGCCGGGTACCATCAATCCGGGCTGTAGGCCCGGTGGACGATAGCCCGGGGCGAAACCCCGGGGGCCGGACGATAGGGGCGTAACCCCGGGCAGTAGGGGCGAATAATCATTCGCCCCCACGAACGCCCCGGCAAGAGGGCGCATGATCCGGGTGGGGGCGATTAATCATCAATCATTCGTTCCGCCCAGGGTTTCCCCCTGGGCTATCGTCCGGCGCCCCTACAGGGCGCTCCGGGTACCATCAATCCGGGCTGTAGGCCCGGTGGATGATAGCCCGGGGCGAAACCCCGGGGGTCGGATGATAGTGGCGTAACCCCGGGCAGTAGGGGCGAATAATCATTCGCCCCTACGAACGCCCCGGTAAGGGGGCATATGATCCGGGCGGGGGCGATCAATCATCAATCATTCATTCCGTCCAGGGTTTCCCCCCCCAGGGTTTCCCCCTGGGCTATCGTCCGGCGCCCCTACAGGGCGCTCCGGGTAC
>MIQB01000359.1 GCA_002890585.1 Tannerella sp. oral taxon 808
GCCGGTGGTGCCGTTGGTGGCGTAGGAGAGGGCGTAGCGGTCAGCAAACTGTGAGCCGATGTAAGCAGCCACGTCGGGGTTATCCTCGATGATGAGCAGGCGGCAGGAAGTGTCTTCGCTGTCGCTGTCTTGGGGGAGGGGGATGGGTTCGGGGAGCTGGGGTTGGCCGAGTTGTGCGGTGGGGGTGGCGATGGACTTGCGGCAATGCGTATGGATGGGCAGACGGAGGTGGAAGGTGGTGCCCCGGCCGAGCGTGCTCTCGACGGTGATCTGCCCCTCCACGGCATCTATGATTTGCTTGACGAGCGCCAGGCCCACACCTGTGCCGATGTTGTTCGCATCGCTCCCGGCTTGATAGAAGGGCTTGAAGATGTTCGAGAGGGCCTCTGAGCCGATGCCTCGGCCTGTGTCCGAGACGTCGATGAAGAACTGGTCGCCCTTGCGCCACGTGAGGACGTTCACCTTGCCATAGGCTGGCGTGAATTTGAAGGCG
>MIQB01000360.1 GCA_002890585.1 Tannerella sp. oral taxon 808
CCTCGACGGTCGCGGCCGCCGGTGGCCAGTACGCCCAGGCCAAGCATATCGTCGGGCCGTTGATGGCCTTCAATGTCGGTCTTTTCCTGGTCATGGCCTACACCATGCTGGAAGCCGCCAACGCCATCACCGTCGGCTTCCTGCTCGACACCGTGGCCGGCATGCAGGGTCATTCCGGCCTCAACCAGAAGCCCTTCATCATCCTCGCCGTGATGTTCCTGGCATGGCTGAATTATCGCGGCGTGCTGGCAACGCTGACATTCAACCTCGTCATCACCGCGATCGCCTTCGTGTCGATCATCGTGCTGTTCCTTTCGGTGCAGTTCGGCGCCTCGGCCGTCCCGCTGGATTTCTCGGCGATCACCAGCGATCCCCTGCCCTATGGCTGGGTCGGCATCGTCGCGGCCCTGCATTTCGGCCTCTGGTATTATCTCGGCATCGAGGGCACCTGCCAGGCGGCCGAGGAAGTGCGTTCGCCGGCGCGCTCGCTG
>MIQB01000361.1 GCA_002890585.1 Tannerella sp. oral taxon 808
GCGCCGCTTCGCGTCGCTTTACCCTGGGCTGGGTTGATTTGCCCCTTCGGGGCGCCGTGGGAGGGGCGTCGATTGGGCGGGTGCCCCCCTGGGCACATGCAATTCAATTCAATCGTATGGCGACCGCGAGGACGAATGATTATTTGCCCCTATGCTATGCATCCCACTCACTGCCTGTAGTGAAGGGGACGAGGAGCCTGTGCGCATACACACCCACTAATCCATGTGGCTGGCACCCATATGGGTTAGGTGGGCCGACCCATCTAAGCTACATGGCTCGACCCATCTAAGCTATATGGCTCGACCCATCTAAGCTACATGGGCCGACCCATCTAATCCATGTGGCTGGCCCCCACCTGAGCTAATGGGTGTATTAGCGCGCATACAACGAGACCACCGAACAGCAACGTGCTCGGTGGTCTGCCCCGCCCAGGGTTTCGCCCTGGGCTATCATCCCCCGGGCCTACAGCCCGGATCGATGGTGCCCGCCC
>MIQB01000362.1 GCA_002890585.1 Tannerella sp. oral taxon 808
TCGCCTCCGCCGCTTGCATCAAGGACGAGCTGCCGGGCGCAGAGTGCGACATCGAGGCGGTAAGCATCAGCATTAGCAACCCGGAGGCGGTCTTCTTTCGCATGGCCGACACGGCGATGGCTGTCCCTTCGGACGTCACAGAGATCGTCTTCCGCGTGCGCCCCACCGTCGCGAACCTGACCTTCGCCCCCACATTCCGACTCTCTCCGGGCGCCGTGATCCAACCCGCCAATGGCTCGCAGCACGACTTCGCCCAAGGCCCCACCACGTACACCGTTACCTCCGAAGACGGCCGCTATCGCCGCACCTACCGCATCAGCTTCCGCCGCACATCGCCCACAGGCGCCGATGAGGTGCGTTTCGACTTTGAACACTTTGCCTTAGACAGCCTCGGCGTAGGCACGGCCAAGTATTACGTCTGGCGCGATCCGTGAAGCGCTTCTCGGCGTCAATGCCCACTTGCAGGTTGAGCGCAGGCGTGTAGCTCGTC
>MIQB01000363.1 GCA_002890585.1 Tannerella sp. oral taxon 808
ACAGCGACCCAAACAGAAACGAAAGGAAGGAGCGTGCCGCTTGAAGGCTACACACGGATGGAAGCACAGGGCCGGATCCGGCGGCCGTTCCCCTCCTTTTCTAGAAAACAAAAACACCCCATGCATATCTACCGAATAACAAACCGCATCATGAACAAAAAGAAATTCACGCAGCTATCCCTGTTACTGTTTTCCACCCTTCTCGCCTCCTCCGCCTTCGCGCAGGGCAACGGGCTGTCGGGTATCAACGAAGCCACGAAAATGGTGACCTCCTATTTCGACCCAGGGACGAAACTCATTTACGCCATTGGTGCCGTCATCGGACTGATCGGCGGGATCAAGGTGTACCAAAAGTTCGCATCCGGCGACCCGGACACCAGCAAGACCGCCGCCTCGTGGTTCGGGGCGTGCATCTTCCTGATTGTGGCCGCCACGATCTTACGCAGCTTCTTCCTCTGATGGCTTCGTGGGAGATCAATAAAGGCGTGGG
>MIQB01000364.1 GCA_002890585.1 Tannerella sp. oral taxon 808
CCGAAGGGGCAGATCAACCCAGCCCAGGGTAGAGCGACGCCTCCCCGGGCGGAGCGGCACCCTGGGCTGGGTTGATCTGCCCCTTCGGGGCGCACCGGGTACCTCACACGTTGCTGTTCGGTGGTCTCGTTGCATGCGCGCTAATGCACCCATTAACTCATGTGGCTGCCAGCCATAAGGATTAGATGGGCCGACCCATATAGCTTAGATGGTTCGACCCATATAGCTTAGCTGGGTCGGCCCATGTAGCTTAGATGGTTCGACCCATATAGCTTAGATGGTTCGACCCATATAGCTTAGATGGTTCGGCCCATATAGCTTAGCTGGGTCGGCCCATATAGCTTAGCTGGGTCGGCCCATATAGCTTAGCGGCAGTCCCGCATAGCTTAGGAGTGGTGTCCCTCTTAGCTTAAGAGGGTCAATCCTCCTAACCCAGGTGGGTGTCAGCCACATGGATTAGTGGGTGTGCATGCGCGCTGGCTCCCCGC
>MIQB01000365.1 GCA_002890585.1 Tannerella sp. oral taxon 808
TCCGGCGGTCTCGATTCCAACGCCATGCAGCGCCCCAAGCGCTTTTTCGGCGCCGCCCGCAACGTCGAGGACGGCGGCAGTCTGACCATCCTCGCCACGGCCCTGATCGACACCGGCAGCCGCATGGATGAAGTGATCTTCGAGGAGTTCAAGGGCACCGGCAACATGGAACTGCACCTCGATCGTCGGCTGGTCGATAAGCGCGTCTGGCCCGCCATCGACATCAACCGTTCAGGAACGCGCAAGGAAGAACTGCTGTTTCATCCGATGGAAGTGGAGCGCATTCGCGCGTTACGGCGCGTGCTCAGCGACATGCACCCCGCCGAGGCGATGGAGTTGTTGACCACTCGTCTGAGGAAGTCGAAGAGCAACGCCGAGTTCCTGATCAGCATGAACATGGCGTGAGGTCCGCGAGCTACCACTTGATATTACGCTGCGCCCGCTGGCGCAGGTAGATGGCGGCGGCATTGAGACCCAGCAGAATGAT
>MIQB01000366.1 GCA_002890585.1 Tannerella sp. oral taxon 808
CTCACGGCTGGCGAAGGCCGGCGTCGACAAGAAGGTTCGCGGCGAGGATGGCGCGAGCGATCATGCGCCGGCGTGGGTGGTGCTGAAATAACGTTGATCCGGTCGCCGGCTCCTGCTGCGACATGCTGCCTGCCAGCAGCAATCATTCACGGAGTCTCGTTCGCGGATAGCCGCCTGGCATTTGCGGCCACGTGCTCGCGATAGCGCTGGACGATGGTCCCCGGCGGTGCCCCGGTCAGCAGGCTTGCTGCCGCCTCGAAGGCCGCCGCGATCTTCTCGCTAACCATCAGCATGGCCTCCTGCGCGGCAGCCTCGTCGCCATGGCCGAGCTTCTCGCAGCGCAGCCGCACCACTTCACTGGCTTCCACCGCGAGCATCGCACCGGCGTACCAGGGAAAGCCGTTGTCGGATCCGCCGAGGACCGCATGGCGGTCGAGCGCGGAAAAGGACGGGCGGTCGGGCATCACGGACCTCAAAGTCCTGGGG
>MIQB01000367.1 GCA_002890585.1 Tannerella sp. oral taxon 808
GCGTCCTGCTCCTGGCCGGGTTTTGTTTGGTCGGCTGTGATCGCCATCTGGACGTACGAACGGTTTACCCGTTCCAAGTCACTACGATGCCCATCCCGAAAACCCTCGCGCCGGACGAAGAAGTCGAGATCCGCTGCACGCTCACGACCGAACGCATCGTGACGGGCACGCGCTACACCCTGCGCTATTTTCAGTACGACGGCAGTGGAGCGCTGCGCATCGGCCGACGCGGTAAACCCCTCACGCCGAATGATCGCTATGCCATCGCACCGGGGCATTTCACCCTCTATTACCACTCGCTTACCTCCGAGCAGCAGTCGCTCGAAGTCGTGATCGAAGACAATCATGGCCAGAGTCAAACGCTCGCCTTCGACTTTAACCATAAGGAGAACAAAGTCTCTTCGGAAGACCTGTCTGTCTGAAGACATCTTTTTTTCATCGCCTGTTTTGTTCATAACCCTGACATGAAGAGCATCTGTCCGCG
>MIQB01000368.1 GCA_002890585.1 Tannerella sp. oral taxon 808
AAAGACCGCCATTCAGGTAAGGTATCTTGATGTTGTCGCCAAGACGTGCGTCGGCGATGTCGTTGGGTCTGGCTTCGTTTAGCGTATTGAAGAAAAGTGGTTCCAGTACATCGCTCAATAATCTGTCGTTGTCCTTATAATGCTCGACAAGTTTTTGCATATATGCTTTGTCACCACCTTCCCATGCTTTGCTACCTGCAGGTACGCTCATCCAGCCTTTTTTCTGCAAGAATTGCAGAAATACAAGGCGACCAAGTAGTTTTTTCACATAGTCGCGATTGTCCTTCGCATTTCCTGTAAGGAAATCACAGAATTTTTTATAACGGTCTTTATAACCTTTGAAGAAGTCCTTGTTGAGTCGTTCTACGGAGAAGGCATCTGTAACATCTGATAACAATACATTCTCTTTCTTTACCAACTCATATAAACGTATAGCAGCAGTAGTACATGGTTCGTTGCCACCTAGTAGAAATGTATAGC
>MIQB01000369.1 GCA_002890585.1 Tannerella sp. oral taxon 808
GCGTAGAGATCTACACCCTGCTCGGCATCCGCCTCCGCACCCTCGACGCCCCCGCCGGCGACACGTCTGTCACCCTCCCGCGCGGCCTCTACATCGTCCGCGCCGGCACAGCCGTGCAGAAGGTGCGGGTGGATTAGGGTTGAGTTGTTGAATTGTTGAATTGTTGAATTGTTGATTCGTTGATTCGTTGAATTGTTGAATTGTTGATCCGGGTACCCGGGTGCGCCCCGAAGGGGCAAATCAACCCAGCCCAGGGTAAAGCGACGCGAAGCGGCGCGGCACCTGGGTTACGGGTACCAAACGAAAATCCCCCGCTCCCCTCGCTTTGCGATCCTCCCCCGGCTCTGCATGGCAGGGCCGGGGGAGGATCGCAAGAGCGGGGGAGCGGGGGGCGGCGGTGGCGGACGCTCACCCAGGGTGCCGCTCCGCCCGGTGGGCGTCGCTCTGCCCTGGGCTGGGTTCCTCGTTGACCCTACGGGC
>MIQB01000370.1 GCA_002890585.1 Tannerella sp. oral taxon 808
TTTTTTTTGCGTTCAAAGCTCGGAGTATGTCGGTTTCGTTTCGAGGGCAACAAAGGGCAGACGATGAGGGGGGAAAGGCAAGGCTCTACACCGATAAAATACGCTGTGAAGCAGGAAGATTTTATCGGTGGCGAACGCATTGAAGCGTTTGGCCTTGACGTCACCCTTATCGTCTGCTGACCTTCGCCCGAAGAAAAGGAAACCGACATCGGCTCCGAGCCGCAAACAAAAAGTGGAAGCAGGGAAACCCGTAGAGGAAAGATCCTCGGAATTGTGTAGGTATCGGGGTCAGAAAAACGGCCGCAGCGCGATGCCACGGCCGAATGAAACAGGGGATGCGAAAGAGGCGAAGGCTACGGGAGCACCTTCACGCCGTCCGCTTCGAGTAACTCGACGATGACGCCGGTCAGCTCGGTGTAGAGCTGGTCGTACTCCGGACTGCCGTCGAAGTCGTCGCCTGGATTGTACTTCGCGATGGT
>MIQB01000371.1 GCA_002890585.1 Tannerella sp. oral taxon 808
CTTTTCACCGCCATGCACGCGTACTGGTTCTGCTACGCGGCATTCCGCGACCGACAGCTCACGCTGGCAGTCGTCGACACTATCCTGCTGAACTTCGACCGTTCCACCGGGCTGTTTGCCTCGCCGCTCTGGACGAAGCTCTTTGCTACTGCCTTTTTGTCACTCTCCTGCCTCGGCACGAAGGGCGTCCGAACGGAGCGGATCACCTGGCCACGCATCGGAGCTGTCGCCGCCGCGGGCACCCTGCTGTTCTTCCTGAACGGCTGGACGCTCCGCCTGCCGATCGGGACGGACGCGTGCGCCGGGCTGTATCTCACGACTCTCTCCGCCGGATTCGTCTGCCTGCTCATGGCCGGTTCGTGGGCGAGCCGTCTGCTGAAGAACAACCTCATGGACGACGTCTTCAATGTGGAGAACGAAAGCTTCATGCAGGAGACCCGCCTGATGACGAACGAATACTCCGTCAACCTCCCGACGCG
>MIQB01000372.1 GCA_002890585.1 Tannerella sp. oral taxon 808
AAGGGGGGGGCGCCCCTACGAATGCTCTTCCACCTCCACAAAGGCGCGGAAGCAGGTGGCGGATGTGACGGGCGTCAGGCTGAGATAGCCCGAGCGGAGGCGGCCATCGGTGTAACACGCGGGGAGGCGCAGGGCATCGGACTGGTGATCGCGCAGTGCACTGCCGGGCTGGGAGGAACGGGCGATGGTGAGCCATCCGGCGGCGTCGGGGTGGATGAGGCGGCGGCTGAGGCTGGCGGCGACGAGGCCCATCGTGTAGCGCAGGTTGAGCTCGATGAAGGGGTGGACGGCCTCGGCGCCGCCGGGCAAACGATAGGTGAGCATGTCGACACCGAGGAAGCCGCTGTAGGTGCACCCGATGACGGCCGAGAGAGCCTCGGATACGGCCACGCGGAGGCGATCGAACAGGGGGCCGCGGAGCATGTCGGGCAGGTGGCTGCGGAGCCGGTCGGGGCTACCGAGGCGTGCGCGGCTG
>MIQB01000373.1 GCA_002890585.1 Tannerella sp. oral taxon 808
GTACACGTCACCGTCAAAGAGAGCACAAAAACGCTTTAGGGCGAAGATAAGTGAGGTCGTGAGACGGCATCGGATGTGCAAGCAGGAGTCGCTGATAAGAATGCTCAACCCAATCATCACGGGATGGGGCAATTATTATCGCTATGGTGCATCAACCGAAGCTTTCCACAACTGTGACTATCACATTTTTAATGCTACGAGGAAATGGGCCTTGCGCCGACACCCAAAGAAGAAAAGGACTTGGGTCAACGACAGATATTGGCACAATCTCCGTGGCAGGAAATGGACTTTCGCTGTAGTATATAAAGGAAGGAAAGGTCATGAGGACTATCTCGCCCTCAAACGACTTGCCGATGTTCATTACACGGAGTACAAGCAAATCAAGGGTGACGCAAATCCGTTTGACCCAGAGTATGACCTGTACTTCCAAAAACGCGAAACGCAGTTGATGCTTGAAACGCTGAAAGGGAGGAA
>MIQB01000374.1 GCA_002890585.1 Tannerella sp. oral taxon 808
TTGAACTACATAAAGTTAAGAACATTCGGACACATAACAATAGACTCCAAACAAATGACCGTGCGACAATCTCATTTTGTTCATAACCCTGACATGAAGAGCATCTGTCCGCGACGGATCGGTGCTTTTGTCTTTTTATCCACTCCCGAAAGCATTTGACCACCTTATGAAAACGAAAATCGGACGCGGTCTGCTCGCGCTCCTTGTTTGTGTCCAAGCGCTCGCCACGCCCAACGCGCAGGCACAGCGCGGAGCCGATCGGCTATTCAGCCTTCCACGCTTCGAGCGCGCCGTCGCGTGCATCAAACATTACGAAGGGCTACATGGCCCGAAAAACTACCCTTATGTCGGCTACGGTCACCGCCTGCTACCCGGTGAGCGGCTTTCGTGTGCGATGACAAAGCAGCAGGCGGACTCTCTGCTTCGCGCAGATCTAAAGAAACGGCTCGTCACGTTTCGTCGCTTCGGTCGCG
>MIQB01000375.1 GCA_002890585.1 Tannerella sp. oral taxon 808
GGGGGCGGAGCGTCGGTTTCGATAGGTCGCAATCCTTCTTTTGAAAAGATGTGGCCAATCTGCGGAATCGCATTTTCTCGCATGAAATGACATTTCCGACCGTCGAAGTCATTTTATGTCGCATGAAATGGCATTTCCGATCGTCGAAGTCATTTTATGTCGCATGAAATGACATTTCCGATCGTCGAAGTCATTTTATGTCGCATGAAATGGCATTTCCAGTCGTCGAAGCCATTTTATGTCGCATGAAATGACATTTCCGATCGTCGAAGCCATTTTATGTCGCATGAAATGGTGTAGACGATCGACGCGTGCATTTTCCTCGCATGAAAAATGGCCTCACCCGGGAGCATGGCGGGAGGGCAAAACATTTTCGCCCCTGCCGGAGGTTCGGCCGGGCACGCAGCCGAAGGAGCCGCATGCCCGACCGCTTCTTCGGGTTACTTCACCATCACCTTCTCGACCGTCTCT
>MIQB01000376.1 GCA_002890585.1 Tannerella sp. oral taxon 808
GGCCTATTGTGAGAATAGATTTTTCTTTGCGAATGAAATTTTAATTGAATGGATATGGAATGGTTGTGATCACGGGGGCAAATGTAAGGAGGTTTATTTCGTAAACCACTCTTCATTGCAGACTGATTTAACCTGGCGCACGAGCGATTGGGGGTGGATGGGGAGGAAAACAGGGTCTTCGTTTCGCGTAAATCGCTGATCAATAAGAAGTTTTTGTTGGCTGACGAGCAAGGGGAAGCTCAGAGGCGAGCTTATTTAGAGTAGAGAACATGGGGTGCTCATAATGATGAATTATCGCATCATCTTTGATTCGATAGGGGAAAGCGAAAGAAATATCTCGTTTTCGTCTCGCTTGCGACGAAAACAGCAAAAGGAAAGAAGTTTAAAGAAAAAGGTATACTACTGGTGTCAGAACGGCCTATTGTGAGAATAGATTTTTCTTTGCGAATGAAATTTTAATTGAATGGATA
>MIQB01000377.1 GCA_002890585.1 Tannerella sp. oral taxon 808
AGCGAAAAACTAAAAACAGCCGGGCACATGTGATGGGAAACCAGCGTGTGCCCGGGAAACCTCGTAGGGGCGAAAGATTTTTCGCCCCTACGAGTTCCCAATGAGATTGTCATCCGTTCTCATGTGATTGCAACAACAAGAAAGGCCCGCGACATGGCCTTTTGAGATCATGTTGGAGCTTTACACGTTTGCAAAATCCAATCCGAGGCGCGTTTCGGACTTTACATGCTTGCAAAGTCCAATCCGAGGCGCGTTTCGGACTTTACATGCTTGTAAAATGCAATCCGAGGCGCGTTTCGGACTTTACACGCTTGCAAAATGCAATCCGAGGCGCGTTTCGGACTTTACAAATGTGTTAGGTGTCAGACGCGCCGCGTCTCGCACTTTGCACGTCTTGTTATGACTATGATGAATCAAAAAAAGGCCGGGCACATGCGCTATTTGCATGTACTCGGCCCTTTTTTTTCGG
>MIQB01000378.1 GCA_002890585.1 Tannerella sp. oral taxon 808
GATTCATCTACCCTCAAAATCGCAATCGGATCAACCCCTAGATGCCAATAAAACCTACGATCTTCCACACGCACGACCGCACGCTTGAGATTTTCAGGCACTTCTTCAGGACTCGCATACGGAATCTCCCTCAGCCCTTGGAGAAGCTCCCCGTTGATCCCTCTGAGGACCTGCCTCTCAAGCTCTGGAAGCGGCACCCTATAGCAAAAATTCCCCAGCACCCAAATCCCAATAACAACCAGAAAGAAAAATCAGACTTTTTTTCACCATTTCAGTAGCATGACCAACACCCCAACAACTAAACCCCCCTTTCATTACAAAGAGGAAACTTCCCAAAGGGTAAGGATTGAGCCTTCATCTTCAAGCCCAAAATCAAAAATCCCCTCTCTTTCCAGAGGTTAGATTCTAAAAGGACCATCCAAAAAAAATGACCAGCAACCGCCTATCCCATGGGATAAACACTTGCT
>MIQB01000379.1 GCA_002890585.1 Tannerella sp. oral taxon 808
CCCCCCCCCCCCCCCCCCCCCCCGGATAGCCCCGTCGATAAGCAATTCATTCGCCGATACAGGGATGGAACTCCCTTGCACGATGCCTGCAAGCTCCCTTGCACGGTGTCTACAAGCTGCCTTGTACGGTGTCTGCAAGCTGCCTTGCACGATGACTGCAAGCCTGCTTGCATGAGGTGTGCAAGGAAGGGTGTCTTCCCCGAGGCCGTTGTAGGGGCGAATGATTATTCGCCCCTACAAGAGGGTCCATGATCGAGGTGTTGTGTCGCTCACAAAGCCTGCGTTGCGTCGCTCACAAAGCCTGCGTTGCGTCGCTCACAAAGCCTGCGTTGTGTCGCTCACAAAGCCTGCGTTGCGTCACCCACAAAGCCTGCGTTGTCTGTGAGCCATTGGGAAGGGTGTCTTCCTCGGTGCGGGGAGGGTGTCTCCCCCGAGGCGGGGAGGGTGTCTCCCCCGAGGCGGGGAGG
>MIQB01000380.1 GCA_002890585.1 Tannerella sp. oral taxon 808
ACATTGAATCAACGCCCTTTCAAACAAGCTCACCCTCGGATTGTTTCGGGGAACCCCCAGAAGGGCCGTTTTTTATGATTAATTCACGATTGGGCAGCCTGAAGCGCCGCATCCATCGCTGCTGCTGCACGCCGACCATCGCCCATGGCAAGGATCACGGTGGCGCCACCGCGCACGATGTCGCCGCCAGCATAGACATCCGCGAGCGACGAGCGCATATCGGCCTCACCGACTACGATCGTCCCCTTCTTCGAGATCTCCAACCCCGCGAACGCCCGCGGGATGAGCGGATTGGGCGAGACGCCCACGCTGACGATCACCTCGTCCACATCGATCGTTTCCACCGCACCCTCCACCGGCACCGGTCGGCGGCGCCCCGAAGCGTCTGGCTCGCCCAGCTCCATGCGTTGCAGGCGCATGCGCTTCACGCGACCGTTCTCGTCGCCTAAGTACTCGATCGGATT
>MIQB01000381.1 GCA_002890585.1 Tannerella sp. oral taxon 808
TCCGGCGGCCCTACAGGCCGCACCGGGTACATTAATCCGGGCTGTAGGCCCGAGGGATCATAGCCCAGGGCGAAACCCTGGGCAGGGCGAAACCCTGGGCGGAACGACGGCGAGTGCGGCCATTCGACCCAGGGTGCCGCTCCGCCCGGGGGGCGTCGCTCTACCCTGGGCTGGGTTGATTTGCCCCTCCGGGGCGCACCGGGCATTCCCATTTATTCGTGGGAACATTCTCCCCAACCATCCCCGGGGTTTCGCTGGCGGGCTATCATCCACCGGCCCTACAGGCCGGATCAGGTATACGCCCTGAAAGGGCAAATCAACCCAGCCCAGGGTAAAGCGAAGCGACACCCTGGGTTACGGGGTGCCAAAAGAAAAATCCCCGCGCTCTGCAAGCCTTCCCCAACCCTGCCCCAGCAGGATTGGGGAAGGTTTGCAGAGCGCGGGACGGCGGATGCGGCCATTC
>MIQB01000382.1 GCA_002890585.1 Tannerella sp. oral taxon 808
TGGGCTGGGTTCCTCGTTGACCCTACGGGCCAACTCGGTTGCCCTTTCAGGGCGCACCCGGGTACGGGCGGGGGCGTATGCGATACGCCCCTACAAACGGGCCGAATGGACGGCGCACCCGGGTACATGCCCGGCACACGAATTGAATTGCACGTACGAACCCGGCGGTACCCGGGTAATCATCGATCATTGATAATTGGATCCGCCCGGATGCGCCCCGAAGGGGCAAATCAACCCAGCCCAGGGTAAAGCGAAGCGGCACCCTGGGTTACGGGTACCAAACGAAAATCCCCCGCTCCCCTCGCTTTGCGATCCTCCCCCGGCTCTGCATGGCAGGGCCGGGGGAGGATCGCAAGAGCGGGGGAGCGGGGGGCGGCGGTGGCGGACGCTCACCCAGGGTGCCGCTCCGCCCGGTGGGCGTCGCTCTGCCCTGGGCTGGGTTCCTCGTTGACCCTACGGGC
>MIQB01000383.1 GCA_002890585.1 Tannerella sp. oral taxon 808
TGGAGGTGCAGCTGCTCGTGCCCTTCTTCTGGCTCGCCCTCTATTTTCTTTCGGGTTACTACAACCGCCCCTTCGGCAAGTCGCGTATCGAGGAAGCCTTCACTACGTTCGTTAGTGTAGGCCTTGGCTGCGTCTTCATCTTCTTCGTTGTCATCCTCAACGACCTACCCCGCTCGTTTGAGGTCTACTACACCATCTTCTTCACCTTCTGCGCGCTGCAATTCGTCCTGACTTACGTCGGGCGCAACGTGATCACCAACCACGCCCTGCGCATGGTGCGCCGTGGGCGGTGGGTGACGGACGTCCTCGTGATTGGCACCGGACGGCATGCCCCCGAGGCGCGTCGCGACCTGGAGCGGTTGGGCTATCGTGTGGAGGGCTTCGTCGGTGAATCGATGGCGGAGGGCGTGCAGGAGACGCTCGGCGGGGTCGATGATTTACCTGCGCTCATGGCCTCC
>MIQB01000384.1 GCA_002890585.1 Tannerella sp. oral taxon 808
GGCGATCGCGAGTCGTTCCAGCTCAAGGCCTCTGTGTTGCCTGCCAACGCCACCAACTCGGAGTTGCAATGGTCGAGCAGCAATCCGAGCGTGGCCAGTGTAGAGGCTGCCTCGACGGCTTCACTGCTGAAGGCGGGCGTTACGGGCAAGGCTGTCACGGTGCATATCCATAAGAAAGGCAAGGCCGAGATCATCGCACAGGCTATGGACGGCAGCGGCAAGTCGGCCTCTTGCCAGGTGAATGTACTCTCCACCGTAGGCAATATCGAAGCCGCCGCCACACGCATCTATGCCTTGGGCAGCACGCTCCGCCTTACCCTGCCGCAGGCTGCTGTGGTACGTATATATAATGTATCCGGCGCCCTCGTCCACATGCTAAATGCTTCCGCAGGCGACACGTCCGTTGCCCTGTCCGCAGGTGTGTACGTAGTTCGCGTGGGCGACACTGTGCAGAA
>MIQB01000385.1 GCA_002890585.1 Tannerella sp. oral taxon 808
CGGGTTCACGAGGTGCGCCTTCAGAAGAACGCCATGATCAGCAACCTTCACCTTCTGCTTCATGTAGCAAGGCTCAGTGGGCACGCCGTCCGCGTTGCGATCGAGCGTCATGTTGCCGTTCGTGTCTTGAAAGACGTACACGTCGCACATGCCCACGGGCACGTTCTCCAGTACGATCGCCTGCAGCTCGTCGGCCGTCGGATCCGCCATAGCGTAGACCGTGTGCTTGCTGTCTTTCGGGTCGACGGCCGAAGCCATCAGCTTGCCGCCGCCAGTGCGTACGCCCGAGAGGAGCAGGTTCACGTTCACCTTGTCCGACGTAGGCAGGGACTTACTTTGCGCCACCATCGCAGCGCCCGTCATCATGCAAAACACGCCTGCCATGCAGGCTATTCTCCAAGTTGTCATCTTGTTTATCTCCTGTTTAAATGGGGTTTGAATGGATATGGAATGG
>MIQB01000386.1 GCA_002890585.1 Tannerella sp. oral taxon 808
CGGCACTATGGCCGTGGGCCGCCTCGATGAAGCTAGCGAGGGCCTACTCGTGCTCACCACCGACGGCCGCCTGAGCGAGCGCCTGCGCCAGCCCGACGTGCAGAAGCACTACTACATCCAGGTGAAGGGCCTAGCCACCGAGGCGGCCCTCGGGCAGCTGCGGCAGGGCGTGGCCATTAGCCTGCACGGCACAGCCTACCACACGGCGCCCTGCCAGGCCCAACTGCTGCCGGCGCCGCCGGCCCTGCCGCCCCGCACCCGGCCCGTGCGCGACGACCCGCGCCACGGCCCAACCAGCTGGCTGTCAGTTACTATTAGAGAGGGCAAGTTTCGGCAGGTGCGCAAGATGGCTGCCGCCGTGGGCCTGCCGGTGCTGCGGCTGGTGCGGGTGCAGGTGGGGGCCCTAGGGCTGGGCGAGCTGCTGCCCGGCCAAGTGCGCGAATTGCAGCT
>MIQB01000387.1 GCA_002890585.1 Tannerella sp. oral taxon 808
ATAGCCATCCCGGATCGGGGTGGCTATTTTCGTATCTGTTTCATCTTAAAATCAGATACTACTATGGAAGAAAATTCGGATCGCTATGTGCTCGTGCTGGAGGATCGGAGCAAGACTAAATCGCCGGCTGATCCCGGTCACCTGTCCGTCATTTCGGGTCAGGATGAAAAGGGGAAGATCAAAACCGTAGAACCGACCGAGGAGCATCGAGCGGCTTTCTTGGTGTTCAAGAAGAACGATGGACTGCTGAAGAACTTCATGACCAACTTCCTCCGGCAGTTCAACGACCCGAAGCGCTTCGGGCTGTACAAAGTGCTTTCCAACGGCTTCGAGGAGGGTGTGGCGTCGCTGCATGCAATGCTTCAGCACAGGGAAAGCCCTGAGAGCAAGGCGCAACTGCAAGCGGCGCAGGTGCCCTTCGAGGACAATCCGCCAGCGCAAAAGCAGTC
>MIQB01000388.1 GCA_002890585.1 Tannerella sp. oral taxon 808
ACAACCTCCTGATCTACCCCGGCGCCGATGTGGATGCCTACACACACCCGGGCTTAGAAGCAGGTTTCGAGGGCGCCTGGTTTCCGGGGCATCACTGGGGCGTGCGAGAGCAGTGTGCGCGGCAGCTTGTTGCGCCCCTTGACGCCGGAGATTTTCAGGCCGTAGGTGGCCACGGCTGGGGCGTATTGCAGGTAGTTATCGAAGGTGTTGCGGAAGCCGGGCACGTAGCGATTGCGGATGCGGCGGATGTGTTCGCGCTCGTTCCAGGTCAGGGCCGAGGCGGCGAAGAAGAGGGTGGGCGCGAAACCGATGCGCATCGCGTCGTGGTCGAAGATGGTGTGGAGGTGTTTATCACGGGTCGGGTTCATGCTGTCCGCAGCGGTGTGGAGCCCGTATGCGCGGACGGCGATCGTGTCAGGCACCGCCGGGGTGGGGTAGGCATATT
>MIQB01000389.1 GCA_002890585.1 Tannerella sp. oral taxon 808
TTTCCGAGGGTCGGGAGGGGTCAAACCTTAGGGCGAGGTCATTTCCGAGGGTCGGGAGAGCCCAGCTTGTGGCAGATAGCGCGAATAAGTAACACGTTTAATGATTTATCAAAGGAGGTTTAAATGAAAAAGACCGTAGTAATTAACAGACCGGGATTGACTAAGTATGACAATTCCCTGCATGTACAATTCCACAACGAGACGTACGACATCGTACATGCGGTAGACCAGACGAAGCTCGGTATACCTGCTGACGTGATGCCCGAATGGCGCGGCAACATCGACATCGAAATCTCGAACAATCGAGATGCGTTAGCCGATGCCAACACCGCATTGATGCTGGAAAAAGACGAGGAGCGCGATCGGCTGGTGCTATACATCATGGGGGCGGTGCGCAATGCCCTCCTGCTGAGCGATGCGGACATCGTGGCAGCCGCCAAGCGCC
>MIQB01000390.1 GCA_002890585.1 Tannerella sp. oral taxon 808
ATGACCACACCGACCAGATCCCGGTAGGACGCAAGGCCGAATGAGCGGATATCCACCCCGTCAATCTCCACCGAGCCCTCGGTAGGCTCCAGCAAGCCCACCATCAATCGTGAAAGCGTGCTCTTGCCGTATCCGCTGGGACCGATGATCGCCACGGATTCGCCGTCCTTGAACTCGATAGTGACATTGCGGAAAACCCACGGATCCGACTGGGAGTAGCGAAATCCGATATTGTTGAGGCGGATTCGTGCCTTCGGTGATCGGCCGCTGTGCGTACTGCTGACATTCTGTTCTTCCTCTGCCAGCGCCACGTCAGCAATACGTTCCGCATGCAGTCTCAGCATGCGGAACTCGACGATCTTGTCGACCAACCCTCCGGCCTTCTGTGCGAACTGGTCGGCATACGCCACGAACGCAACCAGCATGCCGGCAGAGAAGCTGC
>MIQB01000391.1 GCA_002890585.1 Tannerella sp. oral taxon 808
AAGGTGCTGCCCGACTTCACCATCGTGCACAAACAGGATTGGTTCGTCAAGGAGCACTACGCCGGCCGCCTCTCGGACGGCGAGCTGAGCTTCCTTGCTCGCGCCTCCGAGCGCCACTTCAACGAACGCCCCTTCCTCGATCATGCCTGTTACCTCTTCCTCACCAAAACGACGCGCCAGCGCATGGCTCGGCAAAGCAATTTCTCCTCGCTTTGTCGCGGAACGATCCTGCCGAAGGAAGTGGGCAACCGCGAGGAGGTGGCCAAGTTCATGGAGGCCGTCGACCAGTTCGAGCGGATCATCAACGACGACGATCGCATCCACCTTACACGAATGACCGAGGAAGAACTCGTCGGCACGAAAGAGAAAAGCGGTTTGCTCGATCGCTACTTCTCGCTCTCCGACACGGGTCACGCGTCACTCGAGGACATCCGCCTCGGCG
>MIQB01000392.1 GCA_002890585.1 Tannerella sp. oral taxon 808
AAGGTGCTGCCCGACTTCACCATCGTGCACAAACAGGATTGGTTCGTCAAGGAGCGCTACGCCGGCCGCCTCTCGGATGGCGAGCTGAGCTTCCTTGCTCGCGCCTCCGAACGCCACTTCAACGAGCGACCCTTCCTCGACCATGCCTGCTACCTCTTCCTCACCAAAACGACACGCCAGCGCATGGCTCGGCAGAGCAATTTCTCCTCGCTTTGCCGCGGCACGATCCTACCGAAGGAAATGGGCAACCGCGAGGAGGTGACCAAGTTCATGGAGGCCGTCGACCAGTTCGAGCGGATCATCAACGACGACGACCGCATCCGCCTGACGCGAATGACCGAGGAAGAACTCGTCGGCACGAAGGAGAAAAGCGGTTTGCTCGACCGTTACTTCTCGCTCTCCGACACGGGTCACGCGTCACTCGAGGACATCCGCCTCGGCG
>MIQB01000393.1 GCA_002890585.1 Tannerella sp. oral taxon 808
AACTGCCGCGCGCCGATATGGCGGATCGTGCGACGGTTGCTCTGCTTGATCGTTTTCATCAGCAACTTGACGAGCATGGGCGATTCGCGGCCCAGTTCCTTGAAATAGATGTCGGCGCGGTTGGCTGGCAGACGGCCATCGGACTGCGAGAGAAAGTCCGCCATCTCGACAGACAGTTTCTCGGGTTCGTCGGCATACTTTACGTTGAAAGAGTATAGTGAGCCATCATCGCAGATGACGGAAAGGTTCGTCTCCGTCTCGAAATCGCGCACGGCTGCCTTGACGCGGAGCACGTTCTCGGCGCCTTCGGCTTTGCCCGCGATCAGGTTGTTGCTACCTATGTCGACGTAGCAGATCGCAGCGGGAAAAATGAGATGCGTCGTCTTGTCAAACGTCACCTCGAGACCGTATGGAACGACCATTCGGCCGTTGGGGATGGC
>MIQB01000394.1 GCA_002890585.1 Tannerella sp. oral taxon 808
AGGTGCCGCGGAGGGTGTCGCCGCTGAGGGTGGCTTCGTAGCGTGCGCCGATGCTGGGGATGGTGACGAGGAGGCGGGGGGAAGCGAAGGCGACGGTGTCGCAGGGGATGCCGTTTGCTCCTTGATCGGGGCTGTCGAATAAGGCTGTGAGCTGGCCGCCTTCGCCTGACTGAATGCGGAGGACGAGGCGGAGCTGGAAGCCGGAGACTTGGAGCTTGCCGCCCCAGCGGCCGACGATGTCGCGTGCCGCAGCGGTGCTGGTGACGGCTGCGGCGATCAGGATGGTGCAGAGGTGTTTGATCATAATAGGTGGGGGAAACGAAAAACGAAAAATGAAAAGGGAAAAATGCCGGGTATACGCTGGGGGAATGAAAAACGAAAAATGAAAAACGAAAAATGCCGGGTACACGTTTGGGGGAGGGCGCGTGCCCGGCATCGTT
>MIQB01000395.1 GCA_002890585.1 Tannerella sp. oral taxon 808
TCGGCCAGAGCAAGAACCCCTTCCAGGCCGAGATCGACGCACCCTGCGAGCTGATTTACGGTAAATCGAGGCCATGCAAGCCTGCACGGGGCTGATATACTGTATATAGAGGCCATGCAAACCTGCGCGGGGCTGATATACTGTATATAGAGGCCATGCAAACCTGCACGGGGCTGATATACTGTATATCGGGGCCATGCAAGCCTGCGCGGGGCTGATATACTGTATATCGAGGCCATGCATGCCCGCACGGGGCCGATATACTATATATCGAGTCCACACCTATCGGCGCGGGAGGCTTTCGTTTTTCTGTTGCCCGTTTACTTTTGCCACCGATAAACAAATTATTCACATAGGAGGAGGCGCCGTAAAGGTTGCCGCCCCAAGGGGTGCCTTACTTACACAGGCTGAGATCATACCCTAAGAACCTGATCCG
>MIQB01000396.1 GCA_002890585.1 Tannerella sp. oral taxon 808
GCCCATGCGGTGAGAGGCGCCGGCTCTTCCGCGGGAGGCCTGGCTTGTAGGCTCTGTCCCCTGGCGCCAGCGCGGGGATGGTGCCGTTCCAGGCAGGATTGAACCACCTCGTTCAAAGGCACGTCCTGGAACTCGAAGGTTTCCTCACCTGCCTCGATGCGCGCCAGACTGAGCAGGTCGAGAATGAGAACATGCAGATGCTCTGCCTGCTCCTCGATCTGGCGCAGGAATGAGTCACGATAGGGCGGGTCATCGATGGCGCCGTCGAGCAAGGTTTCGACACTGGCCTTGATGACCGAGAGAGGCGTTTTCAACTCATGCGAGACATTGGCGACGAACTCCTGTCGCAAGCGTTCGAGTCGGCGAAGGTCGCTGGTGTCGTGGAAGACGAGCAGCGAGCCATGTCCGATGGGACCGGTCAGGCGGGCCGCATGGA
>MIQB01000397.1 GCA_002890585.1 Tannerella sp. oral taxon 808
GATGACCTCATGGCCAAACTCCGCCACAACTTGGAGACGAGGCTCGGGGCGCAACTGAGATAACTGTAAACTGTAAACAATAAGAAAGAAACAAACTATGGGAAGAGCATTCGAGTTCCGCAAGGCGCGGAAATTCAAGCGCTGGGGCAACATGGCGCGCGTATTCACCAAATTAGGCAAGGAGATCACCATCGCCGTGAAAGCCGGTGGGCCAGATCCTGACAACAACCCGCGGCTGCGCGTGCTGATGCAGACGGCCAAGAAGGAGAACATGCCCAAGGACAATGTCGACCGGGCCATCAAGCGGGCCAGTTCGAAGGACTACACGGATTATAAGGAGATGAATTACGAGGGCTATGGCCCGTATGGCATCGCCATCTTCGTAGAGACGGCCACGGACAACACCACACGCACCGTGGGCAATGCCC
>MIQB01000398.1 GCA_002890585.1 Tannerella sp. oral taxon 808
CGACGAGGGCGACGAAAGGATCAAGTTGGTGCAGAAGGCGCACGTCAAGCTGCAACAACTCGATGTATGTCGGCCGAAAATCCTCACGGCGGTATTCGGCATTCTTTCCGCCCTCGTTCCGTCCCTGCTCGTTGAGGTCGTCGATCTTTCGGCGCAGCGCCGCCACGGCCTGCTTGAAGGTGGGATGGGCGCGCAGCTCGCCATTGATATCGATGTCGGGGCAGACGAAGAGGGTGTTGTTGCCCCACATACGGATCATGTTTTGCGTGTTTTGCCACAGGTTATGGAGCGACTCGCGGAAGGCGCCTGCGGAGCTTTCGAGTCGCTTGACGAGGCTCTGCTGCATGAGCCAAGCCAGCTGCTCGGCTACATTGCCCGCCGTACGACTGCCGCGGCCCTTGTGCTTCTCCGCATAGGTGGGATCGGC
>MIQB01000399.1 GCA_002890585.1 Tannerella sp. oral taxon 808
GTGTGTAGCCTTCAAGCGGCACGCTCCTTCCTTTCGTTTCTGTTTGGGTCGCTGTTTATAAGTAGTACGACAGCGGTTTGTCGTCTGTGTTCTCATCCGGAATCGGAGTAGGAACGACTTCTGACGTTTGCGTCTCAGCCTCCTCCGACCGTCTAATAGCGGCGAGGAGCTTGCGGTGATCGCGCTCCTGTTCTGCCAGATACGCCTTGTATTTCTCCATCAGGTCGGTGCCGCGTAGACATTGCAGGGTCGTCCGGACATCGTCGGGCGATTCCTCGTCGAGCGCGTCATCGTTCCGACTCCATCCGCTAACACGCGCCAAATCTCGTGAGAGGATAGCCGTCGGAGACACCTCGGGCAGCGGGTCGTCGGACAGCGACCCAAACAGAAACGAAAGGAAGGAGCGTGCCGCTTGAAGGCTACACAC
>MIQB01000400.1 GCA_002890585.1 Tannerella sp. oral taxon 808
CGCCGCTTCGCGTCGCTTTACCCTGGGCTGGGTTGATTTGCCCCTTCGGGGCGCACCCGGGCGGATTCAATTATCAATTATCAATGATTAATCCGGGTACCCGCCGTCCCCCATGCGGGTACCCGGATCAATCATTCATCATACGCCCGCCGAGGCGGGGTGTCGTAGGGGCGAATAATCATTCGCCCTCCCCATCGCATACGCACCCTATGTACCCGGGTGCGCCGTCCATTCGGCCCGATTGTAGGGGCGTATCGCATACGCCCTTCACGCCGCCTGCGGCGTGTATTCATCGATGATTGTATTCGCGCCTCGGGGCGAAACCCCTGGCGGGGTGCGATACGGTTCGTGCGGCCCGCCCGTACCCGGCCGCGCCCTGAAAGGGCAACCGAGTTGGCCCGTAGGGTCAACGAGGAACCCAGCCCA
>MIQB01000401.1 GCA_002890585.1 Tannerella sp. oral taxon 808
TCGATGTGTGCGGTCATGGCGCTGTCCGAGCCGCGTGCTTTTTCCATGTGAAAAACTACGTAACCCATGATCTTGGGGGCTTATTCTTTCATGATAATCTTTGAGGAAACGGGGGAGGTGGGGAGTCCAGAGGGGGCAACCCTCTCTGGCTTATTGGGCGATTTTTAGCGGACACGAAGTGTAGCGTGAAGAAAATCCCCTAATAAGCTACGGCCTTTTCCTCCCTTCGGAAAATGTCCGCCTTGGCCGCAGTGCTTCTCTGTTTCGTGTTCCGATTCGTGCCGAGGTCTTTTTGTCAGTGTGTATCGCATCCTAGCAATGCTCCGTCGAACACTTCGACAGCTTGCCGCGGATTTGCAACAGCCCATCGAACACTTCGACGGCTTGTCGCAGGTTTGCAACAGCCCATCGAACACTTCGAC
>MIQB01000402.1 GCA_002890585.1 Tannerella sp. oral taxon 808
CCGACGTTGCTCACGCTGATCATGTTTCCAGTGCTGGTCTGGATGTATGTTCATCTCGCGCTGACTGAGGAGCGAGATGCGCTGGCCGAGTTCGGCCGGGCATACGAAGCGTATTGTGAGCGCACACCACGTTTCATCCCCCGTTGGAGCAGTGGTGCGTCGAAGGCGTCGTCTCATTGATCACGACATCCTCGGCAGGAGGCAACCCTTCGCAGCCGCTGTAACAGAGTCCGCCACTCTGATCCTCTTCTCCACGTAATGCACGTTGGCTTGGCTGGCGGCGCCCGAACCTTTCGTGGATTTCATGGGCACGCTTTTCCATGGCGTAGATTTCAAGCATCTGCCGGCCAACTGCTCACGTGATGGTCCCTTCTGTATCCCGCCATCATGTTTGTAGTACGGTTCTTTGCGGCGGGCG
>MIQB01000403.1 GCA_002890585.1 Tannerella sp. oral taxon 808
GCTTTCGTGCAGGGCTTCGTTGTCCTCGTATATGGCAACTTTGATGTCCAAGTTCATTTCTTTTTTACAGGCAAAATTGGGGTTCATCCGAGCGCATGTCAATCATAAAAACCTATGGTTTTAGGGCGGGGGCGGAAGTCTTCCGGGGCTCCTGATCTCATCCAACCCTCAGCACCAACGTCACGGTTGTCCCCTTTCCGATGGTGGATCGGATGGTGACCTTCCCGCCGATTTTCTCACCGCGAAACTTCATGTTCCGAAGCCCGTTCCGGGCGTAATCTTTCGAGGTATCAAACCCCCGACCGTTGTCGGAAACCGTCATTTTCAAGAACGAACGCGCGTAGAAGAATTCAATGGACGCTTCAGTGCAACCAGAATATTTCGCTGCATTGTTAATCGCCTCTTTGGCTATCA
>MIQB01000404.1 GCA_002890585.1 Tannerella sp. oral taxon 808
AACGTGAGTTCGACGTAAGAAAAGGGGCAAAAAGAGGTGGGAGTCAAGAGTGAGGTTTGTATCTTTAGTGCATTGAAAACAAAGAGCAAACCCAACAATGATTCCCACCAATAAAACTGTAGAGATCTACTATCTCGTCGACGAATTCTTGAAAGAATACGACGCCGTAATCAAAAGTCATTCCTTGGAAGAAGGAGCCCCAAAGAAAAGAAGGAACCGCAAATTCACTATGTCCGGTAGCGAGGTGATGACGATTCTCATCCTTTTCCACTTCTCCTCTTTTCGAGACCTGAAACATTTCTATCTCTTCGTCCGATCACACATGAAGTCTGATTTCCCCCATACCGTGTCCTACAACCGATTTGTAGAGTTAGAGCGAAAAGTCTGTATCCCGCTTGCTGTCTTCCTAAAAA
>MIQB01000405.1 GCA_002890585.1 Tannerella sp. oral taxon 808
CGGCGATGGCGGTGGCCAAGGTCATTAAGTACTGTCTCGTTCTTTTCATAATGCTTATGTATTTAATAGGTGAGTAAAAAAGTGCCCCAAAGGGGGAGGGCGGAGAATTCGGTTGTTAATGGTCGGGGCGGGGGCATCGTCCGGCACCCGGGTACGCCCAGAATATTCATCCGGCACCCGGGTACGCCCAGGACATTCATCCGGGCACCCGGGGGGTTCGCCCTCGGGAACCCGGGGTTTCGCCCCGGGCTATCGTCCAGCGGCCCTACAGGCCGCGCCGCCGCGTCATAATCATTGGATAGGTGCCAAATCCCCGGGGAATGTCCGCCTACCCACGCATGTCATCAGGAAATACGTAGTTATCGATAAACGGGCAACCCCGGGGCAAATGCGACAACATTTCAAAAAAGCG
>MIQB01000406.1 GCA_002890585.1 Tannerella sp. oral taxon 808
GAATCGCGCCGGGCGGCGGCAAGGTCATCGCCTGCCTCGACGCCAAGCGCGATCAGCTCAGCGCGTCCTGCAAGACGGCGCTCGACAGCCGGAAGAAGAAGTAAGCGGCTGACAACTAGGTGGGCAGCGGCGGCGGGCTCACCGGCTTATCGAGCGGCGGCGGAGCCAACGGCTGATCGGCCGCCGGTAAGGGCTCCGGCTTCGTCAGCGACTCCACCACGTTGCCGCCCTTGTAGATGCGGGCATAGCGGTGGCCGAGGCTGGTCAGCACCTCATAGCCGATGGTGCCGAAATGGTGCGCGAGTTCGTCGACGGTGATGCCTTCGCCGATCAGCGTCACCAGATGGCCGCGCCGCGCCGCATTCGGCGGCAGGTCGGTGATGTCGATCGCGATCAAATCCATGGATA
>MIQB01000407.1 GCA_002890585.1 Tannerella sp. oral taxon 808
CCAAGGACATCGGTATCGATCGTCCGGAGAAGCGCGAGATCCTGCATCACATCCCGCCGACGCCCGAGCAAGAGGCGTTCATCGGCAAGCTGATGGAGTTTGCTAAGACAGGCGATGCTACGATCTTAGATCGTGCCCCGCTGAGTGAAAAGGAGGAGAAGGCCAAGATGCTTATCGCCACAGATCTCGCGAGGAAAATGAGCCTCGATATGCGGATGATCGATCCGATGAAATACGCGGATCACATCGACAACAAAGCCAGCCATTGCGCCAAACTGCTCAGCGAGTATTACCGTAAGTATGACGAGCAGAAGGGTACGCAATTCGTCTTCTCCGACCTCGGAACATACAAGCCGGGCGAATGGAACGTGTACTCGGAAATCAAACGCAAGCTCGTGGAGGATTACG
>MIQB01000408.1 GCA_002890585.1 Tannerella sp. oral taxon 808
CTTTCGTCAAAGAGGAAGCCTTCTGCCTTCACGTGGTTAGCAATGAGGGCACCGTCTTGGTTGGCACGTTTGATATTTTCAATCACGAGACGCGCATCGTTGTTACGGAAGTCAAGGTAAACCCCACCTCCTACCAAACCTTCTTTCTTCAAGTTTGGCTGACGTTCCAAGACTTCTTCCTTGCTCAAAACCTTGTTTGCAGCTGGTGTGTTGTTAACTCCTGCCAAAAGGTCGTACAAATCCATGGCTACTTTGAGACGGAAGAGGCTAAAGGTCGCTCCATCTTCATCGTAAAC
>MIQB01000409.1 GCA_002890585.1 Tannerella sp. oral taxon 808
ACGCTCGCCATCAAGACGCTCGCGTCGCTGATCGACGCCAAATACAGCCGCATCCAGTTCACCCCCGACTTGCTCCCGGCCGACGTGATCGGGACAATGATTTACAGCCAGAAGAACGAGGAATTTCAGGTCCGCCAAGGACCCATCTTCGCCAACTTCGTCCTGGCCGACGAGATCAACCGCGCCCCGGCCAAGGTGCAAAGCGCACTCTTAGAAGCCATGCAGGAGCGGCAAGTGACGATCGGCGAAACGACCTACAAGCTGCCCGCCCCCTTCCTCGTCATGGCCACCCAAAACCCCATCGAACAAGAAGGCACCTACCCGCTGCCCGAAGCGCAAGTGGACCGATTCATGCTCAAGGTCATCATCAACTACCCGAAGAAGGAAGAAGAGAAACAAGTCATC
>MIQB01000410.1 GCA_002890585.1 Tannerella sp. oral taxon 808
AACCTTCACAAAAGCTCTTGCTCACAAAGCTCAACATCAGAAAGCGAATGCTCAAAAATCCAGTCCTTAAAATAAGCGACTTGCTTCAAAACTTGCTCACTTGACGATGAAGATCTTGGAGATTGTGAAAGATTCGCCTCATCCAAAAGGCAATACTTTTTCAAAGCAGGACTTAACTCTGAAAGAAGCTTCGGGTCAGTTTTGATGAGCTGTTTCAATTTCCAAGTCGTTTTGTAATGATGAGGAGCATCCCAGAGACGATAAAATTTACTAAATGTAGGAGCTCAAGAAAGCTTTTCTCGTCTATGATAATTCCTCAAAAGATACTTCCTGACGTTCGATTCTGAGCTTGACGTTGGCATATAGACTCCTCCACCCAAAAAACTCGCTCCCGGCTCTAAATG
>MIQB01000411.1 GCA_002890585.1 Tannerella sp. oral taxon 808
GCTCCGGTGTACCCTTCAGCGCGTCGCGTCGGTTGGCATAACCCATGCCGCCAGCCAGCATGATCACCTTGTCGTACGCATACTTCTGGCCGCCTCCATCTTCGGCATGTTCGAAGGTGAGCAGCGAGCCACAGATGAGCGGTTGGCCAAACTTGTTACCGAAGTCCGAAGCGCCGTTGGAAGCCTTAATGAGGATCTGCGCGGGCGTCTGGTAGAGCCACGGACGCGGATCGAGCACGCCCTCCCACGGGCGATCGGGGGCGGTACGTGGGTAGGCAGTCATGTAGACGGCTGTGCCGGCCAGCGGCAACGAGGCACGCCCGCCGCCGAGCCTGTCGCGGATCTCGCCGCCTGTGCCCGTAGCTGCACCGTTGAAGGGCTCCACGGTGGTCGGGAAGTTGT
>MIQB01000412.1 GCA_002890585.1 Tannerella sp. oral taxon 808
AGTTATCGATAAACGGGCAACCCCGGGGCAAATGCGACAACATTTCAAAAAAGCGTCCTCCTCTCTTGGAGTGGCGCGTTTGTCAATGATCGGGGGTGGGGATTGGTGCTCCGGAGGGGCAGCTCAACACCTACTGGAGGGTAATGCCTTGGAGTGATATGGCGAGAGCGGTTTTTCCTATCAGATGAATCCCCTTCATGCACTAATGCGAAGAGTATTCATTGCCTCTAATGAATATCCTTCATACGGCCAGATGAAATCTCTTCATCGCGGGTTGTTAGGGTGAGGCACATACGAAATACGCCCGTAGATGCATCCACCACCTTTATGGCGGATACATCTGCGAGCGTATGCGGAAGCGTCAGCAAGCAGGTGGAGCCATCGCTCCATCCACTTGCGGTT
>MIQB01000413.1 GCA_002890585.1 Tannerella sp. oral taxon 808
CTTCTCGATGCGTTTCAGCCAGTGGCTCGCCTCGAGCCAATCGTCGACGTTAGTATCAGTCAAGTCGAGCAGATAAAGGATGATGGCCGCCTGGTCAGCCTTCTCGAAGCTGCGCCGGATGCCGATCTCCTCGATGCGGTCAGTCGTCCCGTCGCGCAGGCCAGCGGTGTCGATGAAGCGGAAGAGTTGGCCGTCGAGGGTAAGCGTCTCCTCGATCGTATCACGCGTTGTGCCAGGGATGTCGGAGACGATGGCGCGCTCCTCGTTGAGCAGCCCGTTGAGCAGCGTCGACTTGCCCACATTGGGGCGACCAATGATGGCCACGGAGAGACCGTTCTTAATGGCATTACCGGCAGCGAAGGAGGCCGCCAGCATGTCGATGCGTCGGGCGATGCGTT
>MIQB01000414.1 GCA_002890585.1 Tannerella sp. oral taxon 808
GTAGTAATGCCGCAGAACGCCGCCGGATCGGGCACAAATGCCTTCAAGATCCTCCACGGCACAGACGCCGCGCCGCCGCATCCTTACATCGCCTCCTACCTCTGGATGCGCTTCGGGTTCAAAGCCGATGCGCTGATCCATTTCGGTACACACGGCAGCCTCGAGTTTACGCCCCGCAAGCAGGTGGCGCTCTCGAGCAACGACTGGCCTGACCGACTTGTGGGCCCGCTACCGCATTTCTATGTCTACACCATCGGCAACGTCGGCGAGGGCATCATCGCCAAACGCCGCTCCTACGCCACGCTCACGTCATACCTCACGCCGCCCTTCATGGAGAGTAGCGTGCGCGGCATGTACTGCGAGCTGACCGAGGCGCTGAAGATCTACGACCACCTCGC
>MIQB01000415.1 GCA_002890585.1 Tannerella sp. oral taxon 808
GATCTTTTCTGACCATCACGCCACACACTGAGATCGCCGAGTTAGGCGAGTTTGGACTCATTGACCGACTGACAAAGGGCCTTGTGACCCGTAACGACAGCACCCTACTCGGCGTAGGCGACGATGCCGCCGCCATCCGCCATCCCTCGCCCGACCTCACGCTCGTCACCACCGACCTGCTGCTCGAGGGTGTCCACTTCGACCTTACCTATACGCCCCTGAAACACCTCGGCTACAAAGCCGCCATCGTCAACTTCTCCGACATCTACGCCATGAACGGCCGGCCCACGCAGCTCACCGTCGCCCTCGGGCTCTCCAAACGCTTCTCGGTGGAAGATGTCGAGTCGCTCTACGCTGGCATCCGTCATGCCTGCGAAGTCTACGGCGTAGACCTT
>MIQB01000416.1 GCA_002890585.1 Tannerella sp. oral taxon 808
CGACCGTCCGCAAGGTGATCATCGAAAACCTGCCCTTCCTGCTCTCCGACACCGTGGGCTTCATCCGCAAGCTGCCGACCGAGCTCGTCGAGTCCTTCAAGTCCACACTCGACGAGGTGCGCGAGGCCGACCTGCTTGTCCATGTGGTAGACATCTCCCACCCCACCTTCGAGGAGCAAATCGCAGTCGTGGAGCGCACATTGGCCGACATCGGTTGCGCCGACAAACCCGTGATCACCGTCTTCAACAAGATCGACGCCTTCTCCTTCGTACCCAAGGACGAGGACGACCTGACGCCGCGCCGCCGCGAGAATATCCCCCTCGCCGAGCTGCGCGACACGTGGATGAGCCGCCGCCCCGGCAGCTGCATCTTCCTCTCCGCCCGCGACCGCACC
>MIQB01000417.1 GCA_002890585.1 Tannerella sp. oral taxon 808
GCTACTTTGGGGGTCTTTCTCTTTTCGGTAGCATTCTGAAGTGTATCTGGGTAGCACCTTCTGATAGTTCGCGGCATATGATATGCGGCATATAGCGACGATGTTTTGGGATCCGTTGCGCATACATTAGGAGTTTAATCCCGCATCATGCAAGCAAGATACGAGTCTTTACTACGGGCTTCATAGGCATCTTGGACAGGTATAGAGAGAGAATCTCGAAGTGCTTAAATGGGGTATTTATACCGCATTTTGCGGAGGTCATTATTGACAATTGGCAAGATAGT
>MIQB01000418.1 GCA_002890585.1 Tannerella sp. oral taxon 808
TTGTTCATAACCCTGACATGAAGAGCATCTGTCCGCGACGGATCGATGCTTTTGCCTTTTATCCACCACGAAAACATCTGACCTTATGAAAACGAAAATCGAACGCAGCCTGCTCGCGCTCCTTGTTTGTGTCCAAGCGCTCGCCGCGTCCAACGCGCAGGCACAGCGTGGAGCCGATCGGCTGTTCAGCCTTCCGCTCTTCGAGCGCGCCGTCGCGTGCATCAAACATTACGAAGGGCTGCATGGCCCGAAGAACCACCCTTATGTCGGCTACGGTCACCGCCTGCTGCCCGGTGAGCAGCTTTCGTGTGCGATGACAAAACGGCAGGCGGATTCCCTGCTTCGCGCAGATCTAAAGAAACGGCTCGTCACGTTTCGTCGCTTCGGTCGCG
>MIQB01000419.1 GCA_002890585.1 Tannerella sp. oral taxon 808
TAGCCGGGATCCAGCGCTCACCGAGATTGAAGTCCAAGTCGGCAAAGGGGATGGGCGTTGGGGTAGCCGCACGGAGTGCCGCAAGACTTTGCTTCGCCATCTCGTGACCCGGGTGATCGAGCAGCCACGCGTCGATCCGTTCGGCCTTCTCGATCACATTGCCCGAGATGAATCGATCCGCTATCTCGTAAGCATCTGCGAGCGGATTGAAGAAGATGCGCCCCTCGAGTGCGGCGAGGATGTCGCTTTCTTCCATGTCGGGCAGCAGAGAGGCCATGTAGGGTAGTTCCACCGTGCCGAACTTGTTGAGCGATGCGCAGAGCGCCTCTGACGGGTCGGCCGCGACAGACTCAGTCAGGGCGAAGGCCGTCGGGTGATCAAAGATGTCGG
>MIQB01000420.1 GCA_002890585.1 Tannerella sp. oral taxon 808
CCCCGCCACCATCGCCGACAACGTAGGCGACAACGTGGGAGACGTGGCCGGCATGGGCGCCGACCTTTACGAGTCGTATTGTGGATCGATACTCGCTACGGCTGCCCTTGGTGCCTCCGCTTTTTACGACAACGGCGACGTGCAGGCCAAGGCCGTCTTCGCCCCGATGCTGATTGCCGCCGTCGGCATCATTCTTTCGATCGTAGGGATATATACGGTTAAGACGAAGGAGGGCGCCGGAATGAGCCAGCTGCTCAAGTCGCTCGGTTTTGGTGTCAACCTGAGCTCCGTGCTCATTGCCGCGGCCTCGTTCGGCATCCTTTACCTGCTCGACATCCCCAACTGGGCGGGGCTTTCATGCTCCGTCATCGTCGGGTTGGCGGCGGGC
>MIQB01000421.1 GCA_002890585.1 Tannerella sp. oral taxon 808
GCAGAATTTGAACGGGCGCGACATTCTGCCAGGCGAATATGCCTGCTATCGCAGCCACGTCCAGGCGCTGGAAACGTTCCTCGCCGACGGCAGCCCGTATGGCCTGATCGTCGAGGACGATGTCCTGTTCGGCGAGGACACGAAACCGCGCATCGAAGCCATCATCGCCGCGGTGCCGGATTTCGACGTCATCAAACTCGCCAACCATCGCATGAGCCTGTTCCTGCGCGCCGCCACGACGACGCAAGGCGACGAGATCGGCCGCGCGCTACATGGCCCGCAGGGTTCAGCCGCCGCCTATCTGGTGACCCGGGAAGGAGCACAAGGGCTGCTTTCGAAGCTCGCGGTGATGACCATGCCGTGGGACGTCGCCCTCGAACGGTTC
>MIQB01000422.1 GCA_002890585.1 Tannerella sp. oral taxon 808
CTGCCGTTGATAGAGGTTTGCCGAAATCATCGAAATTAAGATTAGCCTTGATGTCGCCACCATCAAGCATGGTCATTGCTCGCCATGTATTCCATTCTAACATGATCGGGTTATCATAGAACTTCTTGGCTGCAATATCGCTGAAGACGGATTGAATGTCATCATAAAGTTTGTATTCCTTTATAGACTTGACCTCATTCTTGATATTGTTATCGCGCCTTTCGTCTCGCAGGTCGCCCAACAAGTCTTTCAGTTCTTCTGTGGAAGAAGATGTTTCTGAAATTTCCTGTTCAGCAAATTCGGTATGCAACTTTTCAAGTAGATTGGATCTGTTGTCGGTGAATAATTCAGGGGTATTCGCATTACCAAGATAGGTACAATATTC
>MIQB01000423.1 GCA_002890585.1 Tannerella sp. oral taxon 808
TGATTATCCGGCCGGATACACGCCAGAGCGAATACGATTCGTCCCTGCCCCCCCCCAACCCCCCAACCCCCCAACAATTCAACACCTCAACAATTCAACACCTCAACAACTCAACCCCTCAACCCCTCAACAATTCAACAAGGCCGCAAGGCCGCCCCTCCCCCCCCTTGTGAAAAAAAACGCCTTTTGTATTGCATTTAAAAAAACCGCCCTATGTTTGCCCCCGTCAATCAGGATAAACGTAGCGAACGACATGATCAGCATAGATGATTATACACTTTGCGCATCCCGCCCCAATCACATTTGGAAAGGGATAAACGACAGCCACCACTGTGGCTTCGTTAAATCCTGTTTACCCCCCCCCCCCCCCCCCCCCCCCCCT
>MIQB01000424.1 GCA_002890585.1 Tannerella sp. oral taxon 808
TGAAAATGTTGATAATTTCCAGTCCCGTCCTCTTTCCCACCTCAAAATCATTTGGATCATGAGCAGGAGTCATCTTCACCACTCCAGTTCCAAACTCTCTATCTACATATTCATCGGCAACGATAGGGATTTCTCTATCCATCAGTGGCAAAAGCACTTTCTTCCCGATCAAATGTTGATACCTTTCATCCTCAGGATGCACTGCAACTCCCGTATCTCCGAGCATCGTTTCAGGTCTCGTGGTCGCAAGGATCAGCTTTTCATCAGTTCCCACGATCGGATAGGCAATCTCCCAAAAATGCCCTTCAGAATCCACATGTTCCACCTCATCATCAGCAAGTGCAGTTCCGCACCTTGGACATCGGTTTACCATATATTCC
>MIQB01000425.1 GCA_002890585.1 Tannerella sp. oral taxon 808
GGAAGGTGCCCACGGCTGGATAGCTGCCGCCGCAGGGATTGTCGTCGATGGTCATGCAATACATGCCCCCGGTGTACCCCATTTTGGGCAGTTTGGCGATCTGCGCCTTCACCTCATTGTAGTCCTTACGGATCTGTGCGACCCGGTCGTCCTCCTGAGCGTATGTGGTGATGACAATGGCGAGGGTTGCCAGTGCGACGAGAATGCTTCTTCTCATTTTGATTCTTATCCTTTTCTATATGTAACGGGCGGCGAAATACGCTATTTTTTCTCGGCATTGCAGCATGCCTGCGTGACGGAAAGACCCTGATTTTGCCCCCAACCGAAGTGCTGATGCCTTCCGCGCCGCGGATTTGGCTCAAAATGGATTTTTGATGC
>MIQB01000426.1 GCA_002890585.1 Tannerella sp. oral taxon 808
TCCGCCCCTTCGTCCTCGGCTTCTGCATCATGTTCTTCCCGTCGGTCGTCTTAGGTACGGTCAACGCCGTACTCTCGCCCGTCGTGCAAGGCACCGAGAAACTCGTTCATGTGCAGCAAAACGACCTCCAATCGCTGCGCGACCAGCGCGACAAACTCGAAGAAGAGGCCTACCGGCGCGACAAGTCGCGGGCTTACTTAGTCGACGATGCGGCGTGGGACGAGAAGGTGCAGGAGATGGGCTTCATCGGCCCGGAGGACGCCATCACACTGGCCGGCATGTATGCCGAACGCACGGCCTTCAACACCAAGCGGTGGTTCGTAAAGAAGATCTACCAAGCGCTCGAACTCGTTTACAACGCCGCCTCGCTTGTCATCG
>MIQB01000427.1 GCA_002890585.1 Tannerella sp. oral taxon 808
TCCGCCCCTTCGTCCTCGGCTTCTGCATCATGTTCTTCCCGTCGGTCGTCTTAGGCACCGTCAACGCCGTGCTTTCGCCCGTCGCGCAAGGCACCGAAAAGCTCGTTCATGTGCAGCAAAACGACCTCCAATCGCTCCGCGACAAGCGCGACAAACTCGAGGAAGAGGCCTATCGGCGCGACAAGTCGCGAGCTTACTTAGTCGACGATGCAGCGTGGGACGAGAAGGTGCAGGAGATGGGCTTCATCGGCCCAGAGGACGCCATCACGCTGGCCGGCATGTACGCCGAGCGCACAGCCTTCAACACCAAGCGGTGGTTCGTGAAGAAGATCTACCAAGCGCTCGAACTCGTTTACAACGCCGCCTCGCTTGTCATCG
>MIQB01000428.1 GCA_002890585.1 Tannerella sp. oral taxon 808
GTTTCGTTTTGCAAGCCCTTATAGGTATCGACAATGAGGCGGAGGCGGTGTCCGGGAATAGCTCTCGCCTCGAGAGGCGACTCTGAGGCCAAGCGGATTTCTTGAAAGAGCGCTACGATTACATCGTCGCGTTTCTTGTCTTTCTCGGCAATGTAGATCGTCTCTTCAGACGCCGTTGTCTCACGCACGACCTCGTTTTCTTGGTCGATGTCAATTTTCCAATTCGGGATGTCGGACGCGTCTAAGAGGAGTTTAGCCGGAGCGATCGGCTGGATCAGTTCGTAAAGTTGCTGCTGAAGGTCAATGTGTGTACCCAGCGGATAGCGGAGGTAAATGCTTGTAATTGCTTTCGATTGTTTCATTTTACTCTGTTTTTT
>MIQB01000429.1 GCA_002890585.1 Tannerella sp. oral taxon 808
GCTCCTTGACGAACCAATCCTGTTTGTGCACGATGGTGAAGTCGGGCAGCACCTTGACGGCCTTGTGCCACGCGGCATGCATCGCCTCGTATTCGGCCGAGGTGACGGTGAAGAGTTCGGGCAGCTCGACGCGGAAGGCGACGGTGATGTCGGCGTCTTTCGAGACGATGCACCCTTGCTCGACAGCCAGCAGCGGGAACTTGGATTCTAAGGTGGTGACCTTGCTTGTGTTTCTCATTGGGGCTTGCTTGTGTCTTTCGGGTATGGCCCGTCTCCTCGGTGTGTCGATTTCAGGCAATGAAGAATGTGGCGGACGGAGCGGCGGTTCAGGAGGTAGCGTGGGTGCATGCGGACGGCGGCGCGTTTCATCAGACCAT
>MIQB01000430.1 GCA_002890585.1 Tannerella sp. oral taxon 808
GCCCGTGAAACAATCAAAAAGGACCCTCGCAGGAGGTTTGCACACCGTGCAACAGCAAAAAAGACCCCTTTTTCTTCACTTGCAGCTCATGCAAGCCCCAAAAATGCTCCATTCTGACCACTTGCACGTCTTGCAAACCCCAAAAATGATCCTTTCCGACCACTTGCACGTCTTGCAAACCCCAAAAATGCTCCATTCCGACCACTTGCAAGCCCTGCAAACCTAAATCCAGCTACGCTAACAAGGGTTTGCAACACATACCAGAAGGAGTTGCACAGGATGTCGACTGCTTGCTGAGTGTGCCTCCCCCCACGCCTCATCATGCCAAACCTCTAAAAAAAAAGCAACCCGAGCCAATCCTCACAAAAAGCGAGAG
>MIQB01000431.1 GCA_002890585.1 Tannerella sp. oral taxon 808
GCAGTTCGCCATGCGCGTCATAGTCCTGCACGGAACAACAGATGGAATACGAGCGCCGCATATCGCTCTGCCCTGTCTCGGGCACCGGCATGCGCAGCGTCAGGAACTGGCCCTGCTTGAAGCGATAGGCATCGCGCAGGTCGTCCGGCACATCAAAGCGTAGGGAAATCGTATCAGCCGTCTCGCCACGCACTTCGGCAATACGCAGCGGGTGAAATTGCGGGGTCATGGCGATCGTTTCGTTTAGTAGGGCTTGAAGTAGTCGAACGGCTCACGGCACGCGCGGCAACGGTACAGCGCCTTGCACGCGGTCGAACCGAAGGCGGAGATGAGCACCGTGTCGTGCGAGCCGCATTGCGGGCAGGCAATGTGCTCG
>MIQB01000432.1 GCA_002890585.1 Tannerella sp. oral taxon 808
ACTCATAGCCGGCCATGATCATGCGCGCCACCCAGAAGAAGATGATATCCGGAGCGGTGACGAGATCGGCCGTGGGGTAGTAATAACGTATCTCGTCGTTGTCGGGGCGGTTGATGCCGTCGAAGAGGGCGATGGGCCAAAGCCAAGACGAGAACCAGGTGTCGAGACAGTCCTCATCCTGCCGCAGCGTGAACGGGCGACCCTTCAGCATGGGGTGTTCAGCTGCCTGCGCGCGCGCTTCCTCCTCGGTTTCGGCTACGAGG
>MIQB01000433.1 GCA_002890585.1 Tannerella sp. oral taxon 808
ACGAAGTCGATGATGACCTTCAGCCCGGCCTTGTGTGTACGCTCCACGAGTGCCTCAAACTCGGCCATGCGGTCGGGGACGTTCACGGCCAGGTCGGGTGCTACGTCGTAATAATCCTTCACAGCATAGGGCGATCCGGCCTTGCCTTTGACGACGGCGTTGTGATCCTTGGGGATGCCGTAGGCGGAGTAGTCTGAGCGTGTGGCGTGCTCTAAGATGCCGGTGTACCAAACATGTGTCGCGCCGAGTTTGCGAATCGCGCTGAGCGCTTCGGGGGTGAAGTCGGCCAGCTTGCCGGAGCCGTTTTCTTTGATGCTTCCGTGATCCTTCAGCGGCGGCTTCATGTTGCCGAAGAGCCGTGGGAGGACTTGA
>MIQB01000434.1 GCA_002890585.1 Tannerella sp. oral taxon 808
GCGGATCAGAATGCCGCCTTGCCGCACGCCCAGAGCCTCGGCGGCCTGGACATATTCCTGCCGGCGGATGGACAGCGCCTGCCCGCGCACGATGCGGGCCATGTCCAGCCACAACACCGCGCCAACGGCCAGGAACATCAGCGTCATGAAACAGGGCAAGATCGTCGAGGAAGGACCGACCGAGGCGATCTTCGATCATCCGGCCGAAAAATACACCCAGACGCTGATGGCCGCCGCGATCGACTCGACGCATTTCAGGGCGAGCGCTTGAACCCCGCTGAAATGGCACCGCCCGCACAACTGGCGGGCGGTGTCTTCATTCCTTGAAAGAATTGCCTCGGACGCCGCCAGGCTTTCCCGGACAGGTTTGGC
>MIQB01000435.1 GCA_002890585.1 Tannerella sp. oral taxon 808
CGCCGCGGTCGGCGAGCATGCGGTAGACGTCGCGCGCCGAGTGGCCGGTGGCGAGGATCACGGGGCCGCGGAACTCTTGCCCCGTGCGGGTGGTGATGCCCATCACCTCGTCGCCCTTTATCAATAGGCCGTCCATGCAGGTGCCGAAGTGCACCTCGCCGCCGCAGTCCGTGATGTGGTGGCGCATGCGTTCGATCACGCCGGGCAGCTTGTCTGTGCCGATGTGCGGGTGGGCGTCGTAGAGGATGGCGGGGTTGGCGCCGTGCTGGCAGAAGCGGATGAGGATGCGCTCCACCGAGCCGCGCTTCCGGCTGCGGGTGTAGAGTTTGCCGTCGGAGAAGGCGCCCGCGCCGCCCTCGCCGAAGCAGTAG
>MIQB01000436.1 GCA_002890585.1 Tannerella sp. oral taxon 808
GCCTCGACCATTTGGGTGCGAGATCATACTTCAATGCTTCAGGCTTTCCAATGCCAGAGTAAGGATCTTCGACTATAGCTCTCACAAGCTGCGCGATCTTCTTTAGGATAGTCTTATCTCTTGTTTTGATCCAATAGGCCATGTCCTCCTCAGCTTTCGGAAGAAAGACTATTTCCATAAAGCATCCAGCTCCTCGAGTGTTACGTGTTTGCCCCGCCCATGCTTAATGTCCTCATCGCCTTGCCGGATCTTCTCCACAAACTCCGGGCGGTAAGGACTCTCCTCTTTTTCAAGTTCAAACTTGATCTTCAAGGCTTTCATAAATGCCTTGATCGCTTCTATCTGCGAAGCGTCGTTTGTGTATGCTTT
>MIQB01000437.1 GCA_002890585.1 Tannerella sp. oral taxon 808
CAGCCAACGCGTCGGCGCCGTTGTTGCCTTGCCCCGCGAAGACGTTCACGCGCCGCTGCTTCGAGAAGTTACGTTTGAATTCATTGGTAAAGGTCAGTGCGGCCCGCTCTACCAAGTCGATCGACGAGATCGGTTCGTGGTCGATCGTGTATTGATCGAGGCTCTTCAGCTTCGATGTCTCAAATATTTTCATCATGTCTGCTCGGGTTTGGTTTAAGAATGGCCAAAGATACAGCCGCAGGAAGATGCGATGTGGATAGCGAGGGGGCGGGGAGGCACCATGGCAGGGGGCTCTGCTTCGGTCTTCTTAGCTTAGGTGGGTGTCAGCCTCATGGGTTAGTGGGGACGATTGAGCCAGAGGTGGCAAGG
>MIQB01000438.1 GCA_002890585.1 Tannerella sp. oral taxon 808
TCCGATCCATGCCCTTGGGGAAGATCACCTCGTAACCCGCCTTATTCAGCAGGCTGCACATCTCGTCCACGACGGAGTGCTTCACCCGCGCACCCTTAGCCAGACCCATCGTCTGGTTGATGCAGCTGGGGAAGTAGACCACCTTCAGCGGCCCGCCTCCCACGTGGCTGCCCGGCTTTGGCTGCTTCGTGCTGCGGGGCATGGCGGCCGTCCAGAGCGGCAGGCCCATGCGGTGCATACCGCCGCAGATGCCGTTCATCACAGACGTGCCGAGTATCGTGTGCCCCATGTTGGCCACGCCGAGCACCACGCGCAGGTTGCTCTTGATCCCCTTCATGTGGTTGGCCGCAAACTCGCCCATCTTC
>MIQB01000439.1 GCA_002890585.1 Tannerella sp. oral taxon 808
GACTACGCTCGGTTTAGATACGGGCGCCAATCATCAGGAGAGGGTCCCATTCAAATCGGCGAGTGACATTTCGTGTGATGGCGCCGGCCGGATTGAGTCGAGCGTAGTCTTGCTAAATCGAACACCCGCATGTCATTTGGATCTCATAGCTTTGCGCTACGTCCGATTTCTTCGTTGACAAGCGAACCTAGCGGAATGTTCAACGTTGGATTGAGAGTTTCGACGAAATCTTTGATAGCTTTCGCATCGCCGAGGTCAATTTTCGGAGATGCCGGTACGAGGAGAGGAACGTCACGATAACCGTTTTCAAATGCTTCATTATTGAATGAAGAGAGCCGTCCGCGGATAAGCTCTTTTGCTTCC
>MIQB01000440.1 GCA_002890585.1 Tannerella sp. oral taxon 808
GATCTACTCATCGATGCCTATATCAATACGTGTACGGATTGCCAGTTAGTGATCGCCGGTGGGGTGGAGTCGGAGCAGGAATATGCCCGGCGGCTCCGTGACGCGGCCGATCCGCAGCGCGTCGTCTTTACGGGTTATGCAGGCCGGGCGGAGATGAATGAATTGTATACGCACGCCGCACTCTTCGTGTTGCCGTCGCGCAGTGAGGGCTTCCCGATCGTGTTGCTTGAGGCCATGAGTTACGGTTTGCCTGTGGTGGCGAGCGACATTCCGGCTACGCATTTGGTGGAGCTGCCGGACGACTGCTATTTCCCTGCGGGCGATGCGAAAGCGTTGCGCGAAGCATTGGAACAGAAGTTG
>MIQB01000441.1 GCA_002890585.1 Tannerella sp. oral taxon 808
CAGGCCTACCCCCTGGCTCGTGAGACGGCCCTCAGACACATCCGGCAGGCCAATGAGTCAGGCGCATCAGACAACTACGTGGTGGCTGCCGATGCCTACATGCTGCTCAACGAGCTGGCCGAAGCCATCCACGAAAGCCCCAAGGCACTCGAAGTGGCGGGACGCCCCACGCGCTACGACCGCGAGCTGCGCGAGGTCAGGACTAAGGCCGCCGAGCAGGCCTACACGCTCGCCAACCGGCTGATGAAGAGCGGCACCCTGCGCGATGCCCGCCGCGCGTATGACCTCTTTGTGAAGACGAACCGCTTCGTGGAGGGATACCGCGACGTGGCTCAACGCATCAATGAGGCCCTCGAC
>MIQB01000442.1 GCA_002890585.1 Tannerella sp. oral taxon 808
GCCAAGTAAAGGTCACCCCGACCGTTGAGAAGCAGCTCTGAGGATTGCAGCTTGCCGCGCATCCTTGTCCAGTAGCTCTGGACCTGCAGGACGCACGGAGGCGCAGGACGGTGCAGGACCAAGGGAAGCAGAGCGTGTTAGAGTCGCGTCGAGCTGCATCTCACGTGAGCCGCGCCGTGATCACCGCCGTGGTGCTGGCAAGCCGCTGCTGCAATGGCCTTCCCAAACATGTACGGTAGTTCGACTGCGTTCGCGCGGTGTGCCGGCGAGTACAGCAGCGCGAGATCCAGCAGTGGCCACACGTTCCCTCGCTCATCGACGTGCACGAGCCCGCGAGATCAGGCGGTGCTC
>MIQB01000443.1 GCA_002890585.1 Tannerella sp. oral taxon 808
AGAAGTGCGTTTACTTTTGCACCCGCTTTCGAGAGAGGGAGTGTTGATAGAGACTGACGAATGAAATGCTTGGAGAGGAGAGAAAGGGAGTCTGAAAAAGAGGCCGTCCTTTCTTCTGAAAAAAAAGCTCTCGAGAAATTTGCGAGAGAAAAAGACTCCACATTTCTTTGCACCCGTTCTCTTTTTCAGGAGGCGCCGCCAAGGAAGGCGGAAAGTGAGACAGCCTTAAGGCTTCAATGGAGACGAAGAGTTTTCAGCGGGGCAGCTGTCATAAGGAGCGATCTTTGATTAAGATTTACATGTAAAACAAGATGTAGTACAGAAATAAGAATAAGTACCGTCAATT
>MIQB01000444.1 GCA_002890585.1 Tannerella sp. oral taxon 808
CAGCTTCCATCCGTTCCATCAATGACAATCAGCTTTCCTGTTTTTTGCATCACTCTAAAAAAATAAGAGAATAAAACCAGATCCAAATGTAAGAGTCTTTACCAAAAATACAAGAGCAATCACCGCCATACTCATTCCACCGAGATGAGAAAGAGAAACCTAGCTAGCCTCCTGCTACGCCGACTTCATCTTCTTAAAATCAGGCACAAAAATCAGCACCGTAAACACCACTCCGATCGCATCAGTAATTGGGAAACTGAGCCAAACCGCTTGGAGTTTATCCTCTCGCAGCCAAAGCATCAAGAAAAGCACCGGGATAAAAACGATAAGTTGCCTGAGTAAGGT
>MIQB01000445.1 GCA_002890585.1 Tannerella sp. oral taxon 808
AGGTGGTGATCACGTCGAGTGCGAGATCGTCCGATGTCCAGAGTTCGCTATACGGGGTTTCGCAAGCGCCAATCGGCTCCATGTGCAGATGCTTCGTGTAGATACCAGCGTAGTCCTTCGATCCCATCTGGCGTTCGGAGATGAGCTCTAAGTGGGCATCGCGTTCGTGATTCTTATCAGCGAAGAGATCCACCTGGTTGCGAATCTTGAGCGTATCCGTACGGATCTGCGCGTTCAGCACGGGTGCACCCTTGATGTGGTCGAACGAGTCGGTGAGGCAGGTCAGGACGGTGTGGTCGAAGACTACCGTATTGAGGCGTTCGAGGTAAGCGTCGTCGCCAAACT
>MIQB01000446.1 GCA_002890585.1 Tannerella sp. oral taxon 808
GTACATGCGTAATATCAATGGAGTTTTCCGGATTCTTGCTCAAGGAATCGTTGCTCCACCGGTAACCCCGAGCCTTGTCGCAACCTGGATTCAAAAAGGACGCAAGCCATGAGACGCATCTTGGTCACCGCGGGACTTGTGTGGTTGTTATCCTTCGGTCACTTGTGCGCCCAAACAACAGTGCCGGAGCTTCTGAAACGCGAAGTCTCGCGGGAGGGCATCGAATACCTGCAAAAACTGCGCAAGAATACGCCCTTCGGCACCAACGACTTCAATCTGGAGGCGTTGCGGGCGGGCATGGGATCGCGCCGCGCGCCCACGATCAAGGACGTCAAGCTCAT
>MIQB01000447.1 GCA_002890585.1 Tannerella sp. oral taxon 808
GCTCCTTGACGAACCAATCCTGTTTGTGCACGATGGTGAAGTCGGGCAGCACCTTGACGGCCTTGTGCCACGCGGCATGCATCGCCTCGTATTCGGCCGGGGTGACGGTGAAGAGTTCGGGCAGCTCGACGCGGAAGGCGACCGTTATGTCGGCGTCCTTCGAGACGATGCACCCTTGCTCGACAGCCAAGAGCGGGAACTTGGATTCTAAGGTGGTGACCTTGCTTGTGTTTTTCATGAATATTTGGTCGATTTCAGGCAATGAAGAATGTGGCGGACAGAGCGTCGGTTCAGGAGGTAGCGTGGGTGCATGCGGACGGCGGCGCGTTTCATCAGACCAT
>MIQB01000448.1 GCA_002890585.1 Tannerella sp. oral taxon 808
CAGTGATTGCTCAAACAAAGACTTGGATAATCAAGGCACTGGCGATCGCAATAGTACACGTGGCAATATCTACCTGAATGATGAAACTACGATTGCTGGTTGTGAGATGGCGATTATTCGTGCGGCTAACAACATCCGTACAACTCCAGTTCTCTCTCGTCACGTTCTGAACGAAAGATTCTATGCGGAGAAGGGCGACATTTATATCGGATATGGGATTAAGACTCCTGTTGTCCTCCGACATTCAGGAGAAATAATTCCCAATCACTGGGGACTAAATGGGGGGATCTCAAGCACATCATATATGCCACTAAGGGGTGGAGTTATCAATTTC
>MIQB01000449.1 GCA_002890585.1 Tannerella sp. oral taxon 808
GATCGGAGTTGAGCAGGAAGTCGTAACGCCCTCCTACATAATACTGTTTGAGGGTTGTCAGTAGGTTATCGATATTGAAGTCGGAGAGGGTGACGCGGATCTCCCGGCGACCCATCTCCGGGCGGTAGACGTCGCGCAGGTACTCGTAAAACGTATTGAAGCAGGGGGTGATTTTCCGGTTCGTTCGGATCGTTTCGATGTACGCATTGACGGCCGACCCCAACTCGCCCGCCTCTGTCTTTGTGACAGGTTCGTCGGCACTTTTCCACAGCGTAAGGAGCAGCGTGCAGATGCTTTCGCGCTTCTCCACGTCGAACACGTAGTCGTCGGTGT
>MIQB01000450.1 GCA_002890585.1 Tannerella sp. oral taxon 808
ACGCAATACACGGAAGGCCAGAGCGCCACGGTCACCTTCAGCCGTTTCCCCAAGTCGGTCGAGGAGTTTAAGATGGTGCGCGAGCAGATTGGCACCGAGCCGCAAGGCGCCGTGGCTCTGCAGGTGATGGCTTATGAAATGTTCCGCCAGGATCGCAAACTCGGCGAGCAGGTGCTCAGGCTGAACACCACGACGACGAACATTACAACGGTGCTTTCGCGCCTGAAGAGCATCTTCGACGGCGACGCGCAGTCCAACCGTCCGTATCAAATGGCGGCCTTCCTGAAGGGGGCTACGCCCGAGAATGGCTATAACCCGGAGAAGCCCTACACG
>MIQB01000451.1 GCA_002890585.1 Tannerella sp. oral taxon 808
GAAGTCGAGCAGCTCCGCGTCCTTGGCCTCCGTGACGCGGGTGACGAGCGCCTCGTACGTGTCGGTCATCTCCCGGAGCTGCGTGTGCAGGTCGGAGAGTTCGGGGCGATAGGTCTCGGCCTCGTATTCGCGCAGGCGGCTGAGGTAGGTGCCGGTGGTGACGTGGCGGATGGCGGCCACGACTTGCAGCTGCGTGGTGCCCTCGTAGATGTTCGTGATGCGGGCGTCGCGGTAGAGGCGTTCGCAGGGGTAGTCCTTCATGAAGCCCGATCCGCCGTGCACCTGGATGGCGTCGTAGGTGTTGCGGTTGGCAAACTCCGTCGACATGCCC
>MIQB01000452.1 GCA_002890585.1 Tannerella sp. oral taxon 808
CACTAAGAGATGCAGTGTATTGTTATTTGGGAGAGAACCGAACATCCGACGCATTCTCCATACTGCAAAAGGCGGATTCCATCGCTAGATTAACGAATGATTCTACCGTTATTCATGCTATATCCTCTGATTTCGGAGTCGTTTACTGCCAAATGGGGAGAACGGACGAGGCCGAAACGTATCTTATCACTCATATAAACTCGGAAGATCCTTGGCCTACATACCTTGCCTTGGCTGATGTCTATATCAAGAAAAAGGAATACGGAAAAGCCCGGGAGTATGCAGAAAAAGCTATGTCCGAAAGCACCAAAGGAGATGTTCTTCGGC
>MIQB01000453.1 GCA_002890585.1 Tannerella sp. oral taxon 808
ACGAATAACGATGAAGCCGGGCGCACGACCGAAGGAGTAATCCCCGTGTCAGGTGCCCGGCTTCATCATTGATCACTAATAATTGGCTCCCTACTTATGTGGAAATACTACGCCCTACTCTCCGCCC
Organism: Tannerella sp. oral taxon 808; assembly: GCA_002890585.1. Classification (GTDB taxonomy): domain Bacteria; phylum Bacteroidota; class Bacteroidia; order Bacteroidales; family Tannerellaceae; genus Tannerella. The sequence goes on from MIQB01000453.1 coordinate 128, forward strand.
TCTTTGCCGCCCTGACAGCCATCTTCGCCAAGGTCGGCGTGAAAGCCATCGACTCCGACTTGGCCACAGCCATCCGCACCACTGTCATTTTGCTACTTGTCTGGGGCATCGCCCTCTTCGGCCGCCATGTCCAAGGCCTGCGCATGGTCAGCGGACACACGTGCCTTTTCCTCATCCTCTCCGGCCTCTCCACCGGCCTC
>MIQB01000454.1 GCA_002890585.1 Tannerella sp. oral taxon 808
GATGTACTCGTATGAGGCGTCCGTCTTGGGGCGTAGCACTTTGAGTGCTTCAGTCTTGGTTGTGACGGTCTCGGAGCGGCGCTCTTTGCGTAGCGCCTCGTAGGCGTCGTTGACCGTTTTGAGCTGCGTGATGGTGTCGGTGAGTCCAAGGGTGGCTATTTCGGCGGCATAAGGGGCGGCATCGTTTAAGAGGCCCACGATGTGTCCGCTTTCGTCTTCGAAGCCTTCGCGTTGAATGTTTGCGGCGATATACTTTCCGAAGATGGAGTCCAGCTTCTCGGCTGCTTTGGCCGTGGCCTGCACGGGCGAATAGTGATTAAAACGGA
>MIQB01000455.1 GCA_002890585.1 Tannerella sp. oral taxon 808
TGAGCCTATGGCATTTCTTGAAATGTCCGCTCCGCCCTGCTCGTACTTCTTTCTTGTTGAGTTGCATTCTGTGAATGCCTGCACGCTTTGTTTCTAAGTTTGGCTTTGCAAACTTGCTGTTCTGAGGAACTGCCGTAGCTATCGAAACAAAGCCGTTTATTCGCATACATTTTATTTTCTGCATCTTTGAATACCTGATGATAGAATAATGTTGTTTGCTCTGTTTTGCCTTATCGTCTAAGTCCTCGTTTACGAGGTGGTATCACCTGTTTTTGCCCTGTTCTTTGGGCAATGTGGTACTCATTGAGGTCTTTGTATCGGGAA
>MIQB01000456.1 GCA_002890585.1 Tannerella sp. oral taxon 808
ATGCGGTCGCCGCTCTTGATCGCGAAAACCTCGACATTCGCGGGCTGCTGCGCGTGACGACTTCAGTGGATTTCGGGGCAACCGTCGTGACGCCGGTGCTGGTTTCGTTGGTCAACCAGTTTCCCGGTTTGAAGGTTGATCTGATCGCCTCGGATCGGGTCCTCGATCTTGTTGGCGAAGGCATCGATGTCGCCATCCGCCTGGGCTGGCCGCGCGACAGCAGCTATACCGCGACATTGCTTGGCTCCTTCGCGCAATGGCTGGTCGCACCACCGTCCTGGTCCGATCGCCTCGCCCGCATCCAGAGGCCGCAAAACCTGATGG
>MIQB01000457.1 GCA_002890585.1 Tannerella sp. oral taxon 808
TCGGTGGCTGAACGGTAGGGTCGGTAGAAAACAGCCCTGACCAGCACGTAAAGCCCGGTTGTGATCAAGGAAATGACAGCCAAGGGCGGGCTGTAGAGAAACATCATGGCCAGCATGCCCACAACCATCAGGCTGTCCATGATGGAGCTGACAAGATCCGTTGTCAGCGTATGCTGGATCGTCTGGATCGAACCGAAACGGGATACGATGTCACCGACATGACGCTTCTCGAACCATGACAGAGGCAGGCGCATCAGATGAGAGAACAGGCCTATATCCCATTGGATAGCAAACCTGGTCATCAGCACCATTGTCCCCCATG
>MIQB01000458.1 GCA_002890585.1 Tannerella sp. oral taxon 808
TAGTATGGCGTAATTAGCTAACTGGATGGAATAATGTTTTTGGGGACAATGGCGAATAGTTTGTCCGTGACAGCCAATGGCAGTGATGGCCTCACTACCTAATGCCAGCTGTTTTAATAAGGCTTGAACCGCAGTGGTATATACTAAGCTAATTTCTCGCGAAAGCTCTTCACTTTGGTGTAATTCATTGTGACTAACCTGTTGTAAAGAGAGAAGTGCTTCGCGTAAAGAAGGCTGGTAGGGGATAAAATAATGCCCTAGACTTTTTTGAAAAACACCACTGTTAAAGAGCACACAAACCGCATCTACTCCGTCCATACTG
>MIQB01000459.1 GCA_002890585.1 Tannerella sp. oral taxon 808
CGCAGTGCCAGCTCACCGTTCGGGCACGCGACGGCACCAGGAATGGTCATGCGGCGGTACTCGGCGACGGTGCGCCCATCCAGCAGCACGTGGCGCTTGTGCTCGCGCTGCCAGGCGGCCAGCTCACCTGCCGTGATGTGCGGTGTGTGATAGGCCAGCTCAGCCAGTTCACCAAACGTCTTGGATGGCACGTTGATGCCCTTGAACAACGCAAACCCGGCGGCCTGCCAGCCGGCATTACCGCCTGCCAGCACGTGCACGCTGTCGTAGCCAAGATCGAGCAAGCGCCGGGCTGCCAGCACGGAGAGCGCACCACCATCG
>MIQB01000460.1 GCA_002890585.1 Tannerella sp. oral taxon 808
AAGAAGGAGGCCGAGGCCGAGCATGAACGAGCAAAAGATCCGGACCATGGAGGAGTTCGCGGCGGCAACCGGCCTGTCGCGTCCGACGGTCTCGAAATATTTCGACAACCCCGACAACGTGAAACCGTCCACCCGGGCGCGCATCGAAAAAGCGCTCAAGGACTATGACTACCGGCCCAACATCTTCGCGGTCAGCCTCAACCGCAAGCAGCCGAAGAATATCGGCGTGATCGTGCCCCACATCTCCGACCCCTTCTATGCCGAGGTCGTCCGCCAGATCGAAATGCGCTGCCTCGCCGAGGGCTATTGGGCGATCGTTCT
>MIQB01000461.1 GCA_002890585.1 Tannerella sp. oral taxon 808
GCGCTGAAGGGTAAAATCGCCGACGGCATACTTCACCGTCGGGTCGGCCTGTAGGGGCATGCCCCGATAGAGGCGGTTGAGGTAAAGGCCCGCAATCGTCGGGTACTCATCCGTCATGGCCGACTCCTCCTCGACGATGGAAGCGAGGATGGAGACCTCCACGGGCGTGAGCTGGATCTGTTCGGCTCGGTTGCGTCGCGCCTCGGTCCAGAAGGCGTCGTATTCGCGCTTCATGCGGCGCATGAGTTTGTCGGCCGGGATGTTCCAATAGACCTCATAGGTATTGGGGATAAACATGGCCTTGACGGTCTCTGGGGTG
>MIQB01000462.1 GCA_002890585.1 Tannerella sp. oral taxon 808
CGATGATCATCGCTGTGAGGGAGATGTAGAAGAAGGGGGAGGTCGTCACTAACGGCCGGAGGTCGCCATTGAACATGGAGGCCAGCTTCATGACTAAGACTATGACGAGCGCCACGAAGCCGATCAGGAACATGCCGCTGCCCCAGAGGCCGAAGATGTGCATCGGCTTCTTGCCAAACTTCGACGTGAACCAGAGTGTGATCAGGTCTAAGTAGCCATTGACGAAGCGGTCGAGCCCGAACTTTGTCACGCCGTACTTGCGTGCCTGGTGATGCACCACCTTCTCGCCGATCTTGTTGAAGCCCGCGATCTTGGCCAG
>MIQB01000463.1 GCA_002890585.1 Tannerella sp. oral taxon 808
AGGAGCCCGCAGTCTTGCCTGACAACTCAGCTCAACAGCCCTCCCCAGTGGCTCAACGCGGCGGTCCGCGGACCATTCTGATCCACACCGTTGAAGGTGACTTCCATGCGAAGGTTGTCGGGCATGCCCTTCGTGTCCGCGGCAATCGTGTGCTCGAGTGGCGAGGCGATCGCGTACCTGAAAGCAACACCAGCAGCCTTGCGTTCTCTGAAGGCACCTTGACCGGACGACTTCATACAGCCGGTGGTGATATTTCATCGGACGATGTCGATGTCGTCTGGTACAGAAGAAGGCGCATTATTTCGGCCCCATCCTATG
>MIQB01000464.1 GCA_002890585.1 Tannerella sp. oral taxon 808
GCAGTTTGATGGAGGTCTTGTCGTACACGAACGTCCAGCCGGAGAGGTCGATCTCGTGATCCGTCGTGTTGTGCAGCTCCACGTACTCCGTAGCGGGCAACTTCTTCAATCCCCGCGGGTCGGCCATCACCTCGTTGATCACCACGTCGCCGGGAGTGAAGGCCTTGGGTGAGTCGGGCTTCTCGGGTTCGTCAGGCTTTCCCTCCGAGTTCTCCTCGCCCGGTGTGCCGCCGCGTGGGTCGGAGCAGAGGTGCCACTTTTCACCCTCGCCACGCTCAATCGATACGCCAGCCTTGGCCTTGGGATAGGAGTAGCTAT
>MIQB01000465.1 GCA_002890585.1 Tannerella sp. oral taxon 808
GCGCAGGCCCATGCCGTTGACGAAGACCATGTCGAAGCCTTTGAGCTTGTCCAGCTCGTCGGTGGAGACTTCCACGAGTTTGATGTGCGAGTTGTCGTTGGCTTTGTAGATGTTGCCAAGCGAGATGGCCTGATAGTTCACGAAGGCCACGCGTGTGGGTGCCATCCATTTGGAATAAGCAAAAAACGCCGCAGCCAAGACGACTGCGACGATCCCCATCCACAGGTAAATCTTTCTTTTCATTCTATACGTAAGTAGTTAGGGGGCTTCGCCCCGGTAGTTATAACGATAAAACCACTGTGCAGGTCTTGCATGGT
>MIQB01000466.1 GCA_002890585.1 Tannerella sp. oral taxon 808
GTTGCAGGATTCGGCTGATGAGCGCTTCCTTGTCATAGGTGATGGTGTCGGTGATTTGTGCCCGATAGTCGCCTTTGGCGGCCGTAAGGACGTTCTCTGTTAAGCTGTATTCAACCATAGGTGTATTTGTTTAGGGGTTTATAATGTGTTGTTAACGCCGTCGAAAGTAGGTCAGCTCTGCGAGGCGGGCAAATCGGTGGGGGAGATTTTGGCTGCGCATGCCTTTCTGCCTCTACAACCAGGCGTTGTCCGCCTTTCGTTTTACGCCTCCCTCACCCCATCTCCTGCCGGAGCTGCTGTTCGGCCAGGAGGCG
>MIQB01000467.1 GCA_002890585.1 Tannerella sp. oral taxon 808
CCCTGGGCTGGGTTGATTTGCCCCTTCGGGGCGCATCCGGGCGGGGATTCAATTATCAATGATCGATGATTACCCGGGTACCGCCGGGTGCGTGGGGGTCAATTATTAATTATCAATTGACAATTACCAATGATAACCCGGGTACCGCCGGGTGTCGTGCGTGCAATTCAATTCGTGTGCCGGGCATGTACCCGGGCGCGCCCGGCCATTCGGCCCGTTTGTAGGGGCGTATCGCATACGCCCCCGCCCGTACCCGGGTGCGCCCTGAAAGGGCAACCGAGTTGGCCCGTAGGGTCAACGAGGAACCCAGCCCA
>MIQB01000468.1 GCA_002890585.1 Tannerella sp. oral taxon 808
GGCGGGAGCACGATTAAGGCGATCCACCTGAACAAAACTTCACTCGAGCTGGCCATCAATGGGCGTGAGGCGCTGACGACCACCGTAGAGCCGGCCAACGCTTCGGTGCAGATCCTCACTTGGAGCAGTAGCAATGAGAAGGTGGCCAAGGTCTCGACCACGGGCGAAGTCCGCGGCGTTGCGTCAGGAAAGGCCACGATCACGGTTCGCGGCGGCGGCGCGTCTGCTTCATGCACCGTCACCGTCTCCGGCCAGGAGATCCCCGTTGGCGACCTCAAGGTGTCGATGACGGGCACGATTAACCACACGCAAT
>MIQB01000469.1 GCA_002890585.1 Tannerella sp. oral taxon 808
TTCGTAGAGTCAAAACTCAAGACGTTTGTTTCCAAGTTGTCCACCTTAGAACGTGATGGGTATAATATCGATTATCTCGCACCATTTCAAGCAAAGGATGGCTTACGGATAAGCCTCAGATTCAGCAATAAGAACACGCTGTCTTTGCAAGACCTTCCCGCCGGCTACCGGCGCTTGTATTCCATTGTGTTTGATATGGCTTATCGCACTTATATCCTCAATGGCGACAAAGAGCCGGCGGGCATTGTGGTGATCGATGAGATCGACTTGCACCTGCACCCCTCGCTGGAGCAGGAAGTGGTGGCAGCCTTG
>MIQB01000470.1 GCA_002890585.1 Tannerella sp. oral taxon 808
TGTTCCATCCATCGCCATTCGCTACAGAAAGGCATCACCTACTATCGCGAGGCGCTCGACGTCTTCGTGGGCGATTACCTGATCAGCGGCGGCGCCATCGATCCCTCTGACGGGCCCGGCCGCGGCGCATGGATCGATCTAGCGGGATTAGTTATGCCCGTGGAGGAGCTCGAAGTCATCGTCCGTGGCGATCTCTTCAAAGCCGATCAGGCGTTTCGCCAGGTATATGCGCGTTACGCCGAATACTTAGCGCGCTTCATCACCGACCGCTACGACCTGACAGATGCTGTTTAGAATCTCTTGGCTTAGGGT
>MIQB01000471.1 GCA_002890585.1 Tannerella sp. oral taxon 808
GTCGGACCGTTTCGACCTGCCCGAACCGTTCATGGCGTCCGAGATTGACGACGCACGATTGACCGAGGCCTTCACCCGACTGCAACCGCCCCTGCCGACCGATGGCGCCTACACCAAGTTTGAGCAAGCCGCCATCGTTTCCGCCGCCGACGCCCTCCGCCGAGCCGACATCGACCCGGCTCATCCGCGCGTGCACTTCATCCTTTCGACCACGAAAGGCAACATCCACCTGCTCGATCCGCGCGAGGCCGTCGGACACAGTCCCGAGCAACTCTACCTCGGCCACACGGCCGATCGCATCGCGCAATTCT
>MIQB01000472.1 GCA_002890585.1 Tannerella sp. oral taxon 808
GAGGCCGATACCTTGCTGGTGGAATCCACCTATGGGGATCGGCTGCATCCATCCGGCGATCCGCTCGACGAACTTGAACGGATCGTGCACAGAACCCTGGAGCAGGGCGGCACGCTGCTGATTCCCGCATTTGCGGTCGGTCGCACGCAAGCGTTGCTGTACTGCCTCTACAAGCTGATCCAGGCGCATCGGATTCCGCACGTGCCGATTTATCTCGACAGCCCGATGGCCGAGCGGGCCACCGAGGTGTTTGCCCGCCACGTTGACGAGCTGCATATCGATGCCGTGGATTGCCAGGCAGCCTGTGCGCT
>MIQB01000473.1 GCA_002890585.1 Tannerella sp. oral taxon 808
AAGATGGGCCAAGACGGACACGACCGCGGCGCCAAGGTGGTGGCCACGGGTTATGCCGACTGCGGTTTCGACGTCGACATGGGGCCGCTCTTCCAGACGCCAGCCGAGGCTGCGCGTGAGGCCGTCGAAAACGACGTGCATGTACTGGGCGTATCCTCGTTGGCGGCTGGCCACAAGACGCTTGTGCCGCAGGTGATCGAGGAGCTGAAGAAGCTCGGCCGCCCGGACATCCTCGTGATCGCTGGCGGTGTGATCCCCGCGCAGGATTACGACTTCCTCTACAAGGCCGGCGTGGCCGCTATCTACGGCCC
>MIQB01000474.1 GCA_002890585.1 Tannerella sp. oral taxon 808
AGTCGATCAACAAAAAAGCCTGCACCACCGAGATCCGTTGCGCCATGCTCGACCGTGAGCACACCTACGAGATCCCCTTCACCGACGACGCCTCCATCGAAGACGTCATCCACTGCATCGCCCTCATGCTTTACCTCAAGCCCACCTCGCTCGAGGACCGGGAGATCTTCGCCCACCTCGAGCCCGTGGCCATGCGCCTCGAGGTGAAGGAGGGCATCGACGGCTGCCAGCTGATCAACGACACGTATAACTCCGACATCAATTCGCTCGACATCGCCCTCGACTTCCAGCAGAGCCGCCGCGCCGGAAA
>MIQB01000475.1 GCA_002890585.1 Tannerella sp. oral taxon 808
GTTGGCCGGGCAGCCCTTCTGGGGAGGGCCGCGAACGGATGTCGTCGCAATACGATCCGCGAGCGTGTCGGCAGCCTGTGGGGGATATGTGCAGAGGATCGTTTACAGTTCAGACGCGCTGATTGGTGATGAAACACTGCGGAAAGAGCAGTGGATTTCATCGCTCTCGTCTGGCTACGCCAATCTTCACGCCGATCCGGCCGTTGGCAGATCGTTCCAGGGAGAGCTCAGGATTGCCCGAACCTGTGATGTGGCCGTTGGCACCATCCATGGCACCGTTAAGTCGATTTCGCGGACGATCAATGACATT
>MIQB01000476.1 GCA_002890585.1 Tannerella sp. oral taxon 808
GAGTGAAATGCTCCGTTTTCTCAGCAAAAGGAGCTTTCCCGGGGTGAAATGCTCCGTTTTCTCAGCAAAAGGGATTTTTCCGAAGTGAAATGCTTCGTTTTCTCAGCAAAAGGGATTTTCTCGAGGTGAAATGCTCCGTTTTCTCAGCAAAAGAGGCTTTCCCGAAGTGAAATGCTCCGTTTTCTCAGCAAATGGGGCTTCCCGGGGTGGAGTGCTTCGTTTTCTCAGAAAATGAGCCTTTCCGGGGTGAAATGCCCATTTTCTCAGCAAATGAGCGAGCCAGCAGATGTGGCGGACGAAAAATCTTCG
>MIQB01000477.1 GCA_002890585.1 Tannerella sp. oral taxon 808
CAGGCGGCCTGCTTGGTCGCACTCATGTAGTTGCGGTTGTAGTTGAGCACGCGCCCCGTGGCGAGATCAAAGCCGACGCGGCCAGTGAGCGTTTCCAGCGCGCGGCCGTACAGGTGGAAGTGGCGCGTAGGCTTGTTGCCGACCACATGGATGCTGTGGATGTCGTCTGCAAGAAACGTGATGGGCGTGCCGGGTTGCACGACCACCTCACGCGACAGGGCGAGCGTGGCCCGTTCAGGGTCGCGGCCATCATCGGTGCGGATGTACACGCGGTTCAACTCTTCGCCTTCCAGTGCAACGATCACT
>MIQB01000478.1 GCA_002890585.1 Tannerella sp. oral taxon 808
AAGCCTATTCGGGGCTGTACAAGAGAGAGTTTACGGAAGAGGACAGCGAAATCCGTATCATCAAGGATGAGAAGAAGCGACCGCTCCTCACCATCAACGGGCTTCCCATTACCGATTGGTGCGAGCAGAAATGGAAACAGCTAATCAACCGTAATCGCTCGCGACGGCTATAATTGATTTTTTTCTTTCACCGACAAGAAAAAAGACGAAAACACACTCAATATCTCTTCGCAAAAGGGTATCTTTGCGAAGAGAATTGGATAACTTTAATTTCCATCTTCTACAACTACCTTCAAACCGAAGGG
>MIQB01000479.1 GCA_002890585.1 Tannerella sp. oral taxon 808
TAGGACATGCCCGTCATACTAAAAAAACCGACCGCCAACCTTTTTAAGGTAAGCGATCGCTTTAACTAACAATTGCCTAAAAGCCCACTGTGACCCCGGAGAGGCTCGAACTCTCGACCCAATGATTAAGAGTCATTTGCTCTACCAACTGAGCTACGGAGTCAAGGATCACACCATCCCGCTGAATGATTACGGCCGCAAAAGTAGTGCTTCGATTCACTTCTCCAAATCTCGGCCCACTTTTTTTGATTAGGAAGAAAACCCTCATAAGTCCAGCCGATACACATGAGTTGGGCATATACGTG
>MIQB01000480.1 GCA_002890585.1 Tannerella sp. oral taxon 808
CGAAGCGCCGTCATGGCAAAACCACTCAGCCCGTGTTCCCCCTGAAGGGCCAGAACATGCGGTGGAGATTACCACTCCATTTTACATGGGGGCCCATGAAGTCACCGTCGGCCAGTTTCGGAAGTTCGTCCAAGCAAGAAACTACCGGACATTTGCCGAACGGGACGGCGGATCGTACCGTTGGTACAAAGACGAAAACAAGTGGCAAAAAGACGCCGACTGCACTTGGTTGAATCCTCGCTTTGACCAGGAAGATCCGTGTCCGGTCGTGTGCGTGAGTCGATACGACGCCCAGGAATTCT
>MIQB01000481.1 GCA_002890585.1 Tannerella sp. oral taxon 808
GTTGGCGCCGATGATCGGTTCGCCCATCTCGTCGACCACCGTGCCGCTCACGGTGTGCCTCTGTTGCTGCGTCAGGGTGGCCGTCTCCGGTGCACTGAACGTGCCGCCCACGGCCTGCATCGATCCGGTGGCTAACAGCCCTGCCGCGGGCAGCAGCATCCACCACCGGCGATGCTTTGCTTGATGATTTGAGTAATGATTTCTTTGATTCATGTTGATATGGATTTGGTAAGTAGTTAGACGTAGGGAGGGGGGAAGGGGACGGAATGTCGCTTGGTTGGCATTGTAGATGCTGCATC
>MIQB01000482.1 GCA_002890585.1 Tannerella sp. oral taxon 808
GTTGTCCTGGCCGCTGACCACGTCTGTCACGCGATAGATGCGTGCCTGCGCGGGGTTGAAATCGACCTTCTGCGGGCGGATCTCCTGTTGTGCCAGCTTGAGCAGTTTGCCCTTTTGCACGGTGATGTTGAGGCGGTGGCGGGTGCCGTCGAAGGAGTCGTCCGTACCGTGGAAGACGCCTGAGATGCTGAATCCGGTGCTGAAGAGCGGCAGTGTCACCGTGCCGCCCTCTTTGTGGATGTCGACGACGGTCTCTTCCATAGCGTTGATGACGGCCAAGATGTCGGTGCGGG
>MIQB01000483.1 GCA_002890585.1 Tannerella sp. oral taxon 808
GAAGGCGGTCATCATAGAACATAAGTATGGCTTTAAGACACTGTACGGACATATGTCTGAATACAATTGTGTGAAAGGGCAAGTGGTAAGAAAAGGCCAAATTATCGGATTCCTTGGGAATACAGGGAGATCCACAGGAAAACATATTCACTTTGAAATCATCAAGAACAATGAGAAGATAAACCCTATAAAGTTTGTACGGCCATGAATAATAAGATACTTTTGATACTTCTTCTTTTGCTGCTTTGCCCAATAGCTTTCGGACAAAGACACTATAGGAATGCTTCTGGA
>MIQB01000484.1 GCA_002890585.1 Tannerella sp. oral taxon 808
CCCTGAAAGGGCAACCGAGTTGGCCCGTAGGGTCAACGAGGAACCCAGCCCAGGGCAGAGCGACGCCCACCGGGCGGAGCGGCACCCTGGGTGAGCGTCCGCCACCGCCGCCCCCCGCTCCCCCGCTCTTGCGATCCTCCCCCGGCCCTGCCATGCAGAGCCGGGGGAGGATCGCAAAGCGCGGGGAGCGGAGGATTTTCGTTTGGTACCCGTACCCCAGGGTGTCGCTTCGCTTTACCCTGGGCTGGGTTGATTTGCCCCTTCGGGGCGCATCCGGGCGGGGATTCAATT
>MIQB01000485.1 GCA_002890585.1 Tannerella sp. oral taxon 808
CACATCACCATCCGTCCCGGGCTGAGCGACCGAGACCGAGCGACGCTCATCGGATGGACGAACCGCAAGGGGGCAGACTTCTTACGCCAATGGGCCGGGCCAACGCCGCACTTTCCGTTGACACCTGAGCAGTTCGATGGCTGGAGCGGCCTCTACGCCATCTCCTGGCAGGGGCAATTCGTCGGCATTATTCAAGAGATCAGAAGGGAACAAGACAACGTGCATATCGGGCGTTTCGTCTTAGATCCCGCACTGACCGGGCGAGGGATCGGGCGCGCTGCCCTCGTTGT
>MIQB01000486.1 GCA_002890585.1 Tannerella sp. oral taxon 808
GTTGCGGACTTCCGTAGACATACCACCGACTTTATTCTTACATCGAACTCACGTTCTTTTAAGGGGGTATTTCTTCCTTAGAGAGAAATGGACACAATTAACCCTGGAGTCCGGTAGAGGTTATAAGCGATTGCTTCCACTGCGCATGGGTCTTTGCAAGCCCTATATATCGGGCGACTCCCGATCGGAACCATCGGTGTATGGATCCAAAGGTTCTTTCCACTTAGTATCTGATCCTGCTGATTGCCACGTTTACCCGCTGTTTCCTCTCGGTAATCTTGTGTGCC
>MIQB01000487.1 GCA_002890585.1 Tannerella sp. oral taxon 808
CCAACTGCTGTAAGGTGCACCAATGTGGTCCAGTGCAGCGTGCTGGAAGCATTGGAGATCGAACCACAGGTGGTTCACACCCTCCATGAAGGCGCCCTCGACGCGCTCGAGCAGCTCGTGCCACTGTTTCTGCAGGACGAGCCGCTTCATCTGGGCGCGCAGCTCGCCTCGCGGCGGCGCCAGGCGCGTGCGGCAGGCCGCGTCCGCCGGCGGCGCTTCGTGCAAGGTGTCCCAGCGAATGGTGCGCGCCAGCCGTACCGACGGCAGATAGCCGTTTTCCTGA
>MIQB01000488.1 GCA_002890585.1 Tannerella sp. oral taxon 808
GTGCAACGAGAGCGCCGTCATCATCTCGGCGGCGGCCAGAGCCGCGATCACGGGCGGGCGCTTGTCCTTGACGGCATCGCCGCCGATCGGCGAGACAAGCCGTTCGAATTCGGCCTCGGTGCCGCCCGCGGTCTTTAGGAACCAGTTCCTGAACGTCGCCTTCTTGGTCTTGGAGCCGATCATGCCGACATAGGCCGTGTCGGTGCGCTTCAGCGCCTCGGCGGCGATCAGGAAATCCAGCGCGTGGTCATGCGTGAGCACGGCGAAGGCCGAGCCCGACG
>MIQB01000489.1 GCA_002890585.1 Tannerella sp. oral taxon 808
CCCTGAAAGGGCAACCGAGTTGGCCCGTAGGGTCAACGAGGAACCCAGCCCAGGGCAGAGCGACGCCCACCGGGCGGAGCGGCACCCTGGGTGAGCGTCCGCCACCGCCGCCCCCCGCTCCCCCGCTCTTGCGATCCTCCCCCGGCCCTGCCATGCAGAGCCGGGGGAGGATCGCAAAGCGCGGGGAGCGGGGGATTTTCGTTTGGTAACCCGTAACCCAGGGTGTCGCGTCGCTTTACCCTGGGCTGGGTTGATTTGCCCCTTCGGGGCGCATCCGGGCG
>MIQB01000490.1 GCA_002890585.1 Tannerella sp. oral taxon 808
CCATCTAAGCTATATGGGTCGAACCATCTAAGCTATATGGGTCGAACCATCTAAGCTACATGGGTCGAACCATCTAAGCTACATGGGTCGAACCATCTAATCCATATGGCTGACACCCACATGGGCTAATGGGTGTATTAGCATGCATACAACAAGACCGCCTCACAGCAACGTGCTCGGTGGTCTGATCCGCCCAGGGTTTCGCCCTGGGCTATCATCCCCCGGGCCTACAGCCCGGATTAATGTACCCGGTGCGGCCTGTAGGGCCGCCGGACGATAG
>MIQB01000491.1 GCA_002890585.1 Tannerella sp. oral taxon 808
GACCCGGAGATCCCCGTCGTCACGATCGCTGAACTGGGCATCCTGCGCGACGTGGAGATCGATGGTGGTGGCACCGTGGTGGCAACCATCACGCCCACGTATTCCGGCTGCCCGGCGATGGACCAGATTGCCGACGACGTGAGCCGCGCGCTGCAGGCGGCGGATGTGGGGGCCTTTCGCGTGCGCTCCGTGCTCTCGCCAGCGTGGACGACGGATTGGATCACGCCCGAAGGGCACCGCAAGCTGCGCGACTTCGGTATTGCACCGCCAGCCCACGT
>MIQB01000492.1 GCA_002890585.1 Tannerella sp. oral taxon 808
CGCCGCTTCGCGTCGCTTTACCCTGGGCTGGGTTGATTTGCCCCTTCGGGGCGCATCCGGGCGGATTCAATTATCAATGATCGATGATTACCCGGGTACCGCCGGGTGTCGTGGGGGTCAATTATTAATTATCAATTATCAATTGACAATTACCAATGATTACCCGGGTACCGCCGGGTTCGTGCGTGCAATTCAATTCGTGTGCCGGGCATGTACCCGGCCGGCGCCCTGAAAGGGCAACCGAGTTGGCCCGTAGGGTCAACGAGGAACCCAGCCCA
>MIQB01000493.1 GCA_002890585.1 Tannerella sp. oral taxon 808
CTGACCGGTTGATATAAGCCGGTTAACAGCATTGCCAGCGTCGATTTTCCACTGCCATTGCCGCCAATCAGGAATACCAGCTCACCGCGGCGCAGCGTCAGGTTGATAGGCCCGACGGCGAACCCGGCTTTTTGCTCCGTCGCGCCATAGTGGAACATCACATCGCGCAGTTCCAGGGTCTGCCAGGCTTTGGGGCTCACCGCAGGAAATGCGGGTTGGTAATCTGCAAGCTGTAACGCTTTGACTTTACCGAAAGCCACCTCTGCGCCAATCAGCGT
>MIQB01000494.1 GCA_002890585.1 Tannerella sp. oral taxon 808
GCGCAGTTCGACGTCGGGGAAGAGCGATTCGGTCGGCTCCTCGTCGAAGAAGGCGCGGAGGGTGACGTTGACGTAGACCGTGCGCTGTCGGGCGTCGATGGATCGTTTGAGGATACGCAGGGCGCGCGGCGCGTCGCCCGTCTCGCGCTGTACGGCGGCGCGCAGTGTGTCGTCACTGGCCGCCTCCTCGGGTAGCAGTCGGAGCTGAAGGTCTTTGGTCATGGGGTGGGCCTATATTTAATCATCGTGTATTTCTTCTCCGGAGAATCGATGGTTC
>MIQB01000495.1 GCA_002890585.1 Tannerella sp. oral taxon 808
GAATGCTGGCCGTGTAATACTTCTCTTCCTGTTTGTTGATAAGGGTCTCCGCTGCCTCAAGGTTTCCGATGGCTTTCGTCTTCATACGCTATTCGTCTTCAGTTTTGAACACAAAGGTAACGGGGCGGGATTCAATTATTAATTACCAATTATCGATGATTACCCGGATACCGCCGGGTGTCGTACGTACAATTCAATTCGTGCGGCGGGCGTGTATCCGGCCGGCGCCCTGAAAGGGCAACCGAGTTGGCCCGTAGGGTCAACGAGGAACC
>MIQB01000496.1 GCA_002890585.1 Tannerella sp. oral taxon 808
CCGGATGATGATTGTTGTTGAATTGTTGAATGCCCCGGGGCGCAACAATGAGTGATGAGGCGATAATTAATGATCGATGATTATGGGGCGGGCCAAAAACATGGTTTTTCGGAGTCCTGCATAACGCACGGGGCAAAAAAGGCCGTCTTTCAGAGCCCTGCGTAACGCACGGGGTAAAAAAGGCTGTCTTTTGGAGCCCTGCATAACGCACGGGGCAAAAAAGGGTGACATCGCTTGGCCTCTGTCTTTGTGACAGGTTCGTCGGCACTTT
>MIQB01000497.1 GCA_002890585.1 Tannerella sp. oral taxon 808
GAAGGTGATGCCGAAGTCGTCGCCCTGGGAGTTGATGGGCGCGCGCATGTTCGTGACGTGCCAATGGCCGGTGCTGTCCTGCGTGGCCTTGAAGAGGTCGAGGCCGCCCATGCCCGGGTGGCCATCGGAGGCGAAGTAGAGCGTCACGGAGTCGCGGACGTAGGGGAAGAGCTCGTCGCCAGCGGTATTGATCTCCGGCCCGAGGTTTTCTATGCCTCCGAAGTCGGAGGCGCCGACGAGGCGTGTGGAGAAGATGTCCTTGCCGCCGTAT
>MIQB01000498.1 GCA_002890585.1 Tannerella sp. oral taxon 808
GCGGCCGCGCCTCCAGCGGTAACAGCGCCAGCGCCTGCGGCAGCATGTCGTTAAGCGCTTTCGCCCCCTGCGAACCGCCCAATACCAAAAGGCGGACAGCGCCGAAGCGGGGGCGGCAACGCTGTCGCAGCAGGCGGATTTGACGCCGGAAGTTTTGGCGGAAATCATCTGTGCTCGGCAAGAGCGCGGCATCTTGCTAAAACAGGCTGACCGCGCACGCAGTCTTTCCCACGCACAGGCAATTGACAAAATCATGCAGGAAATCGAGTC
>MIQB01000499.1 GCA_002890585.1 Tannerella sp. oral taxon 808
GCAGACAAGACTGGGATGGTGGAATCAAAGAACAAGATAGAAGTGATTATCCGTCTCGTTTTTGGGAGCAGAAGAATACTTCTTCACTCTTGACGAGTATCTCAACCTATGCCTTACTCGAGACGATGAAGACCAATGGATATGCCAACCTTGTGCCAAAAGATTTCTCAGAGAGGCTAGAGCGTTATCTTGCGAAGCTTGGAAGTGATTCCCCAGAACTTTATCTTTACTATCTCGCTCAGAGAAAGACTAACCTCGCATCAATCAATA
>MIQB01000500.1 GCA_002890585.1 Tannerella sp. oral taxon 808
GCGCGGCCCGAGCGCGTGCAAGCCGTGTAGCCACCTCGGCGGAAGCAACGGGCTCGGCTACCACGATGCCCCCGGAAACTGGCGCGCCAGCCCCTGCATTTCGGCCAGCAGATAGCCCATGTGCTCGGAGTGCTCGCCGTGTTTTCCAGTGCTGACGTAGGGGCCTGACTCGGGCAAGGCAAGTGTGGCCTCAGCCAGCGCATCGTTCACCGTTGCCTGCCACACATCACGCAGATCGGCGACGCGCACGCCAATGCCGGCATCGGCCAC
>MIQB01000501.1 GCA_002890585.1 Tannerella sp. oral taxon 808
ATGTAAGAATAAAGTCGGTGGTATGTCTACGGAAGTCCGCAACGGTTAAAACGGGGAATTTGAGGTTTGCGAGGTGCCCCGCAAATACCAAAACAGGGAATTTGAGGTTTGCGGGGTGCCCCGCAAGCATTCCCAAAAACGTTTTAGCCGCCCGAGCGCTCTAACAAAGGCATGTTGTAGGACGTAAGGAACCTCATTCTTACGTCGAACTCACGTTAAAAGAAGGTTGAAAAAGGAGGAACTACTCAACATAAACGTATCTCTAAGAGA
>MIQB01000502.1 GCA_002890585.1 Tannerella sp. oral taxon 808
CTTCCACCTTCCGACACCGGAGTTACAATGTCCAAGTTGAAGTTTGTTGCTTTCGTCGTCGTTGCCGCGATCTCCGGGGCGGCTTCGGCACAATCCGCCGCCCTCGCAGCCTATGGCGGCGTGCTCACCGTCGATCTCGACGCCATCATCGCCAACTGGCGCAAGCTCGAAAAGACGGCCGTCCCCGCCGAATGCTCGGCGGTGATCAAGGCCGACGCCTATGGCTGCGGCGCCGAGCAGGTCTCGCGCGCGCTGAGCAAGGCCGG
>MIQB01000503.1 GCA_002890585.1 Tannerella sp. oral taxon 808
CTCATCATTATCCCCAGGGAACTGTGTCGTTTTACGCCGCGTCATGTTGACCAGCAGCACCACGACGACTTTCACAAACTGCAAAATCTGCAGGGGAAGTGAACTTGTGGAGGATGAAGAAATAGTGGTGGCCGATGACACTGGAATGATCGTGCACGCGAAATCGGCTCTTGCGAACAAGGTCATCGACTTCAACGGCGCGATACTCGCTCCCGGCTTGATAGAGCTGCAGACCAATGGCATGCGTGGCTTTCACTTCACTCACT
>MIQB01000504.1 GCA_002890585.1 Tannerella sp. oral taxon 808
CTGCGACAGATCGCAGTCGACGACGAAGAGCTCAATTCCTTTTTCATAGTAAAGCATGCTGGCCGTGATCTCCGCTAGCGTACTTTTCCCTACCCCGCCTTTTTGCGAGGAGAACCCCAAGAATAGGGGCGATGCGTGTGTTGCTTTCATGGTTGAAGACAGATGGTTGGATGGTTAAAACAATCTTTTGAACGAGCGATAAACCGGCCGTTAGTCTGATAGTATGGTCGAAAGAACCTTCGTGCGACGGGTCGATCCATCGAT
>MIQB01000505.1 GCA_002890585.1 Tannerella sp. oral taxon 808
CGACGTATGATTTGTTGTTGAGTATGAAGATTTCAACTGTGAAATCATTCAGAAAAGCTTGGCTTATCAGTAAAAGCAAACTACTCGCACTCAACGATTGAACGCTTATATTTTCATTCATCGAATGTAGTGCTGTTGTGTGTTCTGACAGGAAAAATCCCATCCATTTCGCCATTTTTCTGTCGCAATATTCCCTTGCTGATTTGTAGGGGAGATAATTTCTAATAATCATAAGTACCGTCCATTCCGCCGCAGTGGCCGCCG
>MIQB01000506.1 GCA_002890585.1 Tannerella sp. oral taxon 808
AAACGGTGTGATAGTTTACCACTGCAAAAATGGGGGGGAGAGATAGCGTCTGTCAAGCATAAGAATATATGGTTTTTAAGGGGCGGGAGGGGATGGTCAATGATCAATTGCCAACGATTAGCGCCCCCCCTTGTAGGAGCCACGCGGATACGCCCCGCGGCCTGCCAGAGCGGAATGTGCCGAGCATGCGTCCCTTCACAGGGGCGAAGATTTTTCGTCCGCCACATCTGCTGGCTCGTTCATTTGCTGAGAAAATGGGCATTT
>MIQB01000507.1 GCA_002890585.1 Tannerella sp. oral taxon 808
GGGTGATGACGGCACAAGCAGCGCCGCTGGCCGTCGGCTCCAAACGCTTCACCGAGAGCTATCTGCTCGGCGAGATCGTCACCCAGACGCTGAACGCACAGGGTCTGGCCGCCGAACACCACCAGGGTCTGGGCAACACCGCCATCCTCGCCGCCGCCCTGCGCGACGGCCAGATTGACCTCTACCCCGAATACACCGGCACCATCGTGCGCGAGCTGCTCAAGCGTGAGGCCGCTGCCGACGCGCAGGCGCCGCTGGCGCAGA
>MIQB01000508.1 GCA_002890585.1 Tannerella sp. oral taxon 808
GACTGGTCGCTTCATCAAGGATGAGGATCTTCGGGCGCTTATAGAATGCGCGCGCAAGCAGAAGTCGCTGCTGTTGTCCCCCGGACAGCGCTGCCCCCATGTCTCCGACCAGTGATTCATAGCCCATAGGCAATGCGACGATGTCCGCGTGGATCCCGGCCATCGTCGCTGCCTCCACGATGGCCTCGATGGTCCCATCTGAATCGAAGAACGAAATGTTGTCTGCGATGGTTCCAGCAAAGAGGGTGTCGTCCTGCATGACC
>MIQB01000509.1 GCA_002890585.1 Tannerella sp. oral taxon 808
CTGACAAGCGTCGCGTCTACCTCGACCGTTACGCAACCACGCTCGAGACCGTCCGCCATCGCCTCTCAAAGGAGGCCGCCATTGAGTTCTTCGGCGTCTCACAAATCAGCTTTGGCATGGACAATCCCGAGCGCGATCGGCAGTCCGACTTCCTGCAAGTGCGCGGCGAGATCACTGCTGACCCCTTCATCACCCCGCTCCTCAGCGAGATGGAACGTAAGGCAGAGCAGGCGCGGCAATTGCAAGAGTAAACCTACGCGG
>MIQB01000510.1 GCA_002890585.1 Tannerella sp. oral taxon 808
CCCATTCCACCATCAGTTCGTTCGGGATGCCGAGTTTCGTGATGTCTGCATCCTTCACAAGGCCATACGCCGAGGTGTGGAATTTCACATGCAGGGAATTATCCAATTTCTTCATCCCTGGTTTTCTGATTTCAGCTGTCTTTTTCATTGTGGGTCTCCTCTTTATTTATAATGCTTTTGTGTTCTGTCATCCGCTGTAGCATGCAGACTCATTCCCGCCGGGGTTTGCTTTACTTTTTCCAAAAGTGCCCGATTCCCGGC
>MIQB01000511.1 GCA_002890585.1 Tannerella sp. oral taxon 808
GTTCGGAATGCAGCTTACCGACTGGCACGATTTTGAACGTATCGTCCAGAAAATAGAAACATTCCGTGTTGAAAAAGCGAAGCACAAGGGACGTTATAGGGTATTCAAAGCAGAATACCTGAACAACGAACTGAAACAAATCTACGAGAATCGCATAGAGCAAGGAGAGACACAGACGAGAGAAAGTGCGGATACCTCGCTGGACAATTTCTTGCGTACACAGTCAAGCAACATGCGAGATTATGCAGATTCATGTTTCA
>MIQB01000512.1 GCA_002890585.1 Tannerella sp. oral taxon 808
AAACCGTCTCCTCTCGTCCTTTGTGAGGCAGATAGTAATCCAAGACATAGAGAAGGTTTTTCGCCATTCGCTCAAGGGAAAAATAAAAAAAACTGACCTTAGTGTAAAGGTTTTCTCGCTGCTTTCAAGCGATTTTCTTTCCTTCCAAGAGTGAGAGAGTTTTTCAAAAGGTCGGAAGTCTGATTTTACCTTTTTGGTAGCTTTACGGTGATGGTGAGAGGCAACGTAGTTTTGTTGTAAATGAGGGGAAAGTGCGAAG
>MIQB01000513.1 GCA_002890585.1 Tannerella sp. oral taxon 808
GCATTTACCGAGACGTTTGCGCAAGCCGCGCAAGTCCCGCGGCATTTGCTTTGGCGTTTGCGGGACTTTCGTAGAGACCTTGCTGCCTTGCAGGGGCGCGTTGGTCGAGGTGTACGTCTTTCCGGAGGCCGTGTTCGTCCTGGAGGATTGCGAATAACCCGTGCTACTTGTCGTGCCTACGCTGGTGGAATTGTCTTCGCCGGTGCCTTGTGCACTGACGGCAATCGAGTTGCCAGCGTCACTTTCGATCCAGCGGCCC
>MIQB01000514.1 GCA_002890585.1 Tannerella sp. oral taxon 808
GATGATTGTAATTTTGCAGTGTATTTCTAATGAATGAATTGAACATGTAATACAACACAGCTTTATGAAAAAGGTCAAATTGAATGTTCCGCGCGTAATCACCTTCGTCAAGGTGAATATCACAAAGTTGAATAACTCACTCCATGTGCAGTATCACCGCAAACAATACGATCTCGTCATGGCGGTAGATAAAACGAAGCTGAAGATCCCGGATACCTTGCCGGAGATGTGGAGCACGGGAATTAAGTATGAAACGATG
>MIQB01000515.1 GCA_002890585.1 Tannerella sp. oral taxon 808
TCCATTGCTGCCAGCAGTCGCCCGTGAAAGAAAGTGTATAATCGCCTGAAATAGGCGGGGTCGTGATCAATGCACTGGCGCCCGATGAAGATGTTGTGACAGTCGCCTGGGCCGTCGTGTTCGCACCTGAGGACTCAGCCAGCAACGACGTTTCTGTGGTCTCGCTAGCCGAGCGACTCATCCCCATCCCAGCTGCTACAAAAGCGCCCAAGCCATCGGAGGAGCTGTCGTGATGGTGGACAATGGCAGCACGTCAAC
>MIQB01000516.1 GCA_002890585.1 Tannerella sp. oral taxon 808
TGTCGTTGACAGAGACCTCAATGCTGCAACGAATCTGGCGAAATTAGCGGCACCGAAATCCGGTGTCGATTTTCACGGAACCGGGAGTTCGCCGGGGATGGGACGTGGAGGCGCGGGGAAGACCAGCTCATCCTCGGGTGAGCTGGCACCGGCCGGTGAAGCGTCAATGGCCCGAAAGGACCTGAGCGGCCGCAAGGCCGGCACGAGATAACTAACCATCAGAGTCAGTTCTCATGCAACGGTTGACTATTGAGGTGA
>MIQB01000517.1 GCA_002890585.1 Tannerella sp. oral taxon 808
GTCCCTGACGCCTTGATCTTCTTTTGCTTCTTTTCTTCCATCAAGGGAAGAAAAGGTCCCAGCCGGGGCAGGGAAGTTTACTTGGTACCCGCCCAATTTGGCCGGCATCCCTGACGCCTTGATCTTCTTTTGCTTCTTTTCTTCCATCAAAGAAAGAAAAGGTCCCAGCCGGGGCAGGGAAGTTTACTTGGTACCCGGCCAACTTGGCCGGCGTCCCTGACGCCTTGATCTTCTTTTGCTTCTTTTCTTCCATCAAGG
>MIQB01000518.1 GCA_002890585.1 Tannerella sp. oral taxon 808
GGCGGATGATGCCGAGCTCGAACGGCACGCCGGAATGCTGGCTGTAGCCGACCGCGGCGGGAACGCCGGAATCCGGCACCGGCACCACGACGTCAACGGGAACGTGGCTTTCGCGGGCGAGCTGCGCGCCGAAATTCTTGCGCACCTCGTAGACCGAGCGGCCGTGGACGATGGAATCCGGACGCGAGAAGTAGATGTATTCGAAGATGCAGGGGCGCGGCGCCATCGGCGGGAACGGCTTGTGGATGTCCTGGCC
>MIQB01000519.1 GCA_002890585.1 Tannerella sp. oral taxon 808
GGGACAAAAGCAGTTTGAAATGGAGGGCGAGCCTGTGAGCAGACATCTTGGAAAATTGAAAGTAGGATCGGGCAAGCCTTGTTATTGTTTGTTTATAGCACCGACTATCAACGATGCCAGTATTTCTTTCTTCTATATGCTACACAAAACCAATTTGGCTATGTATGGAGGTAAATCTACCATAGTTCCACTTCCGCTGACGCTATTTCAGAGGATGGTTGAGGATTCCTACAAAGCAAGTTATTTGCCCAATCCT
>MIQB01000520.1 GCA_002890585.1 Tannerella sp. oral taxon 808
AACAACGAATATTACGACCTGCAACACATCAAGGCGATACCGATAGGCGACTACCTGCACGCCTGCGGTATCGAGCCTGTCAAACGTTACAACGGCTATGCCCTTTATCACGCACCCTACCGGGAAGACTCCAACGCCAGCCTGAAAGTGGACTTTCGGCAAAACCTGTGGCACGACTATGGCACGAGCCAAGGCGGAAGCATCATCGACCTTGTGATGAAGATGCAAGGATGCAGTGCCTACGAAGCAATGGC
>MIQB01000521.1 GCA_002890585.1 Tannerella sp. oral taxon 808
CGAACCATGTAGCTTAGATGGGTCGGCCCACGTAGCTTAGGTGGGTCGGCCCACGTAGCTTAGGTGGGTCGAACCATGTAGCTTAGATGGGTCGACCCACATAGCTTAAGTGGGTCGGCCCACGTAGCACAGGTGGGTGTCAGCCACATGGGTTAGTGGGTGTGTATGGCAGCTTGCTACCCTTGACTTTGCATCGAGGCTGAAGCACGAACGCGCAGCCTGCGTTGTGGCCGGCTGATGGCGTAAGGCGTGAT
>MIQB01000522.1 GCA_002890585.1 Tannerella sp. oral taxon 808
TGTCAACATAAGCCGAAAATCACTGATTCCAGAGGTCATGTTGTCAACATAAGCCCAAAATCACTGATTCCGGAGGTCATGTTGTCAACATAAGCCGTGGAATCTTGATTCTATGCCTCGGAAGGCTTCCTAAGCTCCGGAATCATTGATTCTGCGCCTCGGAAGGCTTCCTAACCTCCGGAATCAGTGATTCTACGCTTCGGAAGGCTTCCTAACCTCCGGAATCAGTGATTCTAAGGCCTCGGAAGGCTTCC
>MIQB01000523.1 GCA_002890585.1 Tannerella sp. oral taxon 808
CAATCCCAGTCGTTGTTTTTGATGTCGCTGAAGATCCGCGCCCGGTTCTTGACCGTAAAATCTTCCTTGCCGGGATAGAGTATGCGGGCGTTGGGGTAGGCTTTGCGGAACGTGTCGGCGATGTCGAAGACGTTTGCCTTGAGTCCGATGATCATCGGCTTGTTCGCCAGCCCGAGGCGTTTCATCTCATAGGCCGCCGTGCACATGATGACCGTCTTGCCGCCCCCCACCTCGTGATCGCAGATTCCCCCGCC
>MIQB01000524.1 GCA_002890585.1 Tannerella sp. oral taxon 808
GATGGATATATCAGTAGTCGTCCCCCTTTACAACGAGGCCGAATCCCTGCCCGAATTGCACGCATGGATCGAGCGGGTGATGGAGGCCAATCATTTTACTTACGAGATCATCTATGTGAACGACGGCAGCACAGACGGGTCATGGGGCGTGATCGAACGCTTGGCGCGCCAGTCGACACACGTCAAGGGCATTAAGTTCAGGCGCAACTATGGCAAATCGCCCGCCCTGCACTGCGGCTTCCAGCGCGCCGAG
>MIQB01000525.1 GCA_002890585.1 Tannerella sp. oral taxon 808
GCTTTAGTCAAGCTTTCTGCCTCAAGTGCAGTTTGAGCCGTCTTAACGAGCCACTCAGAAGGACTCTTTGGAGAGTAGAAGAGTAAATAGTGAAGCGGTTCTGCCAAGACAGAACTTGGGAACGGAGCCAGACGAGCGACGAGTTTTCCCCTCACCACCTCATCATCAAAGGTAAATAAACGTTCACCGCTCCTCTGCTGTTCAAGTGAAAAGCTCTTATTTACGAGCCCTTCAGTCCTTACCGGGATCTTC
>MIQB01000526.1 GCA_002890585.1 Tannerella sp. oral taxon 808
GAAAGATACTGTTGCCGTTCGGCCTCTTGCTCCAAGTCTGCAATACGCTTCTCTGCCTTGTCGAGTTCGGGGTTCCCAAAGAGGGAGTACAGCGTGCCTTTCATTCGGAGCTTGCCTGCCTGCTTCTCCAGCTCCTTTATCTTGGCTGTGAGTTCCGTCTTTCGAGCTTCCTTCTCTTTCGTGGATTTGAGGATTTCCTTGTAATACTCCATCGTGGTACGGTGCTTGGCTACCGAGCCATGTACGCCCCG
>MIQB01000527.1 GCA_002890585.1 Tannerella sp. oral taxon 808
AAACGTCGGAACAAGGCCAGCGCGCCGGTACCGGTGCGTTGATCGGCGGTGCCGGCGGCGCACTGGTCGGCCAGGCGATCGGCCGCGACACCAAGAGCACGCTGATCGGCGCGGGCGCCGGCGCGCTGCTTGGCGCGGCCGTCGGTTCGTCCACCACGCCGCAGCGCCGTGGCCAGGAAATGTGCCGCTATCAGGACCGTTCCGGCCGCATCTACACCGCGCCGTGCGACGATCGCTATTACAACGGCGAT
>MIQB01000528.1 GCA_002890585.1 Tannerella sp. oral taxon 808
ACTGCGCAAACGAGTAGGGCCAAGATGGCCCGTAAAGCCACTGGAATGCCGTCTCGGCCACCAAGTCGCGCACTGACCGACCTGTCTCAAGTGTGTGTGTCAGCGTGGCGCTAAGCGCTTCTTCCGAAGCGCGCCAGATATTGTCTTCCCCGGCTTTTCGCCTGGAGGCCCTCACGCCCGCAGCCATGGCGGCTACGAGCAACAGCCATGGTTGGAACCGCTCGGACCATGCATAGCGCGTCCAGCGCATC
>MIQB01000529.1 GCA_002890585.1 Tannerella sp. oral taxon 808
CAGGACGTATCAACGACTATTTCGGAATAGGGTGCGGATAGGTTCAGGACGTATTCCCCCCCCACTTCGGAACGTATCAATGGGGGCTTCGGAACGTGGTGCGGATAGGTTCGGAACGTGGTCAGGGTAGGTTCGGGACGTGGTGCGCCCTGAAAGGGCAATTCATCATCAGCCCAGGGCAACGCCCTGGGGTACGATGCCTCCAAAAATTCCCCGCCCTGCAAACCTCCACCCACCCTGCTGGGGGCAGG
>MIQB01000530.1 GCA_002890585.1 Tannerella sp. oral taxon 808
ATCGCAAAATACTGGGCTGACCTCAACTGGCGGCTTATCACCCTCCCGTGCAGATGGGGCAGACCGGGTGTTTTAAGCGAGACGAGCGGCATTCGACGGAATACGAGCGATCATTTGGCAACGCTCAAATACCCGCGACATCGATCAAGTATCGAATTTGACTATAAAACTTGTCGCTCTTGATGAGACCGGGATCTGTTCAGTCTTTACCGTGCTGATGAGTGTCTGGTCTGACTAGGATCTCATCGT
>MIQB01000531.1 GCA_002890585.1 Tannerella sp. oral taxon 808
GCAAAGGTCTTGTCGGCCTCTTCATGCAGCAGGTAGCGGCTGGACGCATCGGCGTCATCTGCCGGGGGCGGCGGGAAGGCGTCGAAGGGGAACAGCGCCTCTTGCGCGGCCAGTTCCTGCAGCCGATCAGCAATGCGGGTGAGTGACGCGTAGGTGATGCCATCCTGCGCAGCAATGGCACGAATGGCGATGAGGGTTTGACGGACCGCGTGGTCCCGTTGCTCGGTGAGGCTCATGGCGCGTTGTGAA
>MIQB01000532.1 GCA_002890585.1 Tannerella sp. oral taxon 808
GACCGGGTACCCGTGGGGCTTTCCCTTGCAGGTACCCGGCATTGTTAGTTTTTCATTTTTCGTTTTTCACTTCACAATCACCTTGTGAACAGATCCGTCCTTCAGGGTGATCACGTAAGCACCGCGGCTCATCGGGATCGAGGTATCGCCTTCGGGCAGGTCGATCTTGCGAACGAGCTGTCCAGCTACGGAATAGATGCTGGCGATGTCAGCGCGATCGACGCGGATGTAGATCATCTCACCGTGCG
>MIQB01000533.1 GCA_002890585.1 Tannerella sp. oral taxon 808
CAGAATCACTCCTCGGCACCAAAGACAAACAGCTTATGCTCACGCAAAAAGAAAAAAAATTCCAAAAGCTAGACCCTAAACTCATAAAATCATGGATTCTCTACGAAGACGAGCAGCGACTCGCATTTAATAAGCCGGCTGGGATCGTCCTCCACCCAAGTAATAAACACCGAAACGATCTCTGTATGAACGATTACTTAGAACGATACTGCTCGAGAAGCGAGGGACAAAAAGAGGAAAAAAATCA
>MIQB01000534.1 GCA_002890585.1 Tannerella sp. oral taxon 808
CACAGGCGCACTACGTGTTGGAGGGCGCCCCGCAGTGCTTCGTGCCGGATCAGCTGATGAAGAAGGAGTTGATCGTGCACGGTATGGCATGGGGGCATCTGCCGCGCTTCATGATCGAGGCGGAATTGCGCGAGGGGCGTCTGCTCTCGATTGCAGGCAAGCACTTCCCCGGCATGATCCAGGACTTGGCGGTGGCGCGCCGGCGTGATCGGCCGCATGGGCCCGTTGCCAATCGGTTGTGGGATTT
>MIQB01000535.1 GCA_002890585.1 Tannerella sp. oral taxon 808
CCGTATGAGGGGAAACTCTCACGTACGGTTCTTAGGGGAGAAAGGGGCAGCAATGTCCCCGCCTTACCCGATGTGCAAAAGCAAGGCGATTTCTTCGTCGAATCACCGATTATCCTGCTGGCGGCCATCATCTGGTTCCTGAGAATTTACGAGGACGGACGCTATTGCACCTTCCCACATGCGGTCGAATTTCTGAACCGCCCCTACGCGCAGATTTTCCCAATCCTGACGGCTTACGACGAACTGG
>MIQB01000536.1 GCA_002890585.1 Tannerella sp. oral taxon 808
GTCTATCGCGACGAGGTGCAGTTCTATTGCAAACGCCTGATCGCTACGCACGGCGCCGACAGCATCCACCTCTACACGGAGAAGATCCGCAACTGCTACGACGTGCCGCCGCTCGCGGCCGTTAGCCCCGTCGGGGCGGGCGACGCCTTCAATGCGGGACTTATTTACAGCCTCATCAAGCATCGCATCGGACAGATGGACTTGCCAGACCTCAGCCCCATGATGTGGGATAAGATGATCGGCCTC
>MIQB01000537.1 GCA_002890585.1 Tannerella sp. oral taxon 808
ATCAGCTAACAGCAGGAAGTGCTGAAAAAGAGTTTTTGCAGAAGCCTAACGTCCAGACGGCAATGATTGTGCCTGATGTATTAGAAAATTATGCTCCTGCCCACGAGCTTGTAAAGCTTCGATTACAAGAAAAATCTCGTGGAGATGATGCTCAGGTGCGTGAAAATGTGAGCTGTGATTTAGGAACTTGTAAACAACTCGGTTCATATGATCAAGTAAAAGCACAGGCTCAAGAAAAAGTGAAA
>MIQB01000538.1 GCA_002890585.1 Tannerella sp. oral taxon 808
AAACAGATGAAAGATCACTGGCGCCTGACGTGCCAAACGAAAGTGCGCGGAGACATGTCGGTGCACGTACCCGAAGAAGTCTTCGGCGTCAAGGAGTACGAGTGCACCGTGGTCTCAAACAAGAACGTGGCCACCTTCATCAAGGAGTTTATCGTAGCCCTCCCCCCAGGCGAGCACATGGACTTCATCCCCGGCTCGTATGCGCAAATCAAGATCCCGAAATACACGATGGATTACAACGTC
>MIQB01000539.1 GCA_002890585.1 Tannerella sp. oral taxon 808
TGGGCTGGGTTCCTCGTTGACCCTACGGGCCAACTCGGTTGCCCTTTCAGGGCGCCGCCCGGGTAATCATTGGTAATTGTCAATTGATAATTGATAATTAATAATTGAATCGCACGAACCCGGCGGTACCCGGGTAACCATTGGTAATTGTCAATTGATAATTGATAATTGATAATTGAATCGTACGCACCCGGCGGTACCCGGGTAATCATCGATCATTGATAATTGAATCCGCCCGGATGC
>MIQB01000540.1 GCA_002890585.1 Tannerella sp. oral taxon 808
GGTTGGCGTTTGCAGGAATGCTGCAAATGCCACGGAAAACTGGTTGGCGTTTGCAGGAATGCTGCAAATGCCACGGAAAACTGGTTGGCGTTTGCAGGAATGCTGCAAATGCCACGGAAAACTGGTTGGCGTTTGCAGGAATGCTGCAAATGCCACGGAAAACCGGTTGGCGTTTGCAGGAATGCTGCAAATGCCACGGAAAACTGGTTGGCGTTTGCAGGAATGCTGCAAATGCCACGGAAA
>MIQB01000541.1 GCA_002890585.1 Tannerella sp. oral taxon 808
CCGCCGGTCGTCTCGACCAGCTCCGAAAGGCAATTGAGGTGTCCACCCGCGCCATGGTCGTGGATGGAGACGATCGGGTTATCGTCTGACTCAGCCAGCGCACGGATCACGTTGGCTGCGCGCTTCTGCATCTCCGGGTTGGCGCGTTGCACAGCGTTCAGCTCGATGCCCGAAGCGTAGCGCCCCGTATCGACTGACGAGACAGCCCCGCCGCCCATGCCGATGCGGTAATTATCTCCCC
>MIQB01000542.1 GCA_002890585.1 Tannerella sp. oral taxon 808
ACCCACGCACCGAGAGCTTATGATATGCATTGCAAGTAGCACCCATTCACACCGAGAGATTATGACATGCAATGCAAGTAGAACCCATTCACACCGAGAGCTTATGATCTGCAATGCAAGTAGCATCCATTCACACCGAATGAATGCTACTTGCATTGCAGATGACGATAATTTAATGTAGGAGAATGCAAAATGCGCTGCGTTTTGGACCTCGCGATGCTCCGGGATAGGAAAAAGTGGC
>MIQB01000543.1 GCA_002890585.1 Tannerella sp. oral taxon 808
CGCCTCGAAATAGACCTATGTCCTTCTTCGACATTATGAAGGAGCACGGCGAAACGGACGAATACGCCCAATACGCCGACGAGCAGGCACGCCTGCAAACCATTCCGCTCAGTAAAAACGTATGGAAAACTACGCCCTCTCTATAGCTAATTATTTCATCGAACTCTCTCAGCAGGACGGCCGAATACTTCGCCCCTTAAAGTTGATGAAGCTCGTTTATATCGCGCATGGCTACATGCT
>MIQB01000544.1 GCA_002890585.1 Tannerella sp. oral taxon 808
ATCGCAAGGGCGATCAGGGCCATGCAGCTCAGGAATCCATTGTGTGTACTTACAGCGTTGTTCAGTCTGTTCATAATGCTCTTTTCCTCCTTAGGTCTTAATGTTTGATTTTGATGATGTGTAAGAATTATACGGGGCAAATATAGGCCGGGGAGCAGGGGGAGGAAAACCCAGCCCCCATTCTGCCCCCAAGCGAATCCAAAACACCGTCTACTTTTGCGACGGTTAAACAATGTGTAA
>MIQB01000545.1 GCA_002890585.1 Tannerella sp. oral taxon 808
TCCGCGAGAGCTACCATCGGCTCTACGATTATGAGGCGAACAATCACCTGGCGGATCCGGAGGAGCGCGAAAAGCTGAATCGATTGTACGATGACTTCGTCCGGCGTTGGGGGCACCTCAATCTCAAGGTAAACGCCGACCTCCTGAAGATGGATGCCACGGGCGCCGAGATGCTTTTCTTGGAGCGAAGTGAGGGGGGACGATACATCAAGGCCGACATCTTTGATCACCCGACGGCCT
>MIQB01000546.1 GCA_002890585.1 Tannerella sp. oral taxon 808
AAGAAATTTACGTCACCGGAGCCGGCATCGTCTCCGCCCTCGGGCTCGGCAAAGACGCCAACCTGCGCGCACTGACCAACCAACAATCCGGCGTCCGGCCCATCCGCTACCTCGAGACCGCGCACCACGACCTCCCCGCAGGCGAAGTGAAGCAGAGCAACGACGAGCTCCGCGAACAGCTCGGCATACCGCCCACCGAGGCCTTCATCCGATCCTCCCTCCTGGCCATCCCCGCCGTC
>MIQB01000547.1 GCA_002890585.1 Tannerella sp. oral taxon 808
GCTTCGAGGCCTATCTGCAAAGCCGAATCGACCGCATCGACCTGCCCGGAAAAGACGAGGCCTACCTCCGCACCAAGCTGTTAGAGATGTACGCCAACCCACTAAAGAACCACTGGGACACAAAATCGGAATGACCCCCGAAGACACACATACCCACGTACCCGAACCCACGCTGCGCCGCCTGCCTTGGTATCTGGCCTACCTCATGGAAACAGCCCCTCTCACCACCGCCTTCGACG
>MIQB01000548.1 GCA_002890585.1 Tannerella sp. oral taxon 808
ATGATACCTTCACGATTAAATAAGCTTGCGGCCGCACTCGAGCACCACCACCACCTCGGTGAAATGCGCCGGCATGACCGATAAAATCAAAAAAGAAGTCACGTTCGAAAATTTCAAAGTGGGTTTCAGTCGCAAAATGAAACCGAAACCGGTGCAAGTTCCGGGCGGCGTTGTCCTGGTGGATGATACCTTCACGATTAAATAAGCTTGCGGCCGCACTCGAGCACCACCACCACC
>MIQB01000549.1 GCA_002890585.1 Tannerella sp. oral taxon 808
CCGGCAGCGGCATCACGCCGATCCTCTCGCTCATCAAGACCACGCTGGCCGCCGAGCCGCACAGCCGCTTCACGCTGGTCTACGGCAACCGCAGCATCGACAGCATCATCTTTGGCGAGGCGCTGGAAGACCTGAAGGACCGCTATCTCGATCGGTTTGCGCTGTATCACGTGCTGTCGCGCCAGGCGCAGGAGATTGCATTGTTCAACGGGCGGCTGGACGGTGCGAAGGCGCAT
>MIQB01000550.1 GCA_002890585.1 Tannerella sp. oral taxon 808
GACAATCGTTCGCCCCTGTCGGGGCGTTTGGGGGGCGTATGCGATACGCCCCTACAAAATCCTAACGGCGGATGTATTATCGATTTCGGGCAATCACCTTTCCGGACAATCGTGGGGGCGAAAGATTTTTCGCCCCTACGAAATCCCAACGCGGGAATGCCCCCCGATGTAGGGGCGTATCGCATACGCCCCACAGGTACCCGGCCATCGGACAATCGTTCGCCCCTGTCGGGGC
>MIQB01000551.1 GCA_002890585.1 Tannerella sp. oral taxon 808
TATGCCAAGGCTTCTTATACTCCAAAGTGTCAAATAGCCCTCATGCCCCTCTTTAACGTGAGTTCGATGTAAGAACGGAGCCCCTTATTCCTATCGGAATGCCTTATAGAGCTACTGCAAGCCTCGCAATGGGCTGTTTTGGCGTTTGCGGGGCGCCCCGCAAGTCCCAAATTCTGAGTTTTAACGTGAGTTCGATCTAAGCAACCGGCAGGAAAGAGGGATGTACAAACTCCT
>MIQB01000552.1 GCA_002890585.1 Tannerella sp. oral taxon 808
GACCTGGCCGGCGGCCAGGGCCTGGTAGGCGAGCCCGTGGTCCAGGCCGGCACCCGCAGCCAGACGCAAGCCGTAGGCGCGCTGCAGGGCCGGCCAGCCGTCGGCGCGCGCAATGAACTCATGCGACAGGCCCGGCTTCAGTGTCGGGGCCTTGCCGGCCAGCTCGGAAATCGTCGCGATGCCGAGGCGGGCCGCGTCGCTTTCACGCATGGCCAACGCATAGCTGTTGTTGA
>MIQB01000553.1 GCA_002890585.1 Tannerella sp. oral taxon 808
GCCTACAGCCCGGATTAATGTACCCGGTGCGGCCTGTAGGGCCGCCGGACGATAGGGCGAAACCCCGGGGGCGGTGGGGGAAAGGATTCCACGAATAAATGGGGGATGCCCGATGCGCCCCGAAGGGGCAGATCAACCCAGCCCAGGGTAGAGCGACGCCACCGGGCGGAGCGGCACCCTGGGTCGAATGGCCGCACCCGCCGTACCGCGCTCTGCAATCCTCCCCCCACCCT
>MIQB01000554.1 GCA_002890585.1 Tannerella sp. oral taxon 808
GGCCAGCGTCAGCCCCAGCCGGTTCATGCCGGTGTCGACGTGGATGGCGGCGCCTCCGTTCCAGCCGGTGCGGCGGCAAAACACGTCCCATTCGGCGAGCTCGTTGAGATCGCCGATCACCGGCCGGCAATTGATGCTGGCGTAGTGCTCGCCGGTATTCTGGAAATAGCCGCCGAGCACATAGATCGCGGCGTCCGGCACGGCCCCGCGCACCTTGCGCGCTTCCTCGAT
>MIQB01000555.1 GCA_002890585.1 Tannerella sp. oral taxon 808
CTCGGAATGGGGCTCTCCCTCGGGTAAGGCCCCAAAATGAGCCTCGGAATGGGGCGCTCCTTCGGGTGAAGCTCCAAAATGAGCCTCGGAATGGGGCTCTCCCTCAGGTTGACCCTCAAAATGCAGTGAATTTCGGGGCTCTCCCTCGGGTTGACCCTCAAAATGCAGTGAATTTTGGGGCTCTCCCTCAGGTTGACCCTCAAAATGCAGTGAATTTCGGGCCTCTCCCTC
>MIQB01000556.1 GCA_002890585.1 Tannerella sp. oral taxon 808
GCTCCTTGCCCGACAGCGCCGGCTCGTGCACCAAAAGCCCCTCGGTAATGATCTGGCCAACCGTCATGCGCGGCGACAGCGAGCCGAACGGGTCCTGGAACACCAGTTGCAGTTCGCGGCGTAGCGGCCGCATAGCCTGTTTGTCGGCGCCGGAAATGTCATTGCCGCCAAAGCGGATCTGCCCTTCGCTGGGCAGAAGTCGCAAGAGGGCGCGGCCCAGCGTCGACTTG
>MIQB01000557.1 GCA_002890585.1 Tannerella sp. oral taxon 808
CGTGACCCGCACGGCGACGTGGCCGGAGTCTGTCCGTCCGAACCTGCAGCCGCTCATTTCCCGTTTTGAGCGCAAGGAGGCGCCAGTCCTCGGCATGGATGCCGGCGCTGGCATGCCGCCATCGGCTGCAACTGCCTCCACCTTGGCGGGCACGGTTGCCTCGGCCCGCGATTTGCTCGACCAGGCACGCACCATGGCGGTCTGGTTGCGCGATCAGGAAAACGGCTAT
>MIQB01000558.1 GCA_002890585.1 Tannerella sp. oral taxon 808
CGCGACGCCGCCGAGCTTCGCCTCAAGGCTGACGACGTCTTCGGCACGTGGTCGCCCGGCCTGAACACGGATTACGCCTCGCAGCGCCTGCGCATGGACGTCCTCTCCGACACGCGCGCCGTGACGCTCTCGTTCGTCTACCGCCTGCGGAATTACAAGCCGGGGAAGGAGCGTAAGCTCGACACCTCCCGCTTCGGGACGGAGTGAGGGCTAATTGTTAATGGTTAG
>MIQB01000559.1 GCA_002890585.1 Tannerella sp. oral taxon 808
AAGTCCGACGAACGTTCGACGTCAGCCCGCGCCCTTTCCTTTCACAGCCCGACTCTCATCTCCGCGACGGCTCCATCGTCGTGCAAGGTGGGCAGATCGGCTACCTCTCTAATCTCAATCTCAGCCCGACGTTTCACCCGATGGATCTGCCGCTTTCGCGAATCTCGCGCCTTAAGGCGTACGTCGAGATCCGCGAGAGCTACCATCGGCTCTACGATTATGAGGCGA
>MIQB01000560.1 GCA_002890585.1 Tannerella sp. oral taxon 808
GCGACTCTTCTCCGCGCCCGTTGATATTGTCGATGATGCGTATGCGCAGCGAGCCCGTGCAGCGCACCTCACGCCGATAGACGATCAGCTGCGCGCGGACGGTGCCGTACACGTCGCGATATTGCCCATCGATGAGCGCCGAGCCGATGCGCACACTGTCGCGCGACACCTCCTCCACGTCGCTCCTCTCGCGCATCGGGCTGGTGCGGAAGCTGCTGAAGTCGAGC
>MIQB01000561.1 GCA_002890585.1 Tannerella sp. oral taxon 808
GCCCGTAGGGTCAACGAGGAACCCAGCCCAGGGCAGAGCGACGCCCACCGGGCGGAGCGGCACCCTGGGTGAGCGTCCGCCACCGCCGCCCCCCGCTCCCCCGCTCTTGCGATCCTCCCCCGGCCCTGCCATGCAGAGCCGGGGGAGGATCGCAAAGCGAGGGGAGCGGGGAATTTTCGTTTGGTACCCGTAACCCAGGGTGTCGCGCCGCTTCGCGTCGCTTTACC
>MIQB01000562.1 GCA_002890585.1 Tannerella sp. oral taxon 808
CGGCCGATGCGGTCCATCTGGGCGTAGGCGTGGAAGTAATAGAAGGCCTGCGGCAGGAAGCGGGCCACGTTGATGGAGTTGGCCGAGGTGAGTTGCAGGCGGGCGTTGAGGTCGGCGTCGACGAAGGCAGACTTGACGAGCGCTTGGCAGTCGTCGAAGACGCCGTCCACCTCCAGTGCGGTGATGTTGCGCCCGAGGGTGGTGAATTGGCATTCCTGTATCGCGC
>MIQB01000563.1 GCA_002890585.1 Tannerella sp. oral taxon 808
CGCCGCCGGTGCCACGGCCGACGAGATGCGCACCGCCCTCCGCGAAGCGGGCTACACCACGGCCGACATCAATGCCTACAGCCGCGAGCTCCGCGAGGCGCTGCTCCGAGCTGACCCGACGACGACGATCGGCATCGCGAACTCCATCTGGTATCGCCAGGGGGCAACCATCAAAGCGCCCTTCCTCGAGGCCAACCGCACGTATTACGACGCCGAGGTCGAGGCC
>MIQB01000564.1 GCA_002890585.1 Tannerella sp. oral taxon 808
CTTTTCGTGACCAACAAAAGCATGGGCAAACAGTCTTTTCCTCATAGTCGTAGCGGAAAAACATCGTGAAACGGCAAGGTTGATCATCCCTATTTTACCCCGTAATGTGTTGATAATATAGTCATTACTTCCTCCATACGAGATGCCCCTCTTTTCAAATCATGCACTCTCTTTTTCTCTGCAGTCTCATACCCCTCTTCATGTGTCACGGTGCACGTCCCCCC
>MIQB01000565.1 GCA_002890585.1 Tannerella sp. oral taxon 808
GAAGTTGTCCTTCATGTCTGAGGGATTAGGGGTTAGCATGCTGTAGAAAAAAATACATGATGTGGAGACGGTCAGGAACTTACTGTTTGTGCCGGTCTGCATGCAGTCAACACCGAGTCTGCCTCTGCCCTCGCCTCTGCCCTGCCTGGCCTTCAAGTCGGCCAGAGTCTCAATGGGGCTCAGACCGCTGTTCTCGGCCAGAGCCATGGGAACGGCGTCCAGC
>MIQB01000566.1 GCA_002890585.1 Tannerella sp. oral taxon 808
AAAACGTTGTACCCCTACTTGCCGATGCAGAACTTGGAAAAGATGTTCCCCAACACCTCGTCAGTCACGATCTCGCCGCCGGTGATCTCGCCTAACGCATGCAGACAGTCGCGAAGATCTTCGGCCAACAGATCGCCCGGCAAGCCGTCGTTGAGTCCGGCGAGCACACGTCGGATCGCCTCGCCTGCGCGGCAGAGTGCCTCGTAGTGCCGCACGTTCGTG
>MIQB01000567.1 GCA_002890585.1 Tannerella sp. oral taxon 808
CCGCGCGTTGCTCACGGCTTACAACGGGCAGGTGCAGAAAATCGAGTGGTGCGGCTTCGGCCGTAGGCCTTATTACCGCGTCGTGGTCAGTGACAGCGCGCTGTGTGTCGACGCCGCCACGCCCGATGTCCGTCCGCTCAGCCTTACCGCGGACGAGGTCACAGCCTTCGTCCGCACGCTGCTCCCCGAAAGCCACGTGCAGGCCACGCTGCTCCGCGACT
>MIQB01000568.1 GCA_002890585.1 Tannerella sp. oral taxon 808
AGAGGGTGTAAAGGCCGTCCGATTGACAGGGGTTCAAGGGCTGGAATCCAAACCTGCGCGTTCCCGCCGCCGCACGCTTGCCCCAGCGTGACACCTCCAGCACCTACGGCCGACTATCATCATTAGAAACGAACCGAAATGGAAACAAGGAAAAAATACCTCTCACCCGTGGTTATACACCCGGGCTACAATGTCCGCGAATGGATGGAAGAAAACGAGAT
>MIQB01000569.1 GCA_002890585.1 Tannerella sp. oral taxon 808
ATCGTCGGGCGATTCCTCGTCGAGCGCGTCATCGTTCCGACTCCATCCGCTGACACGCGCCAAATCCCGTGAGAGGATGGCCGTCTGAGAAACCTCGGGCAACGGATCGTCGGAGAGCGACAGGTCTTCGCGTATCACTTCGTCTTCATCGATTTCATCGGCTGTATTGGCCCTATCGATTTCATCCGTCGCGTACGCTTCGACAAATGTAGATCTGCCT
>MIQB01000570.1 GCA_002890585.1 Tannerella sp. oral taxon 808
ATCGGCTTCACACCTACCTCAACTCGCCCAACAAAATCAACTACCTGAAAATCGTCGACACGCGCACCTGCATCCGCGGCGCATGGGAAACGACCGACACAGGTGTCAACATCGACCTCTTCCCCCTCGACTGCGGTCCGCGCTGGAGTCTCCTCACGCGCCCCTTCGCGGCCTACATCTACCTGATGCTCATCGTCAAGGATTACAAGCAACTCGACGC
>MIQB01000571.1 GCA_002890585.1 Tannerella sp. oral taxon 808
TGACAAAGTAGACAGGATGGCCTTCGGCGAGGGCCATGCCGACTTCCGAATCGCGCTTGAAGCCCCCAATGCCCGGTCCGTGACCGGCACGCGGGTCGATGACGATGACGGGGGTTGCATCCGCCCGAACCTGTCGCTCCAGGTGGTCGGTGCCACAGCGCGTGATACGGAGCAGGGCATAGTTGGCCGGGCGCTCGAAGGTTCGCGCATCCAGTAGCA
>MIQB01000572.1 GCA_002890585.1 Tannerella sp. oral taxon 808
CGGATTGGCACCGTTATGACTCTGCTAGCGGCTATGAACAGCCTTGGGTATGCCTTCGGGACGACCCTGGCCGGGCGGCTGGCTGACTGGGGTGGTGCAACTCCGGCCTATGCGGTGACGTGGGGCGTCGGTGTGGCGGCGACCTTGTTGGCCCTACCGGCGGCATCGAGGGTAGCCCCGACACACTGAACTCGCTTGCCGCCGTCGAGAACGGGTGTG
>MIQB01000573.1 GCA_002890585.1 Tannerella sp. oral taxon 808
CTCTTCCTTTATATACGCACTGTAATGCTCCATCAATGTGTTTTTCACTCGTCGATCCACCTTATTCCATAGCAGCATGATGTCCTTGACACGTGCCGTCTCTATCGACACGCCGAGGTCGGAGATGCTTTTGGCATACGCCAAACAAGAAACGATCGACTGAACATCCGCCTCAATCGGAGAAAGGATGTAGTCCATTTCTAAGGAGAGTTCGAGCAG
>MIQB01000574.1 GCA_002890585.1 Tannerella sp. oral taxon 808
ATGCGGAGGCGGATGGGCGCTTGCAGCTCGTTGCCCGGGGCGAGGGTGAAGGTGCGGGCGTCGGCGTCGGCGGTGGGGTAGAGGATGAGGTGGGTGCGATCCTTGAGTACATGCCAACGGCCGCCGGGGGAGTGGAAGGTGCGGCCGGGCTCGCTGCGGAGGGCGCGGGCGAGGTCGGCGCATTGCGTGGGGGGTGAAGCCGTAGGGGCGGAGCAGCTC
>MIQB01000575.1 GCA_002890585.1 Tannerella sp. oral taxon 808
ACACTTCGACGGGCTGTCGCAAGTTTGTTTTGCCCCACCGAACACTTCGACGGGCTGTCGCAGATTTGTTTCGCCCCACCGAACACTTCGACGGGCTGTTGCAGCCGTGTTTTGCCCCGTCGAACACTTCGACGGGCTGTCGCAGCCGTGTTTTGCCCCGTCGAACACTTCGACGGGCTGTCGCAAGTTTGTTTTGCCCCACCGAACACTTCGACGGGC
>MIQB01000576.1 GCA_002890585.1 Tannerella sp. oral taxon 808
CGCGGAAGTTGCGGACGAGCGCGCCAGACACATTATATATATGTACCGTTTCGGCACGAGCGAGCGTGAGGTGAAGCACAGAGCCGGCTGTGTAGATGCGCGCCTCGGGAAGCGCGGCGTTGGCCACGGTGCCTTCGGCAATCTGCTTGAACTCTAATGATGAAAAGTATACCAAGGTCTATGAGAATAGACCTGTGACTAATTATCATGGTTTTTCG
>MIQB01000577.1 GCA_002890585.1 Tannerella sp. oral taxon 808
AGCGGAAGAGGAGTTCGTCGACGGCAGGCTGCTCTGAGAGCCAGGCGCGGAGGATCATGGTGGTGGCTTCGATCGGGAGCTTGCGTAGGAGTCCGCGGCGGACGCGCTCGGCTCGGGCGGTGTCGGTGACGACGGTATGCGTCTCGTCAGCAAAGAGCGGTGCGGGTTCGCCGACACGCAGCAGACGGTCGGGGAAGGTGCGGAGGCTGTCGGCGTCG
>MIQB01000578.1 GCA_002890585.1 Tannerella sp. oral taxon 808
CGAGCGCGCTGTGTGTAAGTTCGTTTGGAAGAAGTACGCCATCTATACGGACACGTCTTTGGTTACGATTCTACACGCTAAAGGCACGCCTTGGGAGAGGTTGTATAAAAAAGACAAGAATGTCATCATCCCAGACAGCGAAACAAAGGCCTACTACAAAGACATCATAAAGCGCACGCTGGAAAGTTGAAGGGTATATGCGTAAAGAAGGAGCGCCG
>MIQB01000579.1 GCA_002890585.1 Tannerella sp. oral taxon 808
TTCATGCGGCGTGGCCGCAGTTGCGGTTCCTGGCCTCCCACCCGAACCAGCCGCCTGCGCGGCTGTATGGCGTGCTGGCCCAGTTGGCCAGTGCGCTGACGACCTTCTCGACCAGCGCGCAGCTCACAGACATCCCCGCGTACGATCACGCGCACGCCGATGAAGTTTTCGCCAAGCTGGAGACCCTGATCCGCACGCTGCTCGACGCGATCATCCCA
>MIQB01000580.1 GCA_002890585.1 Tannerella sp. oral taxon 808
AGAGAAAAGGCGGCCATTGAAGAGAGTCCGTCATTGTCCGAGCAGATGAAGTCCTATTTCGATCATTTGGGGCGAAAGGCCTATCGCGTGCTCAAGGCTGATCCGAAAGAGGCGATCGCTAAGACGAACGCTTATCTCAGCAGCCACCCCAATGAAGATTTCAAGCTGGTCATTTTCGATTTCCCCGGACACGCCGGCACCCGCGAACTGCTCGAACT
>MIQB01000581.1 GCA_002890585.1 Tannerella sp. oral taxon 808
CGAACGCCGCCGACGCAACGAGGCCATCAATGAGATGAGGCGATGACGTTTGCGGGAGTCCTGCAAGCGCCTCCCCTACCCTACCCGACCTTTATCGTTTCCCGTTTCAAAAGATTCCTCGCCGATTGAGCTCCTCGCGGTAGCGATGCGCGTTGCGATTGTGCTCCTCGAGGGTGGAGGCGAAGTTGTGACGACCGGAGAAGTCTTCGCGGGCACAC
>MIQB01000582.1 GCA_002890585.1 Tannerella sp. oral taxon 808
ACTTGCCACGAATCATAAATTACATGCGTGTCTGTTATGAAACTTGCCACGTTTTACCCTTTGCACGGCGTGCAAGCCCCGAGACTTGCCACGAATCATAACTTACATGCGTGTCTGTTATGAAACTTGCCACGTTTTGGCCTTTGCACGGCGTGCAAAGCCCGAAATGACCCTCATTTTGCACCTTGCACGGCGTGCGAGTACCGAAATGACCCT
>MIQB01000583.1 GCA_002890585.1 Tannerella sp. oral taxon 808
GGGCGCGCCGCCTCATGAAAGGATAAAACGAAAAGCGTAAAAACGAGAAGGACGGTGGCAGCAACGGCTACTTTTGCCCACCGATAAACGGGCGCTCGCAAGGGGCGCCTTTACTCCTAATCCTGCGGGTGGACACATGAAGCCGCCCCTACATTTATATATACCCCCTATGATCCAATTCTTTCACCTGAACGCCGGGACGGTCTATGCCGTCG
>MIQB01000584.1 GCA_002890585.1 Tannerella sp. oral taxon 808
CGCAGCTACAAGGACAAGACACTCCGCGCCGACCTCGAAGGCAAGAGGGACGAGATGCTTGCCTTGGTGAAGAAGTATTTCCACTGCGGATAATTCCAGAGGAAGAGACATAATCATCTGACATGCTCCCGGTGAGGTTCGATCCTCATCGGGAGCTGTTTTTTTTGGGGGGAGGGACACAGTGAGACAGTGAGCATGCGTTGCAACATTGTTAC
>MIQB01000585.1 GCA_002890585.1 Tannerella sp. oral taxon 808
GGCGTTTAGGCGTTCAACCCCCAACAATTCAACATCTCAACGGGGCGCAGCCCCAAACAATTCAACCGGCATTCACGGTGCTGTCGACCTTATCGCGGAGGATGGCTCGGAGGTTGTCTTTGCCGATGGCCTCGACGAGGGTATGGATGGCGCGATTCATGTTCTTGCGCTCCTTATCCTCGGCGCGTTCGCGGATGCTCATAAACTCGATCA
>MIQB01000586.1 GCA_002890585.1 Tannerella sp. oral taxon 808
CCGACCCGCCGTGGCTTTTGCAACATTGTTGCAAACATCAACCGACCCGCCGTGGTATTTGCAATAATGTTGCAAACATCAACCGACCCGCCGTGGCCTTTGCAACAATGTTGCAAACATCAACCGACCCGCCGTGGCTTTTGCAACATTGTTGCAAGCGTCAACCGACCCGCCGTGGCCTTTGCAACAATGTTGCAAACGTCAACCGACCCG
>MIQB01000587.1 GCA_002890585.1 Tannerella sp. oral taxon 808
ACTTTGGCAGGGTCGGCAAAGCCCATCGCGCGGAGCTCGGCGTAGGTGAGCTTATAGATGCCGTCGTCTGGGACGCGGATTTTCACCCATCGCCCTTCGGCCAGCGCGGAGCTTCGCGCGTAGCGTCCGGCGGCGGCGTCGGCTCGCACGTTCGTGGCGGCTGTGGCCCAGAGAATGATCGCACAGCATATAGCAGATAGTATTCGTGTCAT
>MIQB01000588.1 GCA_002890585.1 Tannerella sp. oral taxon 808
ATGGAGGGTGGTCTCTGCGTACAAATGGCAACACGACGGGCAGGGTTTGGCCATTTCTTCAGACGAGCAAGCTATCCCCTATCTGCAAGCGGCCGAACGGATGGGGTTGTACCGGATGCCCCGTTACCCGATGTCCGAATACGCCTCATCCATCGTGCCGCAATCGGTTGGATCGAATATGAACGCCGAGGAGATGCCCCACGGTATCGAT
>MIQB01000589.1 GCA_002890585.1 Tannerella sp. oral taxon 808
GATGTGGTCAACAAAATGATCCAATCAAATGCTCCCTTTTTCCCGTGGCGGCCGTTTGATCCAGTCAATTGGCTCCTTTTTTCGCTGGGAGCCATTTGATCCAATCAATCGCCTCCTTTTTTCGCTGGGAGCCATTTGATCCAGTCAAATGCTCCCTTTTTTCCGTGGCAGCCATTTGATCCAGTCAAATGTTTCCTTTTTTCTGTGGGGG
>MIQB01000590.1 GCA_002890585.1 Tannerella sp. oral taxon 808
GAGCCACTGGCTGAAGCGCTTCGAGAAGCCGGTGCTGATGATCGGCACGAAGAACGACTTGGCTCGGCGTAGCCCGATCCATACGACGGACAATGTGTTGGCGATGCACATCTCGTGTCACGAGCCGGCGGACATCGATCGGGTGAAGCGTAAGATCGTGGAGCTGGCTGGCGCACTGACCGTCGGCACGCACGACGTGATCGTCACGAA
>MIQB01000591.1 GCA_002890585.1 Tannerella sp. oral taxon 808
TTTAACGTGAGTTCGATGTAAGAATAAAGTCAGCGGTATGTCTACGAAAGTCCGCAATGGTCAAAACGTTTTTGGAAATGCTTGCGGGACTCCCGCAAGCACCAAAAAGCAGTTTTCCCTCGTTGCGGGAATCCCGCAAGCGCCAAAAAGCAGTTTTTCCTTGTTGCGGGAATCCCGCAAAGCCCAAAAAGCACTTTTTCCTCGTTGCGG
>MIQB01000592.1 GCA_002890585.1 Tannerella sp. oral taxon 808
CGCCTCAAGTGCAGCAATCCCCGGCTGTCTTGGCGGACACAGCACTGGGCCGCAGGAGCAAAATAGGCAGCAATCGCCGGGCTTGGCTTTGGGCGTGCCGCGCAACGCTTACAGTCATGGAAAAACTGGCAGTCGTCGGTCGGCATCGCTTCAGCCACCCGACAAGCGCAGGTTGGAATGATGGGTGTAGATTGCACTGCACCAGCGGCT
>MIQB01000593.1 GCA_002890585.1 Tannerella sp. oral taxon 808
GTAAGGGAAGGTGGAATTGAATATCGCGATATAGCAAACTATCTGCTTGAGAAAATGAGTCAACGCCTTGACGCTTTTCTCAATCGATATGAAATGGGGTTCAAGAAGTATGAACGCTTGATGTCTAAAGAGGATACCAATAAGGATGAGGTTGAACTTCTGGCACAAGGAGTACAAAGGAAGCTTACAAGTTATCTTGTATCTCTGAT
>MIQB01000594.1 GCA_002890585.1 Tannerella sp. oral taxon 808
CTCGAAATCGAAGCATTGCCAGCTGAAGGTGTCGCCCGTCTTGGGGACACGCTCGAGCACTTGCAGGATGAGGCCGCTCAGGGTGTTGTAATCGTAATCGGCATAGAGGTCTTCCATATCGAAATACTCGAGGAAGTTGTAGAACGAATATTGTCCGTCGACGAGCCAACTGCCGTCAGCGCGCTGCTTGATCTCGAGCTCTTCGTCTC
>MIQB01000595.1 GCA_002890585.1 Tannerella sp. oral taxon 808
CAGCACGACCTTCCTGACACGCCTCTCAAACCGATCGTCCCACAAGCCCTTTGCCCGCAGATACTTTTCCCTCGCGTCCTGCTCTACTTCGGTGCGAGGTCTCGACAACTCTTCGTCCACGCGCTGCAGAAACCCGTCGTACTGCTGATCTAACAGCTTGTCGGCTTCGTCCAGAACAAGCCACGCGACAGATGCAATGCTGAAGCCAA
>MIQB01000596.1 GCA_002890585.1 Tannerella sp. oral taxon 808
CTTCGGCGACGCGGGATTGTTGATGTCGAGCGTGAAATCGTTGCCCGTCATCACCTAATAAAGCGCGGGCGAAATCATGCGCGAAAGCGGGATTTTGGCGCTGGCAAGTTGGCCTTGTAGCTGCTCCTGAGCGCCGCCTTCCCACGCGTCCATAAAGGGCGAGAGGTAGTTGGCCAGTTCGTCGTAAGCCGTCAGGATTGGGAAAATCT
>MIQB01000597.1 GCA_002890585.1 Tannerella sp. oral taxon 808
CTGAAGTTCCATAACGTATCAAGTATGATGGTGTAGAACAAAGCTAAGCAAGATCTCGTGCCTCGAAAAGATCGATCATGCGTCAGCCCTGTCGCCCCCAGCCGCGTTTGCATTTTCTTCTACATTTGCCCCTCCTCACATAAACCCTTTATACCTCATATAGAATATTATGAAAGCATTAGATCGAATCGTAGCCGAGAAATTGCTC
>MIQB01000598.1 GCA_002890585.1 Tannerella sp. oral taxon 808
AAAACGCCCCGCCTCTACAGCATCATCGACCCTTAATAATCAACAAACCAGCCCCCCTCCCCCTCTCAAAACCATACTTTTGGCGCCGTGATAACAATGTATGGGGTGGCCACGCCCACATAGCACATAGAACGACAGGCTGCCCCCCCGCACACACTACTTACTACCCCCTAACTACTCTTAATTACGTATGAATTTCCCCCTATTG
>MIQB01000599.1 GCA_002890585.1 Tannerella sp. oral taxon 808
CAATTTATTTTTTTACACGTGATAAAATCTGACTCAGTCGAATAATCCTTGAACTACAGCATCTATCGCGGCGTCTCTAACAGGAGAGCATCGTTTTCGGACCTGCGGCGGCTTGCCTCGGTCAAAAAATAAATTTACGCATGGAAACAAATCGATTTATCCCGTTCGCGGCGTGCCCGCAGGCCAGGAAGCCGAGCATGAACGAGCA
>MIQB01000600.1 GCA_002890585.1 Tannerella sp. oral taxon 808
GGCCGACCTTGTTCGTGGCTCGCCGAGGAGCAGCGGGATCACTTCTTCCTGTACGGGCATGGGGACTTCGTAGCCCATTTCGCGGATGGCGCGCAGCACAGGCTCGGCGATCCCTAATTCTTCAAATGTCTTCAAGTGAGTGGGGGTATATATAAATGTAAGGGGGGATCACGCCTGGCGATACTTCGCAGCGAACTCGGGCGAGATA
>MIQB01000601.1 GCA_002890585.1 Tannerella sp. oral taxon 808
AAATCGTCACGCAAGCCTTGCATGGCCTTTTCACACACTGTGAAATCGTCACGCAAGCCTTGCATAGTCGTTTCACACACTGTGAAATCGTCATGCAGGCCTTGCACAGTCATTTCACACACTTTGCCGCTGTCTGCAGGTCTTGCACAGTCATTTCACACACTGTGAAATCGTCACGCAAGCCTTGCATGGCCTTTTCACACACTGT
>MIQB01000602.1 GCA_002890585.1 Tannerella sp. oral taxon 808
TAGGCTTTGTAAAACTTTTGCCCACAATAGAACTAACCCCAGCTGGCAAGAAACTCATAACCTCCAAACGAAAGGACGAAGTTTTCCTCCGCCAGATGCTTAAATTCCAAGTGCCATCACCTTATCACAAGCCATCAAGCAAGGCCGTGAAGTTCTGCGTAAAACCATATTTGGAAATGCTTCGCTTGGTAAGAACAATGGGAACAT
>MIQB01000603.1 GCA_002890585.1 Tannerella sp. oral taxon 808
GGGCACCGAGGAAAATACCTGATGAATTGGCGAGCGCGGCCGGCACGCCGGAGAATTCGCTGGCGATGCTGCGGAAGGCCGCGAGCTGCTTGGCGTTGACGGAATTGTTGAGCTGTTCGGCCGACACCAGATGGCTCATCACCAGCGTGATGCCGTGGTCGCCGGCATTGATGCGGGGGATGATGGCCTGCGCCTCGGCCAGCGTCA
>MIQB01000604.1 GCA_002890585.1 Tannerella sp. oral taxon 808
TTCGCATGAATAGTCGTACCCGAACAAACGGATCGAACGGCGATGATGTCTCTCCGGGTTGTATTTGGGTTTCGTGTACATATTCATCTCTTGTGGATACAAAAATACACATGGGCAGGGGCGTATGCGATACGGCCTGACCATATACTCCGGAATGGCTTGATTCCATTTCTGCGTGGCCGTACCTTTGCCCCACGAATTATTAAA
>MIQB01000605.1 GCA_002890585.1 Tannerella sp. oral taxon 808
AGACGCTCTCGAAGCTCTTGTCTGGAGCAATGCGGCGGAGGCTCTGCTCGGCGGGCAACTCCATGTTGACGCTCATGCGGTCGGCGTAGAGTCCGCCCTCTTCGACGAGCTCGCGGCTACAGCCGGGGATGCTCTTGAGGTGGATGTAACCATTGAAGCGGTGGATGGTGCGGAGGTCTTTCACTACGCGCACCATGCGCTCCATCG
>MIQB01000606.1 GCA_002890585.1 Tannerella sp. oral taxon 808
CAACGGCCAGACGGTCGTCGATTATATTGACAAGGACAACACCTGGAAACGCTTTTACCCGTGTGCGTTCGCGCCCTGATCGAGCCGGGACACCTGACCTGGCCGCAATTGATCGAAAAATTGACGTGCAACCCCGCCCGCGTCCTCGGCATCGACCGCGGCACCCTCCGCCCCGGCGCCGAAGCCGACGTCACAATCATCGATCC
>MIQB01000607.1 GCA_002890585.1 Tannerella sp. oral taxon 808
ACCCTCATTTTGCACTTTGCACGGCGTGCGAGTACCGAAATGACCCTCATTTTGCACCTCGCACGGCGTGCGAGTACCGAAATGACCCTCATTTTGCACCTCGCACGGCGTGCGAGTACCGAAATGACCCTCATTTTGCCTTTGCACGGCATGCGAGTACCGAAATGACCCTCATTTTGCACTTTGCACGGCGTGCGAGTACCGAA
>MIQB01000608.1 GCA_002890585.1 Tannerella sp. oral taxon 808
GGGTCAAACCTTAGGGCGAGGTCATTTCCGAGGGTCGGAAATGGATCAAACCTTAGGGCAAGGTCATTTCCGAGGGTCGGGAGGGGTCAAACCTTAGGGCGAGGTCATTTCCGAGGGTCGGAAATGGATCAAACCTTAGGGCAAGGTCATTTCCGAGGGTCGGGAGGGGTCAAACCTTAGGGCGAGGTCATTTCCGAGGGTCGG